>NZ_JAUVWH010000051.1 GCF_030604225.1 Geoalkalibacter sp.
CCAACGTCAACCCCTCGAACCATGGCGAAACGCGCATGCTTGCCTCCCTGGATAGCCAAAATCGTTGATAATGACAGCGGAATTGTCCCTGGGAGTCTAGCAAGGGAGGGGTGAAGGTCAAGGCGGGTGGCGCGATTATCTCGCGGGATTGAGGGGGAATGACTCCGGCGGATTCTTTTGCAGGAAGGTTTGCGCGTCCAAAAGAAAGAGGCGGCAATCCTCGGCGAATTGGGGGTAATCGGCCAGCAGGGCCGACAGACCCCGGGCGAGGGGGGTGGGGCGCGACAGGCGCGCGGCAAGTCGTTCCAGCACACGGCCGACGACGTCGATCTCGCGGTAGGAGACCAGCCAGTTGTGCCGGATCATGCGCGGCGCCACCTCCTGCAACCCGGGGGGCAGCCGGTCGAAGTGCGCTTCGAGCAGGGCATGGACGTGCGCGGCGAAGTCCGCCAGGGGGCGCGGGTGGTGGCGCTCCCAGTCGCGGGCGAGGAGATGATCGTAGAACACGTCGACCAGCACGCCCTTGCAGTGGCCGAAGCTCTCGGGGAGTCGGCGCTTGCTGCGGCGAAAGTGGGCATTGCCCTGGGCGAAGGCGTCGATGAGGCGGTGCTGATGAAGGCCGGCGCGGATGTCCGCGGGGATACTCTCGTCCAGGGCGCCCTTGACGAAATCGCCCATGAGGTTGCCGAGCAGCCCGCCGTCGCTGCCGTCGGAGAGGTAGAGATGGACCAGGTAATTCACGTCAGGTCATGAGGATCTTGTTGCGCAGGATGAGGATCTCCAGGGCCAGGGTGGCTTTCTGCACCACCTTTTGCAGTTCGAAGAAGGCGTCGTTGATCTTGTCCGCCGGACCCGCGACATAGAGAATGCAGATGACGCGCCCCTGCATGACGATGGGAAGCAGCAACGCGGTTTCGGGAAGCCGCTGGTGGAGCGCGCGAAAAATGCCCTGGTCGGCGGGCGTGTCGGGCGGGGTGCCGAGATAAAAGCTGCGGGTTTCGACGACGGTCTTGAGGATCGAGGGCTGGTCGAGGTTCAGGGAAAAGCCCTCGAATCCCGTCACCGGCTTGCTCTTGATGCGCGCTTGCCAGCCACTTGCCTGCTGGTTGCGTACCAGGAAGAACGCGGCATGCTCGAAGCGTTGACCGACGAAATCCAGAACGCGCGCGGCCACCTCCTCGCGCTTCCGAATATCAGCCAGGGCCGAGGACAGCTGATCGATGGAATAACGGTTGACGCTTTCGCGCCAGGAACCCGACGCATTCCCTTGCGGATTTTCCTGATGCGCCCGCGCGGGTGTCGGCCCAGGGGCTTTGGGCGGAGCCTCGCTTCGGCGCTTGAGGACCTGCTTGATGACGGGAATGTAGCGCTTGTCGCGCTCGATGCCGTAGTGCTTCTCCAGGGCCAGCACCAGGCTGACCTCGGGCGCGACCATGGGGCGAATGGCCATGCCGGTGATGAAGCCGATTTCATCCACCGCGCGCAGATCGCCGGGATCCATCATGACCAGGTGCAGGCGCATTTTTTCCTGGTGAAAGGGAACGACCTTGTATTTGGTCGCCAGTTCCACCGGCAGCAACTTAATGGTGCCGGCGGGGATGTCGAGCAACTGCTCGCTGCCGGCGTAGGGCACATGAAGCTTGCGGCTGAGCAGGCGGGCGATGTCTTCTTCCTCGGCCAGGCCCATTTCGATGAGGTTGGTGCCCAGCTTGCCGCCGAAGATGGTCTGGAATTTGAGGGCTTCGTCGAGTTCGTTAAGGGTGATCAGGCCGGTTTGCACCAGCAGGGTCCCGAGTTTGATGGCCATGCAACCTCTCCGGGGGAAAATGCCAAGAGGGCATTATCGGAGATGTTCGGTTGTTTGGCAAGGGCCGGGAACGATCCTAGCGCGTGGAGGGGTCGAACTGGGTTTGGCGGAGTTCGCCGCCGTCGATGCGAGCCAGCAGGGGCGCGGCGGCGGCCTTGAAAGCCGCCATGTTATCCCGGGAGATGGCCGGCGCCGAGGGTGGCTTGATTTTGTGGGGATTGACCGGCTCGCCGCCCTTGGTCATGCGGAAGCACAGGTGTGGGCCGGTAGCGAGGCCGGTGGCGCCGACGTAGCCGATGACCTCGCCCTGCTTGACCTTGCGTCCCTGGGCCATGCCCTTGGCGAAGCGGCTCATGTGCAGGTACATGGTTTCGTAGCCGTTGGTGTGGCGCACCTGGATGAAATTGCCGTTGCCCTTGGTGCGGCCGATACGGGCGATGGTGCCGTCGCCGACGCTCATGATGGGGGTACCCGTGGGCGCGGCGTAGTCGATGGCCGGATGCGCCTTCCAGCTCTTGGTGATGGGATGGAAGCGGCGCAGGGTAAAGCCCGAGGAAATGCGGGTGAATTCCAGGGGCGCCTTGAGAAAGGCCTTGCGCAGGCTCTTGCCCTCGGGGTCGAAATAGTCGGCGCGGCGTTCGCCGTCCTGGAAGCGGATGGCGCGGTAGGTCGTGCCCTGGTTGACGAATTCCGCCGCCAGCACCTGGCCGTAGCCGGCCGGCGCACCCTCGCGGTAGCGCTTTTCCACCACCGCCTGAAAGGAGTCGCCTTCGCGGATATCGAGGATGAAGTCGATGTCCCAGGCGAAGATATCCGCCAGGGCGATGGCCAGTTCGGGCGACTCGCCGATCCGCGTCACGGCGCTGAACAGGTTGGAGGAGATGGTCCCGCCCACCACCTCGACTTCGACGGTGTAGGCGATGGGAACGCGGCTGATTTCGAATTTCTCGTCGATCTTGCGGATCAGCAGCTGCTCGTTGCGGTCGATTTCGTAGAGAAAGCTCTCGAATCCCCCGTCGTCGAGACACACCTGGTAGGGCTGGCCGACGCACAGGCCGGTCAGGGGGAAAACGGCTTTGCTCTTTTCGCTGAGGCGGTGGATTTCCTGGGAGGACAGATATTCGCGGAGCAATACCGAGAGGGTTTCCCCCGAACGAATGACGCCGGAAATGGTCTCGCTGGTACTGGCCGGCACCTCCTCAAAGTCCTCGAGGGGCGCGACCTGGGGTGGGCCGGAGGGCTCGGCGGCGATGCGCGCTTCCGTCGGGGTGATGCCGGAGCGCAGCAGGATCAGGGCGAGGGATAGAACCAGGCAGGCAATGAGGATCGCCGTCGGCAGGCGCCGGGAGGCTTTGCGCCGGGCCGTGGAGCGGGTGGGCGGATTGTAATCCATGGTCATGGCAAAACCTTTGCCGATTCCTGGGGACGCGAGCACCAGAGGCCGCGCGTCCGTTAAGAAGGAAGGATTAAATCCGTCGAATACTAGCAACCTTTTTCGCCGTTTGTCCAGCCCGAATTGTCCGCCAAGGGCCTTTTCTTCCTTGGCCAACTAGGGTACAACTGTAGCCGTTCCCTTTGGGGATTTTGCTGAAAATACCCGCGTGACGAGGTCCGTTCATGATCAATCAGGCACGTATCGCTGAGGAATTCGCCCGGCTGGCGGCCATTGCCAGCCCCTCCTTCGGCGAGGGAGAAATCGCCCGCTATTTGCAAGACCGTCTGACCCGCCTCGGCGGGCAGGTTCGTTTCGATGGCGCCGCCGCGCGCATCAACGGCGAAAGCGGCAACCTCATCGCCCATTTCCCCGCCGCCGGGCGCGAGATCCCGCCTTTCATGCTCTCGGTGCACATGGATACGGTGGAACCGGCGGCCGGGGTGCGGCCGGTGCTGCGCGACGGGGTGTTTACCAGCGCCGGCGACACGGTGCTCGGCGCCGACGACAAGGCGGGCATCGCCGAGATCATCGAGGCCCTGGACGTCATGCGCGAGCGCGGCATCCCTCGCGGGCCGGTGGAGGTGGTGGTGACGGTGTGCGAGGAAGTGGGGCTGCTGGGCGCCAAGCACCTCGATTTTTCCCTGATCCGGAGCCGTCGCGGCCTGGCCCTGGATACCTCCGGGGTGGATCTGGCCATCCATCGCGCGCCCTGCGCCAACAAGCTGCGCATCGAGGTGCTCGGCCGCGAGGCCCATGCCGGAATCGCTCCGGAAAGGGGCATTTCCGCCATCGAGGTGGCGTCGCGCGCCATCGCCGCCATGCGCCTCGGACGGGTCGACGAGGACACCACGGCCAACATCGGCACCATCAGCGGCGGCCAGGCGACCAACATCGTCGCCAAGCGCGTGGTGCTCGAAGGCGAGGCGCGCAGCCATGATCCGCGTCGCCTGGAGGAGCAGACCGAGCACATGGTCGGCTGTTTCCTGGCGGCGGCGCGCGCGATGCGCAAGGAGATCGACGGCGCCCTTGTCGCCGCCGAGGTCACCTGGGAGATCCTCTCCGATTATCCGATGATGCACGTGTCCCTCGATGCGCCCGTGGTGCGCCTGGTGCAGGAGGCCGGGCTGGCTTTGGGTCGTCCCATCACCGTGCGCTCCGCCGGAGGCGGCAGTGACGCCAACATCTTCAACGCCCACGGCATCGAGACCCTGATTCTCGGCACCGGCATGACCAACGTGCATACCCTCGACGAATCGGTGAGCATCGCCGATATGTCCCAGGTGGCCGAATTGCTGGTGGAAATCCTGCGGCGCGCATGAAATTCCCCATCAACCCCCACATCCGCGAAGTCGGTTTTCCGCCCATTTCCGAAGTCTGGGAATGGGTGGCGGCGCGCCGCCATCCCCAGGACCGGCCCTTGGTCGATCTGTGCCAGGCGGTGCCCTCCTATCCGCCGGCGCCCGCCCTGGTCGAGCACCTGCGCACCCGCCTCGACGAACCCGCCACCTACCGCTATTCCCCGGACGAAGGGCTGCCCGAGGTGCGCGAAGGCCTGTGCGCGTATTACCGCCGGCGCTACGGCGCGGTCATGCTGCCGCGCAACCTTTGCCTGACCATCGGCGCGAGCCAGGCGTTCTGGCTGGCGCTGGTCACGCTGTGTCGCCCCGGGGACGAGGTGGTGGTGGTCGTGCCCTATTATTTCGACCATGTGATGGCCTTGGACATGCTCGGCATTCGCGCCGTCTTCGTGCCTTTTGACGAGGAGCGCGGCGGCGTGCCCGAGGTGCGCGCCCTGGCCTCGCGCATCAACAGTCGCACCCGTGCCCTGCTGCTGGTCACCCCCAGCAACCCCACCGGCGTGGTGACGCCGCCCGAGGTGCTCGCCGAAATTTTTCACCTGGCGCAAAAAAACGACGTGGCGCTGATCCTCGATGAAACCTACGGCGAGTTCATTGCCGGCGGTGCGCGCCCCCACGAGCTGTTCACCGATCCGGCCTGGGAGGATCATTTCATCCACATTACCTCCTTCGGCAAGACCTTCGCCCTGACCGGTCTGCGTGCCGGGGTGCTGGCGGCCTCTCCCGACTTTCTCCATCATGCCCTCAAGGCGCAGGACACCATGGCGGTGTGCGCGCCGCGCCTCACCCAGCAGGCCATTCTTCACGGCGTGGAGCATCTCGGTGACTGGGTGGCGGCCAACCGCGCGCGCATGCAGCGGCGCCACGACCTGTTCGTCGAGCAATTCCGCGCGCCCGGCAACCCCTTTCGCCTGGTGGCCAGCGGCTCGTTTTTCGCCTGGGTACGCCATCCCTTTCCCGGCCACACGGGGCGTCAGGTCGCGCGCCTGCTGCTCGAAGAGGCGGGCGTGCTGACCCTGGGGGGGGAAATCTTCGGGCCGGGCTTAACGCCCTACCTGCGCATCGCCCTGGGCAATGTCAGCGAGGACGGCATCGGCGAGGCGGTACGGCGCTTCCGCGAGTTCGTGGTTTAAGCGCCGGTTCAGCGCCGCTCGATGGTGTAGAGCCGGCCGTCGTCCAGGCGCACCACGAACTGCGGCCAGCCCGGATTGAAAAAGATGTGCGAGGCGAGGGTATTGCTGACCTTCACGGCCTGGCCGATGCGCTGCAGGGGCTGCCAGGCCCGGTCATGGCGCGCGAGGAAGATTTCCGCGCCGCGCTGGTTTGCGGCTTCCCCATGGGCGCGGCAGCCAGCCCCCTCGAACATCAGCAGAACGCCGCCGTCGGCCACCAGCCCGAAGGGGCGCACGCGTTCGGTGTAGGCGGGCAGGGCGACAAAGGACAGCCGGCCGTCGCCGGCGATTTCGGCGATGCTCAGCTGCGCGCCCTTGTCGAAGAGATGGGGCGTGGTCGTCGTCCCGGCGGGTGCCGGGCAGGTGCCGCCGATGAGGCGGCCTTGCTCGTCGCTCAAGTGGAAAATCTGCTGGCGGACATTCTGATAGGCCAGCAGGATGAGCTTGCGCTCCAGGTCGGCGACGGCCGTGAGGTAGGGAAATTCGCTCTCCGGCGCATGCTCTTGCCGGCGGCGATCGATGAAATCGGTTTGCAACCCGTCGACCCTGAGCCCTCCGGCCTCTTCCACCAGGCGCAGGGCGGTGATTTCCCGGTAGCTGTCGCGTTTGAGAAAGGCCCAGACGCTGCCGTCGGCGGGATGCTGGGCCAGGGCCCAGCGGGTGGCGACGGGAGTCCCGCCGTGCCCCGGGATCCGCAGGGGCGCAAGAGTTGTCCGGCGGCCTTCGGGCGAGCGGTAGAGGATGCCGATTTCGAGATGGCGATCCTCATGCCGGGTGAACTGGTGCCAGACTCCGACCAGCGCGCCATTGGCCAGGGCGATGAGGCCTCCGGGCCGGGTGGCCTCATCGCCGACGGCGATTTCCTCCACCAGGGTCAGCGCGTCGCTGTCGCCCGCCGCGCCATTCAGGCGGTAATGGCGCAACTGGGTGCGCCCCAGCACGCCCGACCACAGCCAGAAATCCTCGGGCGCGGTAAAGACGTAGCCGGCGTTGGCGCGATCATTGGGCGTCAGTTTGCCCGGCAGGCGCAGGTGCTTTTCCCAGCCGGCGCGGTCTTGCAGGTAAATCCAGTCCTGGCCCGAGGCGTCATGATAGAGCAGCGCCGAACGATTGCCCCAGGCCGCCAGGGGGCCCAGACCCCAGGGCGTCAGATTGCGGCCGGCGCGCGGATTCTCGATGGCGTAGGCGACGAGGTTCCTGGCTTCTCCCCAAGCGGGACCAGAATGCAACAGGCTCAGGGTCAGCCAAATGACCATCCCCAGCCAAGACGTTTTGTTCACGGTTGTTCGCTCCTTTCTCCTGGGCGGCGCGCTCCATGGTCGCCGCTCTGCACCTAGTTTACCCGCTCCGAGCCGCTTATGACGAAAATCGCCTTGCCCATCGACGCGGTTCTGCCGTGCCTGCGTGACGCCCTGGCAACCCGCGACGCCGCCGTGCTTCAGGCGCCGCCCGGCGCCGGCAAAACCACGCGCGTGCCCCTGGCGCTGCTCGACGAGCCCTGGCTGGCGGGGAAAAACATTCTCATGCTCGAACCGCGCCGCCTGGCGGCGAGCAACGCGGCGCGTTACCTGGCGGCGCAGCTCGGCGAGGACGTGGGCGGGCGGGTCGGTTACAGCATCCGCTTCACGCGGCGGGTCTCGGCGCGCACCCGCATCGAGGTGGTCACCGAGGGCATCCTCACCCGCCGCCTGCAAACCGATCCCTCCCTGGAGGGTGTGGGCCTGGTGATTTTCGACGAATTCCACGAACGCAGCCTGCACTCCGACCTGGCCCTGGCCCTGTGCCGCGACGCCCAGCAGGGCCTGCGCGAGGATCTGCGGCTGCTGGTCATGTCCGCCACCCTCGATGCCGAGCCGGTGAGCCGCCTGCTCGGTGACGCGCCCCTCATCACCAGCGCCGGGCGCGCCCATCCCCTCGACATCCGCTACCTGGACCAGGATTCCCAGGGGCCGCCGGAAGAGGTGGCGGCGCGGGCGGTGCTGCGCGCCCTTGCGGAAACGCAGGGAGACGTGCTGGTGTTTCTGCCCGGCGCACCAGAGATCCGGCGCTGCTGTGCGGCTCTGGCGCAGGCCGGCGCAACGCGGGAGGTGGACCTTTGTCCCCTGTACGGCGATCTGCCCTTTGCCGAACAGGAGCGGGCGATTCTGCCCGGAGCGCGGCGCAAGGTGGTGGTGGCGACCAATATCGCCGAGACCAGTTTGACCATCGAAGGCGTGCGGGTGGTGGTGGACAGCGGCCTGGCGCGCCAGGCGCGATTCGAGCCGGGCAGCGGCCTGACCCGCCTCGAAACGGTGCGTATCTCGGCCGCCTCGGCGACGCAGCGGGCGGGCCGCGCTGGGCGCCTCGGGCCGGGAGTCTGCTATCGCCTGTGGAGCGCGGCGACCCAGGGCAGCCTGTTGCCCTTCACCCCTCCGGAAATCCGTCAGGCCGATCTTGCCGAACTGGCCCTGGATCTGGCGCGCTGGGGCATCAGTGACGCGCAAAGCCTGAGCTGGCTCGACCCGCCATCCCCCGGTGCCCTGGCCGGAGCGCGGGAGCTGTTGCGCGCCCTCGGGGCGCTGGACGATGCCGGGCGCATTACCGCGCGCGGAGCGGCCTTGAGTGAACTGGGCGCCCATCCGCGCCTGGCGGCGCTGATGCTGCGCGGTCGGGATTTGGAGGTGCCGCGCCTGGCCTGCGATCTGGCGGCGCTGCTGGCCGAGCGCGACGTTCTGCGCGGCGCGGGGGAGGCCCGGCATACCGCCGATTCGGATTTGTTCGCACGCCTTGAGGCTTTGGAACGCTGGCGCGGCTCCCAGGGCCGCGACCTGCCCGCCGGTGCGGACGCCGGCGCCCTGCGTGCCGCGCTTCAGGCCGCGGGGCAATGGCTGGGGCGCTTGGGGGCCGCAGCCGATGCCGAGCCGGTTTCCTGGGGGGTGCTGGGGCGTTTGCTGGCGGCAGCCTATCCTGATCGCGTCGCCCGGCAGCGTGAGCCCGGCAGCGACCGCTATTTGCTGGCCAACGGGCGCGGCGCGCGCTTGTCGCGTTTTTCCGCTCTGCAAGCACCGCCGTTTCTGGTGGCCGTGGAAATTTTCGGTGGCGAGCGGGGCGAGGGGGATATTCGCCTGGCCAGTCGGCTCTCGCGCGAGTTGCTTGAGGACGAGTTTGCCGCGCGCCTTGGTTGGCGCCGCGAGGTGGGCTGGGATGAGCGCGAGGAGCGCGTGACGGCTCGCGAGGTGCAGGGACTGGGGGCATTGATCTTGCGCGAGCGACCCGCCCAGGCACATCCCGAGGAACGAACGGCGGCGCTCCTCGCGGGGATCAGAAGGCTGGGACTGGAGGTGCTGGGCTGGAGCGCCGAAAGCCGACAGTTTCTGGCCAGGTTGCGATTTCTGTCCGGTCAGGACCGCGAGGGCTCCTGGCCCGAAGTCGCGCCGGACGTCTTGCTCGACACCCTGGACGAGTGGCTTGGGCCGTTTCTCGACGCCTGTCGCGGCCGCGCCGACCTGGAACGTCTCGATCCGCTGGAGGCGCTGCATGGCCTGCTCGATTGGCCGCGCCGCCAGCGTCTGGAGCGCGAGGCGCCCACCCATCTCGCGGTGCCGAGCGGCTCGCGCATTCGCCTGGATTACGAAGTCGAGGGCCCACCGGTGCTGGCCGTCAAACTTCAGGAGCTCTTCGGCCTGGCCGAAACGCCGCGCCTGGCCAGGGGACGGGTGCCGGTGCTCATCCACCTGTTGTCCCCCGCCCGGCGACCCCTGGCCGTCACCCAGGACCTGCGCAGCTTCTGGAACAACGTCTATCCCGAGGTGAAAAAGGAGCTCGCCGGCCGCTATTCCAAGCATCCCTGGCCCGATGACCCCTGGAACGCCCCGGCCACCCGTTTTACCAAACCTAAAAACACGTCGTAGGGGCGAGGCCGTGCCTCGCCCCTACGCCCGCCCATCGTTCAAATCTTGCGAATCTCCAGGCCTTCCTCGCCCAGCTCTTGGTTCGCCTGCTTGAGACTGTCTTCCCCGGCCAGCACCGACACGGCGCTGCGCCCGCGTCCCTCGATCAGATACGCCTGGGCGAGGCGCCGCAGGGTCGCACGGTCGGTGGCCAGCACCTTGCGGCGCAGTTCCTGGCGCATCTCCAGGCTAAGTCCCTGGCGGGTGTTGGCGAACTCGCGGTAGCCGCGTCCGCCGGGGGAGAGGGGCTTGTCGATCTCGCCGAAAACCGCCAGGATCGCCTCCTTGATGTCCTGATCGCTGAAGCGGCCGGCCGCCGCCCAACTCGCCGCCTCGTCATAGACGCGCAGGGTGCGGGTCAGATGGGGGTCGCGGTAGGACAGCAGGGAGAGCAGACCGGTCTCCGGGTTGGATGAGGCCATGCCGCCGTAGGCGCCGCCCTTCTCGCGGATTTCGCGGTGCAGGTAGCCGGCCTTGAGCAGCTTGGCCAGCACCATGAGCCCGCCGCTGTCGGCATGGGTGTAGGCCACGGTGGGGAACACCCGGGTCACGTAGGCCACCGGCACCGACGCCGCCCAGCCGCGCCGCGCCGGGTGGGGCTCGAAGGCCGACGGGTCGTGCGCCGGCGGCGCCCCGGCGGGCAGGGCGGCGAGAAATCTTTCCAGGGCCGGCCGCACCTGGGCAAAATGGCGCGCCTCGGCCACCACCGCGCAGCTCAGGCGGTTGCGCCGCAACAGTTGGGCGGCGATGTCGCGCATCTGTCCGGCGAGGGCATCGAGTTGCGCGTCCTGGAGCGCGGCGGCCTGTTTGGCCAGGGCCACCAGTTCCAGGCCCGACCAGGTTTCACGCAGGCGCGCCGCGGGCGACAGATTGGCGGCGGCGGCGCGGGCGGCATAACTGTGCCCGGCCGAGGGAATGGAGTTCTCCAGGGTGGTTCGGATCTGGCCGAGCACCGTGCGCAGCCGCTCGCGGTCGCTGAAGTCGGGCGCCGCGCAGATGTCGCCGAGAATGGCGAAGAGCTTGTCCTGGTTGCGCTCCAGGGCCTTGCCCCGGACCTGCACCAGGGCCTGGAAGCGGCGCGGGTCGGCGGGGTCCTCTAGAACCTCCGTCGAGAAGGAAATCCCTCCCGTGCCGGCTTCCATGCGCTCGGCCATCTCCAGGTAGCTCAGGCCGGCGGCGCCGATCTGGGTGAGCAGCGAGCAGAACAGGGGCAGGTAGGGCAGGTGGCGCGCATCCAGGGTCCGGGCATCGAGGTGGGCGATGAAATAGCCGATGCCGTTGGTCGGCTGGTCGAACCAGTGCACGGGCACATCGCCTTGTTGATCCGGGGTCGAGGGCACCGCCGGTTCCTCGGCCGGAATGTCCGTTAGTTCCAGGGTCGGCAGACAGGAGACATCTTCCTCGGTCTCCTGCGCCTGCTTGAGTTCCAGGGCCTCGGCGACCAGGCGCTGTTCATCCGCGGGGCTCAGGGACGCGCGGATGTCCGCCAGGCGCGCGGCGATCTGCTGGTCCTCGCGCTCCTGCTGCTCGGGATCGGGGCGCAGGGTCAGGGTGACGCGATGAGGATTGTCGAGCAAATGCCGGCGGATGAGAGTCTCAAAGAACGGCCCGGCGTCGAGCTCGCGGCGCAGACGCTCCAGATGCTCGCCGATGCGCAGACCGGAGAGGGCGTCGCCGCAGTGCATCCAGGGGCCGAGCATGCGCATGCACAGCAGCAGGGCGTAGGGATAGCTGTCGCCGCTGACTTCGCGATGGCCGAATTCATAACGATGAATGGCTCCCTCGATGCGCTCGCGGGAAAACCCGGTGCGCGCCACTTCGCCCAGGGTGTCGAGCACCAGCTTCTCGATGGCTTCGCTGTGCTGCGGGTCGGTGCCTTGCAGTCCGGCGGCGAACAGCGTGGTGCGGTAATCGTCGTGGTAGCCCGAACCCGGCACCAGATTGGTGCCCAGGCGCGAATCGAGCAAGGCCTTGTAGAGGGGCGCCGCCGGGTTGCCGAGGAGCAGCACCGAGAGCAGGTTGAAGGCCAGGCGCTCGAAGCTGTCCGCGATGTCGCAGGTCAGCCAGGCCACCTGCACCATGGAGCGGCGCTCCAGGGGCTCGCCCGGGGCCAGGGCGAAGGTTTCCGTGACCCGCTTGGGCGCGCTGTAGCGCTGCTCCGGCGGCACCTCGGAGGACAGGGGGCGCGCCTGAAACTCCTTGAGGGCGCGCTCCTCGATGACGCGCAGGTGCTCGCGCAGGGGCAGGTTGCCGTAGGTGAAAAACCAGGCGTTGCTTGGATGGTAGTAGGCGGCGTGAAAATCACACAGGGCCTGGTGGGTCAGGTCGAGGATATCCGCCGGTTCGCCGCCGGAATTATGATGGTAGGTGACCGTGGGGAACAGATGGCGGTTGAGGCGGCGGCCGATGAGGGAAGAGGGGTCGGCCATGGCGCCCTTCATCTCGTTGTAGACCACGCCCTTGAATTCCAGGGGCGATGCGGGGTCGGCGGGATCGGCGAATTCGAGGCGATGCCCTTCCTGGCGAAAATTCATCGCGCTCAGGCGCGGAAAAAACACCGCGTCGAGGTAGATGTCCATCAGGTTGTAGAAGTCCTTGGAGTTCATGCTGGCGAAGGGATAGAGCGTCCAATCGCTGGAGGTCAGCGCGTTCATGAAGGTGTTGAGACTGCGCCGCAGCATGGAAAAGAAGGGGTCGCGCACCGGAAAGCGGCGCGAGCCGCACAATACCGTGTGTTCGAGAATGTGGGCGATGCCCGTGGAATCCTGGGGCGTGGTGCGCAGGCCCACGGCGAAGAGGTTGTTGGGATCCTCGTTGGCCAGGTGCGCCATGCGCGCGCCCGTCGCCAGGTGGCGCAGTTCGATGAGGGTCAGGTTGAGTTCGGGCAAGTCGCTGACGGCCGTGACCTCAAAGCCGTGCAGGCGCGTGCCGAGTTGGGGAATTTCAGGCATCATGAAAAATCCTTTCCAAATAGGCCAATGCCGATTGTCTAAAGCATACCGCCGATCGGCGCCGATTTCAGGGGCTTCGAGAGAATTTCCACGCGTTTAGAATTCTGTTACAAAAAAAGTAAGGAATCGCGCCGCCGCCGGGCGGGCTTTATAGCACGAAGGAAGGGGGCGCGGGGAATTTTTTATTTGCACTAAAAAGTAAAACGTGTTTTTGATACGCAATCGACTTTGCAGGAGGAGCGACGCCGTGAACAGACTTCAGGATCTTTTCGACAAAAACCGGCAGTGGGCCGAGGGACGCACCCGCCTCGACGCGGATTTTTTCGCGCGCCTCAGCCGCCAGCAGGCCCCCAAGTATCTGTGGATCGGCTGCTCCGACAGCCGGGTGCCGGCCAACGAGATCGTCGGCCTGGATTCGGGAGAACTCTTCGTGCACCGCAACGTGGCCAATGTGGTGGTGCACACCGACTTCAACTGCCTGTCCGTCATCCAGTATGCCGTCGAGGTGCTCAAGGTCGAGCACATCATCGTCTGCGGCCATTACGGTTGCGGCGGTGTCAAGACCGCCCTGGGCGGCAGCCAGTACGGGCTTATCGACAACTGGCTGCGTCACATCAAGGATGTCTATACCCTGCATCGCCGTCGTCTTGAGGAAATCACCGACGAGCAGGAACGCGTCGACCGTCTGTGCGAAATCAACGTCATCCAGCAGGTGGCCAACGTCGCCCACAGCACCATCGTGCAGAATGCCTGGCTGCGCGGCGATTCCCTGACCGTGCACGGCTGGATCTACAGCCTCGCCGACGGCCTGCTCAAGGATCTCGGCATGAGCGTCGACGGCCCCGGCCAGGTGCCCATCATCTACCGCATGGGCGATGGCGACTGCTGCTGAGGCTTGCGCCCGCGAAGAACCAAAAAATGCGTCCCCGCCGCGCGGCGGGGACGCATTTTTTTTGGTTTCTCTTCCCCCTTTGCCAAAGGGGGAGCGAGGGGGATTTCTCAGCCCTTGAGCTTCTTGGCGATCCGCGCCACATGCCGGCCCTGGAAGCGGGCGATGGCCAGTTCGTTGTCGCTGGGCAGGCGCGACCCGTCGCCGCCGGCCAGGGTGCCGGCGCCGTAGGGCGATCCGCCGGTGATTTCGTCCATGGTGAGCAGGCGCTGCTCGCTGTAGGGCACGCCGACGATGATCATGCCGTGGTGCAGCAGCGTGCTGTGGAAGCTGGTGATGGTGGTTTCCTGGCCGCCGTGCTGGGTGGCGGTGGAGGTAAAAACGCTGCCGACCTTGCCCACCAGGGCCCCCTTCATCCACAGCCCGCCGGTCTGGTCGAGAAAGTTGCGCATCTGCGCCGCCATGTTGCCGAAGCGCGTCGGCGTGCCGAAGATCACCGCGTCGGCCTCGGCAAGATCCTCGACGCTTGCCTGGGGGATTTGGGCAAAGGTGGCGCGCGCCTGCTTGGCGCCGGATTTTTCCAGGGCGGCCTCGGGCACCAGTTCGGCCACCTGGAGCAGTTTGGCCTCGCAGTCCGCCACCTCGCTCACCCCTTCGGCCACCGCTTCGGCCATGCGGTAAATGTGCCCGTACATGCTGTAGAAAATGATGGGGATCTTAACGCTCATGGGAGTCCTCCTGTTTGGCGTCTGAGTTTTTGCGGCCGCGCGGCAGGGCAGGATCGTCCAGAGGCGTGGGACTGCAGAGACTCTCCTCGTCGTTGGCCCGGGCGCCGCAGTTGAAGCAGGCAAAGCGCGGTTGATCGGCCCGCTTGCGGATATCCTCGGTGCGCCCCTGCGCAATGAGAGCGCACATGTGGCTCTGGTGGCCTTGCGGTTGGGTGCAGAGATTGTCCTCGGTGGTGGGGTATTTGATCGCCATGGGAGCGGGCCTCCAGATTTTTTTCAATCCCCCAAACATAGCGCAGATGCGGCCGATGTCCAGCCGCAGGGCGCCTGAACAGGAGAAAATGCGCGCTTGCCGCCGCCGTGCCGATGGCCTACTATGCCCCTTCAAGCGACAGGGCACGACCATTTATCCGATTCAGGACCCCCCTCATGGCTTTGATCACACTCCACCAACTGCACCTTGCCTTCGGCGCCGCCGCCCTGCTCGACGGGGCGACCCTGACCATCCGAGAGCGCGAGCGCGTGTGTCTGCTCGGGCGCAACGGCGCGGGCAAATCGACTCTGATGCGCGTCATCAACGCGGACCTCCTTCCCGACGGCGGCGAGATCATGCGGCGTCAGGGGTTGCGCACCGCCCTGGTTTCCCAGGAGGTGCCGGCCGGCATCGAGGGCAGCGTCTTCGATGTGGTCGCCGCGGGCCTCGGTGAACAGGCCGCCCTGCTGGCGCGCTTTCATCAAATCGGCCGCCAGTTGGCCGAGGATGCCTCGGCGGCGCTGCTCGACGAACTCGGCCGCCTGCAGAAGCGCCTGGAGGAGACCGGCGGCTGGGAACTGCATCAACGTGCCGAACAGGTCATCAATCATCTGCAACTGCCCGCCGACCAGCCCTTCGCCAGTCTTTCGGGCGGGCTCAAGCGGCGCGTCATGCTCGGGCGGGCGCTGGTCGCCGACCCCGACATCCTGCTGCTCGACGAGCCGACCAACCACCTCGACCTCGACACCATCGCCTGGCTCGAGGATTTTCTCGTGCGCCGCGACAAGGCGCTGGTCTTCGTCACCCACGACCGCTCTTTTCTGCAGCGGGTGGCGACGCGGATCGTCGAGCTCGATCGCGGCAATCTCTCCAGCTGGGACTGCGACTACGCCACCTATCTGGCGCGGCGCGAGGAGCAACTGGCCGCCGAGGAAAAGCAACAGGCTGAGTTCGACAAGAAACTCGCCCGCGAGGAAGCCTGGATCCGTCAGGGCATCAAGGCGCGTCGCACGCGCAACATGGGGCGGGTGCGCGCCTTGCAGCAACTGCGCGCCGAGCGCCGCGCGCGGCGCGAACGCACCGGCACCGCCGCTCTTCAGGTTCAGGAAGGCGAACGCAGCGGGCGGCTGGTCATCGAGGCCGAGGGGCTCGGCTACACCTGGGACGGCCGGCCCCTCATCCGCGATTTCTCCACCACCATCCTGCGCGGCGACAAGGTCGGCATCATCGGCCCCAACGGCTCGGGCAAGACCACGCTTCTGCAACTTTTGCTCGGTGAGCTCGCTCCCCAGCAGGGCCGGGTCAAGCTCGGCACCAACCTGCAAGTCGCTTATTTCGATCAGCTACGCGCCCAGCTCGACGAAAATCGCACGGTGCACGAAAACCTCGCCGAGGGCAACGATTGGGTCGAGGTCGGCGGGCAGCGCCGCCACGTCATGGGCTATCTGCAGGATTTTCTCTTTCCCCCCGAGCGCGCCCGCTCGCCGGTGCGCACCCTCTCCGGCGGCGAGCGCAACCGGCTGCTGCTGGCCAAGCTCTTCACCCGCCCCGCCAATCTGCTGGTGCTCGATGAGCCGACCAACGACCTGGATCTCGAAACCCTCGAACTGCTCGAGGATCTGCTCGTGGACTTTTCCGGCACGGTGCTGCTGGTCAGCCATGACCGCGCCTTTCTCGACAACGTGGTGACCAGCACCCTGGTTCTCGAAGGTGAGGGCAAGGTTGGGGACTACGTGGGCGGTTACGAGGATTGGCTGCGCCAGCGGCCCCA
The DNA here is from genome assembly GCF_030604225.1 of Geoalkalibacter sp. Classification (GTDB taxonomy): domain Bacteria; phylum Desulfobacterota; class Desulfuromonadia; order Desulfuromonadales; family Geoalkalibacteraceae; genus Geoalkalibacter. Next base: position 16,294 of record NZ_JAUVWH010000051.1, read on the forward strand.
ACCCGAGGCGCCGCCCAGGGTTGAAACGCCACGGACCGAGCGCCGCGCGCCCAAGGAGCGGCCGCGCAAGCTCAGCTTCAAGGAAAAGCAGGAGCTGGACAGTCTGCCGCGGCGCATCGAGGAACTCGAAGGCGAGCAGGGCGAAATCCATGCGCGTCTCTCCGACCCGAATTTCTACCGCGGCGGCGGCGGCGAGGTCGCCGACCTGCAGACACGCCTGGCGCTCATCGAGGACGAACTGGCTCAGGCTTACCTGCGCTGGGAGGAACTGGAGGCGCTGGGCTAGTTCACCCGGACTAGTTCGTCCTGGGGTCGCAACCCCCATGACCAGGGGCGCTTTTCGCCGTCCCTGGCCGCTTGACTGGCGCCATGAATGGCGCCAGACACCCTTGCCATGGGGGCTGCAACCCCACGCCGGGTGCATGGATACGTTTTTATCTTTTTTCCAACAACCTGACATCGCCAAACCATGGACGGAATCAATTTCATTCAGGATCTGGCCGTCGTCCTGCTCAGCGCGGGCCTCGTCGGCATTTTGTGCAAGCGCATCGGTCTGTCGGTGATCGTCGGCTATCTGTTGGCCGGCATCCTCATCGGTCCCCATACGCCGCCCTTCTCCTACATCCTTGACATCGCCCGCATCGAAACGCTCTCCCAGGTTGGGCTGGTGTTTCTCATGTTTGCCATCGGCCTGGGCCTGAGTCTCACCAAGCTGCAGAAAATGGGGGTGGGGCCGCTGATTGCGACGGCCCTGGGGGCGTTTTTCGTTTTTAACGTCACCCAACTTCTCGGCAAGGCCGTTGGCTGGAGTTCCCCGCAGAGCCTGTTCGTCGCGGGGATGCTGATGGTGTCGAGTTCGGCGGTGATCGCCAAGGTGATCAAGGACATGAATCTCGGCCACGAGCGCGCCGGGCAGCTGGCCCTGGGGATCACGGTGCTCGAGGACGTGGTGGCGGTGGTCATGCTGGCCATCCTCGGTGCCCAGGCAACCACCCTGGGAGGCGCGTCGACGGGGGTCGGCAGTTTGCTGACCAGCTTGACGACCTTCGTGGTGCTGGTGGTCATCGCCGGGCTGCTCCTGGTTCCCCGCCTGTTGCGCCGCCTGGAAGCCAAGGCCGATCCGGAATTGCAGACCATCGTGGTTGCCGGGGTGCTGTTCCTCATGGCGCTGTTGGCGGTGAAGGCGGGCTATTCCCTGGCCCTGGGCGCCTTTCTGCTGGGGGCCATCGTTGCCGACATGCCTCAGAAAAGCGGGGTGGAAAAAGCGTTTACCGGCATGCGCGACATGTTCAGCAGCGTCTTTTTCGTCGCCATCGGCATGATGATCGATGTGCGGCTGATGCTCGAGGTCTGGCCCTGGATTCTGGGCTTGGGCCTGTTTACCCTGCTGGCGCGCGCGGTTTCGACCGGCCTCGCCCTCACCCTGGTCGGCACGCCGCCCCAGGAGGCAAGGCGGGCGGGGTTGCTGCTCATGCCGCTGGGCGAGTTCACTTTCGTTATCGCCCAATTGGGCGTGGTGGCGGGGATCCTGGGGCCGGAAATGTATCCCATCGCCGTGGGCGTCTCGATTTTTACCGTTCTGGTCGCGCCGCTCATCAACCGCCACGCCGAGCCCCTGCTGCACGCCATCGGTCGCGTCGAACCGCGCTGGCTGCGGCGTCTGCTCGAGGCCTACCATCAATGGCTGGTGCAACTCGGCAACGCCCGGGGCGGGCGTCTGTGGTGGCAGCTCAGCAAGAAGCGCCTCACGCATATCGCCCTGGAAACCCTGTTTATTACCGGCGTACTGATTTTTTCCGAGCGGATTCTGGGCGCCTTGCGCAAGAGTTCCCTGGCCGACACCCTGACACCGGGCATGCTGACCCTAGGCTTTTGGATGCTGGTCGGCGTTCTGGTGCTGGTGCCCCTGATCGCCGTCTGGATCAACCTCGCGGCCCTGGCACGGATCTTCGCGCGGGTCGCCGGGTCACGACGCTTCATCGGGCCCATCGTGGAAAACGGGGTGAAAATCCTCAGCGTCCTGTGCATCGGTTCCTGGCTGCTCTCCATGCTGCCCACCGAATCCCTGCCGAAGTGGGCCTGGCTGGCCATCGCCGGCGTGTTGGCCTCCGGCCTGGTGGTCTTCTCGCGGCGCCTGCTTTATTGGCATGGCCGCTGGCAGAATTCCCTGGACGATGCCTTTGGTGACAACCCGCAGCCCGACGATTCACGCCGACACCCCTGGCTGGAGGAATCACGCGGTTGGGAGATTCAGGCGCAGGATCTGGTGCTGCCGGAACGCGCGGCCTGTTCGGGCAGCACCATCGCCGAGCTGCGGGTGCGTTCGCGCTTTGGCTGTTCCATCGCGGAAATCAATCGCGGCGGGCACACCCTGGTTTCCCCCGATCCCAGCCAGGTGCTTTACAGCGGCGACCGGCTGCTGCTCCTGGGCACGTCGGAGCAACTCGCCGCCGCCCGCCAAGGGCTGGAACAGCTACGCGCCGGGGAGGCGCAGACGGATTTCGAGGATGCCCGGCTCGAAACCTTGATCGTGCCTCCCGGGCCGCGGATCGGGCAGTCCCTGGCCGAGTTGGCCATCCTTCGGCAGACCGGGGTGCTGGTTGCCGGCATCCGCCGCGGCAAGGACAAGATCATCAATCCCGTCGGCCAGGATCGCCTGGTGGAGGGCGATGAGCTGCTGGTGCTGGGCTCTCCCCAGCAGATCCGCAATTTCAAGGGTTGGCTGTTGTACTACTGTGCCGAGGGCGGGGAGTTCGACGAAGCAGTTCATCTTACGGAAACCTGAGAACGCGGGCGCCTGCGCCCGCCCGCATAATCCCATTGGACTTTTTCCAGCGCACGGGAGTATGATGCTTAGCATTGGTTGCAGCAAGGCGCATCGCATTCAGGCCCAGTAGAATAACCGTCCATGTCCGCAAACTTTTTCTTGCGCCGGGGAATCGCCGCCCGGGTCCTGAGACCCGGCCTCCTGATTCTGCTGGCGCTTTGCTTTTTGACGCATCCGGGCAGTTCCTTCGCCCAAGGGCCTCTGTCAGGCTGCGTCGATCTGCTCTCGCCCCCGGCGGCCGCGCCCGATCTGGTGGCGGCCTGCGTCCAAGCTCCGGAGCTGCGGGAATTCGCTTCAACGCCCTGGTTCCCGCCGCCCCCCCAGGATGATCTGGCGGCGGCCCCTCTGGCCGCAGGCCAGTCCTTTACCCCCGATCAGGTCCAACGACCGACCGCAAAGACTCATCTCACCCCGGCCCTGCCGCGTCCACCGCCCTTCGCGCCTCTTTCCTAGATAAAAGCTGATTTCGCGCGCCGCGCGGGTTTCTTGACCCGCCGCCCGCCCATGCCCCGCGAATTTCCGCCGCCCGTGCGCCTGGCGTGCCGGCCAGCGGGGTGATGCATCCTTTTTCGGAAAGAAAGCGAGAACTTTTCATGCAAGTTTTCAACCCGAGCAGTCATTACGATTTCGTCGGTAAAAATCGTATCGCCCTGATCCTGTCCTTGGCGATCATTCTCGCGGGCCTGGTGTCCCTGGCGATCAAGGGTGGACCCGCTTTGGGCGTTGATTTCGCCGGCGGCACCCTGGTCGAGGTGCGATTTGTCGTGCCCACCCAGGCCGGCGAGATTCGCGACGCCCTGGGGACTCTCTCCCTGGGAGCCTTCACCGTGCAGCAGTTCGGCGACGATCCCAACGACTTCCTGATCCGCGTCCAGCAAACGCAAG
>NZ_JAUVWH010000099.1 GCF_030604225.1 Geoalkalibacter sp.
GCCGGCCTGGTGCGCATCGTCAAAAATCCCTTCGAGGCCATGGTGGCCAAACGCGACCTGTATTTCGCCGTCCACGAACAGGGCAACCGCCAAGTGCAGGCCAACGGCGTGACCTTCGAGGGCTTCATCCCCTCGGACATCGAGATCTACGTCAACATCAGCGCCTCGACCCTCTATCGCAGCCCGGTGCTGACCCTGACCACCGAGGGCGGGGTGGAAGTCGAGGACATCCCCGAGTCGCGCAAACGGGTGATTTCCTTCAACCCTGCCACGGGGCTCAAGGCCTTTCATGTGCATGACGCCCTGCGCGAACTTGAGTGCCCGGCGCAGTACATCAGCCCGCTGGTGCAGCACCTGCCGAAGCTCTGGCAGCTCTACGACAACTACGGCATGACGGTGCTGGAACTCAATCCCATTCGCATGACGCGCAGAAACGACCGCTATCTGCCCGTCGCTTGCGATATCAAGGCGGCCTTCGACGTGGACAATCCCGCTTGGCGGCGCCTGGGTTTTCCCGAGGAAATCTTTTCCACGGAACTGAGCCGCTTCGAGGCCGAAATCAATGTGCTGCGCACCCACCAGGGGCAGAGCGACGTGGTGGAGATCAACGCCCAGGGCAGCATCCTGCCCTTTATGTTCGGCGGCGGCGCCAACAGCGTGACCACGGAAATTCTCGGCGATCGCGCCATTCTGTCCTCGGATTTCGGCGGCAATCCCCCTTACGAGAAAATGAAAGCCATCGCCGACATCACCATGCGCCATTGGCTGCGCCAATCGCGGGTGCTGCTGATCATCGGCGGGCGCGCCAACAACACGGACATCTTCACCACCTTCAAGGGCATGTTTGACGCCCTGCGCGACAACATCCACCTCAATCCGCGCATCCACGTGGTGGTCGGCCGCGGCGGCCCGCGCCTGGTCGAGGGCTTGACCTACGCGCGCGACATCATGGAGCGGTTGCAGATTCCCTATGCCTTCTTCGGCTTCGACAGCAGCATGGTCAGCGTCATTCATTATGCGCTGGAGCTCGATCGCTGGCTGGAGAAAGTGGCCAACAAGGCCCCCGCGCAAACCTTGTCCGAATCGGCTTTCGCATAAAGGAGACCCCCATGCCCGCTACTGCGCCTTTTCCCTATTTCGTCGGCGTGCAAAGCCTGCACGAACTCGCCAACCGTCGCTCGCGGGTGTGCGTGATGAACATTCTCGGCACCGAGAGCGTGCAGGTCACGCCCGTCTCCCATGCCTTCAGCGGCGGCAACATCGTCGCCGGGGTCCAGTACGGCAGCACCGGCGAGGCGCTGGAGACACCCGTGGGGTCGATTCCCGTGTACGGCAGCGTGTCCGAGGTGCTCAAGAGCGGCCACGACTTCGATACCGGCGTGATCTACTTGCCGCCCGCGGCGGTCAGCCATGCGGTGTCGGAACTCTGCGTGCACAACCAGAATCTCAAGCGGATCTATATCGTCACCGAGAAGGTCAGCGCGCGCGATTCACGCCTGATCCGCTACGTGGCGCAGAATCGCCGGGTCGACGTGCTCGGCGCCAATTCCCTGGGCATCGGCAATTCCTGGGATCAGGTGCGCATCGGCGGGGCCCTGGGCGGCGACAACCCCACCGCCTGCCTGAAGCGCGGCAGCATCGCCATCTACAGCAATTCGGGCAACTTCTGCACGACCCTCGCCGAATACCTCAAGACTTGCGGCTTCGGCACCTCGACCATCTTCAGCAGCGGCAAGGACCACTACATCCATTTTGCCCTGGCCGAGTTTCTCTACTGCGCCGAGAACGATCCGCGCACCAAGGCGGTGGTGGTCTACATCGAGCCGGGCGGCTATTACGAGAAACAGGCCCTCGACTGGATTCAGGAGGGACGCCTGCCGTTCAGCAAGCCCCTCATCGCCTGCGTGACGGGACGCTGGAAGAGTCGCCTGGCGCGGCCCTGCGGTCATGCCGGGGCCATGGCCGGCGGTAGCGACGACGCCTTCGCCAAGGAAAGCTGGTTCGACGCCTATTTCGGCGTGCCGGCATTTTCCCTGGCCAATCCCGAAGTGGGACGGCGCGGGGTGCGCGTGACCACCATCCAGGATCTGCCCCAGGCAGTGAAGGCGGTGATGGAACTGCACGGCGAGGCGCCGGACTTCGCGCCCCAGGGCGATCTGTCCCTCAAACCCTGGCTGGTCAATCATCAGGGCCGCGCCCTGCCGGAAGAGTTGCGCCTCAAGCCGGTACCGCCCCTGGAGCCCTACGACCGCCAACTGGCCGAAGCCAACCGCCTGGTGGGCGCCTGCCTGGTGCGTGAATCCATGCGCAACGCCTCCAGCGCGACGCGCGTGGTGGAAGCGACTCAGCAGACCGAACTCCATGGCAAACCAATTCTCGATCTCATCGAGAAGCCCTTCGCCGCCACCTGCCTGTTCGCCCTGCTGCGCCAGGAACTGCCCGAAGCGGCCATCCCCCTGGCCAACCTGGTGCTCAACGGTCTGACGCGGCGCGCCGAGCAGCGGGCCTTGGCCGTGGCCCAACAGGGCCGCGCCCAGGGCTGCACACCCAACGCCTACTTGGCCGCCGAGGTGCTGCTGGCCGGCAACAACCCCTGGTTTCAGGATCTCACGACCCTCGCCGAGCGCCTCATCGACGCCTTCTTCCACGCCACCGACGCGACCCTCGTGCCCGATGACGCCCTGCTGCGCGAAGCTCTCGAATCCCTGACCAACCTGCCCAAGGGGCCGGTCACGGAGGCCGAGGAACGCTGGGCCGTCGAGTGCGCCGCGCTACTGAAAAGCACCGGCACCGAAACCCTGTTGACCCGCTTTGCCGAGGCCTACGCCGACCGGGAGAGACACGCGGAGGAGCGGACCAATCCCCTGAGCCTGTTGGTCGCCGCCGTGCTCCTCGGCTGGGCCTGGCCGGCTTTGAAGAACCGCCGCATTCCCCGCCAGACGGCGGTGGAGTTGGGCATCCATCTGGCCCTGCTGGGGCTGGTCGCCCGGGCCGGGGCCGCGACGCCTCCCTGGCCGCAAGGAGAAGACGCCGATGACACGCGGGATTTTGTCGGCACCCTGTTCCGCAGCCTGTTCGGCCGCGACCCCGGGAGCAACGATCTGTTCGCCCTCAATGCGCTGCTCAATCTCACCGTCAGCAACGGTCCGGGCACTCTCAGCGTCATGGGGGGCAAGGAAAGCGTGAGTGCCGGCAATCATGTCGCCACCGCCTACGCCGGGTTCATGACCAACACCGGCCTCGCTCACGGGGGCAACGGTTTCAAGGCCGTCGCCTATCTGCTGGAGGTGTTTGTCGGGCAGGATCCCTACCAACTGCCCGAGCCGCAGCGCGACCAGCTGCTGCGCCGCCTTGCCGAGGAGCGCGCCGCCGAATTTCTGGCGGCCAAGCGCAATGCCCGCGACACCAAGGCCCTGGAGCCCATTCCCTGCATCAATCATCCGGTGTTTCGTGGCCAGGCCGTCAACATCGATCCGCGCGAGGAACGGCTGCGCACCCTGCTCGGGCAGCGCGGCATCAGCAATCCGTTCCTGGAGTTCTATCACCACCTGGTCAAGGAACTTTTCCGCATCGGCGCCACCCGCAATGTGTTCTGCGTGAACGTCGACGCGGTGATCGCCACCCTGTCCCTGGAGCTGTTCTGGCCGCAGTGGCAGAGCGGCGCGGTGACGCCCGAGGCCATGCAGGACGCCGTGTTTCGCCTGTTTCTCTACGGGCGCATGCCGGGCATCGCCGCCGAAATCGCCGATCATCGCAGTCGCGGCACCGACATGGACTGCCGCACGCCCAACGCGGAGTTGCGCTATCTGAATTAAGTACGCAAAGGGAAGGGGGAAGACCATGAAACGGATTCTGTTGATCGGTTGCGGGGCGGAAATCGGGTCCCTGTTGCTGGGCATGCTGCGGCCCGAGCGCGACGGCCTCGCCATCGGCGCGGTGCTGACCCATGCCCCGGCGACCGATCCGAGTCATCCCCAGCTTTCGCCCCTGGATGGGCTGTGCGCGCGGATTGTCCTGGCCCAGCCGCAACTGCTCGACGCGGTGAGCGTCGAGGACGGCGCGCTGCGCGTCCGTGGCCGCGAAGTCCCCGTCTTCTTCGGCGACATGCGCACCTATCCCCTGGAGAACCTGCCCGGGCCTTTTGATGTCTGCCTCGTCGCCACCTCCAAGACGCATATCGGCGACCCGCAACTGATGGGGCGATTTCTCGGCGTTGCCGGCTATGTGCTCGGTGTCGCCGAAGCCACCCAGCTGCCGGGGTTTTATCCGCCGCTCATCGGGGCGCCGGAGCGGTTTCTGCCGGTCTCCTCGCAACCCGCCGGCCACGAGCGGATTTTTGCCCTGGGCTCCTGCCAGACCAACGGCTGGCTGGCGCAGGTGCGGGCCATGCTCGACCTGGCCGAGGACGTCGAAATGAATCATTTTGACTGGCGCGGCCTGGAGGTCGATATCGTTCATCCGGACACGCCGACCGGGCGGCTCGGCACGGCCTCGATCCGGGCGCGCGAGCAGGATCCGCGCGACAACCTGCGTCCCGGGTTTTCCCAGGTGGAAACCTCCATGGCGCGGCTTTTCCCCGGCCGGCATGCCTTGAGCAGCATTTCCCTGCGCACCCTGACCCTGCCTCCCGGCTATCAGATCTGTCGCTTCTTTTTCCGCTACACCTGCGCCGACGGTTCGCGCCTGGATGCCGGCCGCATCGTGGCGAGTCTCGGCCGCACCGCGCGCCGCCTGCCCTGGATGTTGCGCCTGGCCGAGCGCCCTTACGGCAGTCGCGGTTTCGAGCAATGCGAGGCGGCCGCGGTGGTGCTGCCCCAGGACGCCCTGCTGCGTTTCGCCGATGATCCCTTCGCCTTGCAGGCCGAGGGGGGGCATCCCCTGAGCGAACTGATCCTGCAGGCCTACGTGCACAATACCCGCGGCTATTGCCGCAGCGTCATCGAAGCCATGCGGCATCTGGTCGGCAACCCCGCGCCTCGCGTGTATGCCGCCCTGACTTCCGGGGAGGGCAAGCCATGAGGAATAATCTCGCGGCGGAACTTCGCACCTTCGCGGGCGGCCTGTTCCAGGTGATGTTCGTGGGCGGCCGGGCTTTTTACACCTGGATGATTTTTCTCACCCTGTTCGTCGCGGCGGGCCTGGCCACCTACGTCACCCAAGTGACCCAGGGCATGGCCATCACCCACATGCGCGATCAGGTGTCCTGGGGGTTCTACATTTCCAACTTCACCTTTCTGGTCGGGGTGGCTGCGGCGGCGGTGCTGCTGGTGATACCGGCCTATCTCTATCACTTCAAGGCCATCAAGAAGATCGTCGCCTTCGGCGAATTGCTCGCCGTCACCGCCGTCATCATGGCCATTCTCTTCGTGTTCGTCGACATCGGCCGCCCCGATCGCATCTGGCACATGCTGCCGGGCCTGGGGATCTTGAATTTTCCCTCCTCGATCCTGGCCTGGGACCTGATGGTGCTCAACGGCTACCTGCTCCTCAACCTCGGCATCACCACCTACATCGGCACCTGCACCTACCTGGGCCGCGAACCCGACAAGCGCATCGTCATTCCCCTGATTCTGCTCTCCATTCCCTGGGCGGTGGGGATTCATACCGTGACCGCCTATCTGTACAACGGCCTGCCGGCTCGATCCTTCTGGAACGCCTCGATCCTCGCGCCGCGTTTCCTCGCCTCGGCGTTTTGCGCCGGACCGGCCCTGATGATCGTCATCTTCCAGATTCTGCGGCGGGTCATGGATTTCCAGGTGCGCGACCGGGCCATCTTCAAGCTGGCGGAGATCATCGCCTATGCCATGGCGGTCAACCTGTTTCTCATGGGTGCGGAAATCTTCAAGGAATACTACTCGCACACCTTCCATCTGGCGTCTCTGGAGTATCTGCTCCAGGGTCTGGACGGCAAGACCCGCCTGGTGCCCTGGACCTGGGCCGCCATCCTGTTCAATCTGATCGGTTTTTTTCTCTTTCTGCTGCCGAAAACCCGCCGGAATTTCATCACCCTCAACATCGGCTGCGTGCTGATTTTCGTCGGCATCTGGATCGAGAAGGGCATGGGCCTGATCGTGCCGGGATTTATTCCCGATTCCCTGGGCGAAATTTACGAATACATGCCGTCCTATCGGGAAGTTCTCATCGGCCTGGGCATCTGGGCGACGGGCGGGCTGATCTATACCCTGGCCGTGCGCACGGTGATCGCCCTGGACACCGGCCGCCTGCGGCATCCCGCGGCGCCGCCCCTGATCCCCGATTACGATGAGGAAGGCCCGCTGGCCAGGGATGTGATGAGCGCGAACCCGATCACGGTAAGGCCGGACACGAACATTGCCGAGGCGCGCGCGATCATGAGTTACAGCGGCAGCGGCGGGCTGCCCGTGGTGGACGAGCAGAACCGGGTGGTGGGCATGTTGTCGGAATCCGACCTGATTTTCCACGAAATCCACCAGGAGCCGCAACTGGTGGAAAGGTTCAAGCATTTGTTGCTGCCTAAATTCCGCAGGAAAAATTTCCCCGGGGAGCAGGTGGCGGAAATCATGAGTTCACCGGCCATTACCGCGCGGGAGGATGCCCCGGTGCTGGAACTTTCGCAGATGCTGCTGGAGAACAACATCAAGCGCATCGTCATCGTGGATGCGCTGGACCAACCCGTCGGCATCGTCTCGCGCGGCGACATCGTAAGAACCTTTGGAACAGGGTTTGGCGGTCTACAAAAATTCGTTGAGGAAAATGATTCTCAATTGGAAAAAAATTAAAATTTTAGCTTTTTAATTGTGCTTTTTGATTTAGGTCAAAATAAGCAATAAAAAACTGTTCTAAAGTGCAGGTGAGAATGACGTTGTCAGGTATTTTTCCTTTCCAAACCAGGGAGGTGACCATGAGAAACAGAGGTCGGTGGTGTCAGGCAGTGCTGCTGGTCGTATTGCTGCTTGCCGGGGCATGGACGGTCGGAGCGCAAACCCTGACAGGTGATGCGCGGCGCGGCGAAGCGTTTTATGTCGGAACTCAATCCTTTGCCCAGGGCGGAGCTCCCTGTCTGGCCTGCCACGGCATTGCCGGGGCGGGGCTCGGCCTGGCCGCCGGAGCCAATTTCGGCCCGGATCTGACGGATATGCACGGCAACTTCGGCACCGACGGAGTGCTGTCCGTCCTCGACAGCCTGACGGATTTCGCCAGCATGGAGCCCATTTATGCCGGCCGCCCTCTGACCGCCGGGGAGCAGGCGGACGTCGCCGCGTTTCTCGCCGAGGTGTCGGGACAAACACCGTTTGAAGCCGGTGCCCGGCTCATGGGCCATGTAGCGGTCTGGACGGGAGCTTTGCTGGTGGTTCTGGCCGTGGCGGGGTGGGGGCGCTTCAAAGGTGCGCGACGCCCCCTGGTGGAGAGTGCACGCATGAGAAAGGGAGGTCTGCAATGAGTTGGATAAAGGACATTTTCGATCCCAAAGCGCGGGCCTGGGAAGAGTTCTACCGCAACCGCAACCAGTGCGACAAGGTGGTGCGCAGCACCCACGGCGTGAACTGCACCGGCGGCTGTTCCTGGAACGTGCATGTCAAGGACGGCATCGTTGCCTGGGAACTGCAAGCCACGGATTATCCGCCCCTGGAAGAGGGCATCCCCCCCTACGAGCCGCGCGGCTGCCAGCGGGGCGCGGCTTTTTCCTGGTATCTCTACAGTCCGCTGCGTATCAAGTATCCCTATCTGCGCGGCACCCTCATGGATCTGTGGCGCCAGGCCAAGGCCGTCCATGCCGACCCGGTGGCCGCCTGGGCGTCCATCGTCGACAATCCGCAAAGTCGCAAGAGCTACCAGAAGGCGCGCGGCAAGGGCGGTTTCCGGCGCAGCAGCTGGGACGAGGTCGAGGAGATCATCTGCGCCTCGATCATTCACACCATCCTCAAGTACGGTCCCGACCGGCTGGTCGGGTTCTCGCCGATCCCCGCCATGTCCATGCTCAGCTTCGCCGGGGGCTCGCGCTTCATGCAGCTGCTGGGCGGCGTCAACCTGAGCTTCTACGACTGGTATTGCGATTTGCCCAACGCCTCGCCGGAAATCTGGGGCGAACAGACCGACGTCGCGGAAAGCGCCGACTGGTACAACAGCAAATACATCGCGGTGATGGGTTCCAACGTCAACATGACCCGGACCCCAGATGCCCATTTCCTCGTCGAGGCGCGCCACAACGGTTCCAAGGTGACGGTGCTCTCGCCGGATTTCAGCATGACCTCCAAGCACGCCGACTGGTGGATTCCCGCCCATGCCGGACAGGACGGCGCCTTCTGGATGGCGGTCAATCACGTCATTCTCAAGGAATTCCATCACGACGCCAAGACGCCCTATTTCCTCGATTATCTCAAGCGCTACACCGACAGTCCGTTCCTCATCCAGCTTGAGAAGAAGGGCGCGGGCTACCGCCCCGGGCGCATGCTCACCGCCGCCGTTCTGGCGGATTACCAGGACGAGGAAAACGCCGGCTTCAAGTACCTGGTCTGGGACGAAAATGATCGGGCGCCGCGCATGCCCCTGGGCACCCTGGGCTTTCGCTGGCAGGAGAAAAAGGGCGAATGGAATCTCCAGCTCAAGGACGGCAAGACCGGCCAGGAACTGGCGCCGGCCCTGAGCCTGCTGGACGGCCAGGCCGAGGTGCTTGAGGTCGGTTTCGATGACTTCGCCTCGGGGCACGCGCAAAAGCGCGGCGTGCCGGTGCGTTACGTGGAAACGGCGGCGGGGCGGGTGCCCGTCGCGACCATCTTTGATCTGCTCATGGCCCAGTTCGGCGTGGGTCGCGGCCTGCCCGGCGACTATCCGCGCGATTACGATGACGAACAGAGCGCCTACACCCCGTCCTGGCAGGAGAAGTTCACCGGCATCGACCGCGCCAACGTCATCCAGTTCGCCCGCGAATGGGCCGCCACCGCCGAGAAGACCCAAGGCAAGTGCTCCATCATCATCGGCGCCGGCATCAACCACTGGTACCACGCCAACCTCATCTATCGCGCCGGAATCGTCGCCCTGATGCTGTGCGGCTGCGTGGGGCGCAACGGCGGCGGGCTCAACCACTACGTCGGCCAGGAAAAGCTCGCGCCGGTGGCGCCCTGGGCGACCATCGCCGGGGCGCTGGACTGGACGCGGCCGCCGCGCTTCCAAAATACGCCGTCCTTCCACTACGTGCACAGCGATCAGTGGCGCTACGAGCGCACCGCCGACGAGGTGCGCGTCAACCCGGTGGCGGAGCAGACGCCCCTCACCTCGGATCACACCATCGATCATCAGATCCGCGCCGTGCGCAGCGGCTGGCTGCCGTTCTATCCCCAGTTCGACCGCAGCCCCACGCAGGTGGTCAAGCAGGCCGAAGCCGCCGGCGCCGCCGACAACCAGGGCGTCATCAACTGGACCGTCAAGCAGCTGGCGGACAAAAAGATGAAATTCGCCGTCGAAGACCCCGATGCGCCCGAAAACTGGCCGCGCATGTGGATCATCTGGCGCGGCAATGCTCTCATGTCGAGCGCCAAGGGCCATGAGTACTTCCTCAAGCATTACCTGGGCACCCACCACAACAGCGTGGCCCAGGAAACCGCCGAGGAGTCGGTGTAGGACGTCAAGTGGCACCCGCAGGCTCCCGAGGGCAAGCTCGACCTGGTGGTGGACATCAACTTCCGCATGGATACCTCGGCCCTTTATTCGGACATCGTGTTGCCCACGGCGACCTGGTACGAAAAGGACGATCTCAACAGCACCGACATGCATTCCTTCATTCATCCCCTGCAAGCGGCCGTGCCGCCTTGCTGGGAATCGAAGAGCGATTACGACATTTTCAAGGGCCTGGCCAAGCGCATCAGCCAGATGGCCGAGGTGCACCTGCCCAAGCCGGTGCGCGACATCGTGGCGGTGCCCTTGCAGCACGACACGCCCGCCGAAATGGCCCAGCCGACCATCAAGGACTGGAGCAAGGGCGAGTGCGCGCCCATCCCCGGCAAGACCATGCCGGGCCTCGCGGTGGTGGAGCGCGACTACGTCAATCTCTACAACCGTTTCATCTCCTTTGGACCCGCCGCGCGGCAGAACGGCATCGGCGCGCACGGACTCTCCTGGGCCATCGAGGATATGTACGATGACCTCAAGCGCACCAATCCGACCGTCAAGTGGAACGGCCAGGATTATCCATCACTCTCCGACGCCCGCGAAGCCGCCAACATCATTCTCGCCCTGGCGCCGGAAACCAACGGTGAAGCCGCCTATCGCGCCTTCAAGGCCGAGGAGAAGAAGGTCGGTCTGCCCCTGGTCGACCTGGCGGAAAACAACCGCGACGTGCGCACCACCTTCGCCGACATCGCCGCCAAGCCTCGGCGTCTGCTGACCAGCCCCTGCTGGAGCGGGCTGACCAACAACGGCCGCGCCTACACCTCCTACAGCTTCAACGTTGAACGGCTGGTGCCCTGGCGCACCCTCACGGGCCGCCAGCATTTCTATCTCGACCACGAGGGCTACATCGCCGCCGGCGAGCACCTGCCGACCTACAAGCCCAAGCCCGATCCGAGCAGCTTGCAGGACATCGTGGTAAGCAAGCCGGGCGAAAAAAGCATCATGCTCAACTACCTCACCCCCCACGGCAAGTGGGGTATCCACAGCACCTACGGCGACAACCACCGCATGCTGACTCTCTCGCGCGGCTGTCATCCCTTCTGGATCAACGACCGCGATGCCGAGGAGATCGGGGTGGTGGACAACGACTGGGTCGAGGTGTTCAACGATCACGGCGTGGTGGTGACCCGCGCGGTGGTGAGCGCCCGCCTGCCGCGCGGCATCTCCCTCATTTACCACTCGCCGGAACGCACCATCGGCGTCCCCAAGTCGCCCTTGCGCGGCAACCGCCGCGCCGGCGGGCACAACAGCCTCAACCGCGTGCGCCTCAAGCCCAACCTGATGCTGGGCGGCTACGGCCAGTTCACCTATGGCTGGAACTACTGGGGACCGACGGGGGCCAACCGCGACACCTTCATCCTGGTGCGCAAGCTTCAGGGTGAACCGCAGTATTGACGGGGGTGGGGTAGGGGCGAGGCGGTGCCTCGCCCAGGGCGACCCACCGGGTCGCCCCTACGACGACCACGGAAACTTCGAACGGCTGAACGAGGAGTCACGCCATGAATATACGCGCACAGGTCTCATCGGTCTTTCATCTCGACAAGTGCATCGGCTGTCATACGTGCAGCATCGCCTGCAAGAACATCTGGACCGACCGCAAGGGGTCGGAATACATGTGGTGGAACAACGTCGAAACCAAGCCCGGCACGGGCTATCCGAGTCGCTGGGAGGACCAGCGGAGCTACAAGGGCGGCTGGGAAAAGGTCGGCACGCAGCTGCGGCTCAGGATGGGCGGCCGCGGCGGCACCTTGGGGAAGATTTTCCACAATCCCCACCTGCCGACCATGGACGATTACTACGAGCCCTTCACCTACAAGTACGAGGATCTCACCCATGCCGCGGCCGGTGATGATCAGCCCACGGCGCGGCCGGTGTCGATGGTCAGCGGCAAGCCCATGAACATCGAGGCCGGTCCCAATTGGGACGACGATCTCTCGGGGTCGAACATCTACGCCGCCAACGATCCCGGCGTGCTCAAGCTCAGCGCCGAGGAGCAGGCGCAGATGTTCGCCATCGAGAAAATGGTGATGTTCTACCTGCCGCGCATCTGCAATCACTGCCTCAATGCCGGCTGCGTGGCCGGCTGTCCCTCGGGGGCGATCTACAAGCGCGGCGAGGACGGCATCGTGGTGATCAGCCAGGACAAGTGCCGCGGCTGGCGCATGTGCGTCTCGGCCTGTCCCTACAAGAAAACCTATTACGGCTGGAACACCGGCAAATCGGAAAAGTGCATTCTCTGCTATCCCCGCCAGGAAGCGGGCGAAGCGCCGGGCTGTTTTCACTCCTGCGTGGGACGCATCCGCTATCTCGGCGTGCTGCTCTACGACGCCGATCGCATCGAGGAGGCCGCCATGCGCGAGGATGGGGATCTCGCCGCCGCGCAGCGCGACCTGATTCTCGATCCCCAGGATCCCCAGGTGCAGGACGAAGCGCGCAAGGCCGGACTGCCCGAGCAGGTCCTCGACGCGGCGCGGCGTTCGCCGGTCTACCGCTTCGTCAAGGAATGGGGCATCGCCCTGCCGCTGCATCCCGAGTTTCGCACCCTGCCCATGCTGTTCTACGTGCCGCCGCTCTTGCCGGTGCTGTCCAAGGAACAGCAGGGCAC
>NZ_JAUVWH010000178.1 GCF_030604225.1 Geoalkalibacter sp.
CAAGCGCGGCGACATCGAACCCCTGGTGGCGACCAAGGTCGATCCCGAGGGGCCCAAGCCCTTCCCGCCGGGGGATTACTATCTCGCCACCTGCCAGCTGGCCCTGGAGCGCAAGACCCTGGGCGAGCTCGACCTGCTCTTTCCCATGGCGGCCCTGGACATCCAATTCGAGGCCCCCGCCGCGGAACCACCGGCGGCCCAAACCGCCCGCGAGTTGCCTGCCTCCCGTGAAGCCGCGCCCGCCGCCGGCCGGGGCGTCACCCAGGCCAACGCCATCAGCAGCGCCGATCTGGCGGCCCTGCAGGCGGCGGCCACCCAGCCCGATGTCCCCCCGGGAGACACCGGGGCCGGCACCATCCTCATCCTGGCGGAAGATCCCGAGGCGGCCGCGCCCTTCAGCAACCTGCTGAAAAGCCGCCAGCGCGACCATGTGCTGATTCGCTTTCAGGACAATCTCAAGCAGGCCCTCAACGGCCACCGCGTCAACGGCATCTTCCTCGTCATGAGCCAGGTCGGCGAACAGGGTTTCGCCGCCGCCATCAAGGTCAAGGCCAAGCTGCCCAAGGGCACCCCGCTGGTCATGGCCGGCCCCCAATGGACCCGCAGCGCCGTTCTCAAGGCGGTGCGCTACGGCGCCCGCGACATCCTCATCACCCCTGCCGGCGACGAGGACATCGCCGAGAAGCTCAACCGGCACATGAACCACTGAAACGCAAAACGGCCCATCGCCTGAATCAGGGATGGGCCGTTTTGCGTCAAAAGCAGCCGGGGAAATCCGTCCGTTTTCAATCCTTCTTGTAGCCGACCCTTGCCAACAGGCTGTCGAGCTGCTTTTTCTTGATCTTCTCCAGCAAGGTGGTGCGCTTGAGGTTGAGGAGCTCCGCCGCCTCCTTCTTGTTGCCGCCGGTGCGGCTCAGGGCCTGGAGGATCAGGCGATCCTCGAAGTCGCTCACCAGGGTGTTGAAATCGGCGGGGCTCTCCAGGGGCGCGACCTCCGCCGGAGCATCCGCCGTCACGCTGGTCGGCAGGGGCACCGCGGCCGCGGGCAACTCGGGGGCGGGAACGGGGGCGGGGGCGGGAACCGACCGCAGGACCGGAGCCACCTCCGCCACGGCCGAGATATCCACGCCGGCCCGGTATTTTTCCGGCAGATCGGCGGCCGTCACCAGCCCATCGGCGTGCAGGATGGCCAGGCGCTGCACCAGATTTTCCAGCTCACGGACGTTGCCCGGCCAGGCGTAATTTTGCAGCGCCGCCAGGGCATCGCCGGCGAACCCGGCCAGACCGCGCTTGCGGCCGCGATTGTAGACCTGCATGAATTTCTCGATGAGCAGCGGGATGTCTTCCTTGCGCTCGCGCAGGGGCGGAATCTGCAAGGGCACCACGCTCAGGCGATAATAGAGATCCTCGCGGAACAGGCCCTTTTTCACCGCATCCTCGAGGTGGCGATGGGTGGCGGCGACGATGCGCACATCGGCCTGGATCGGCTTGACCCCGCCCACCGGCTCGAATTCCTTCTCCTGCAAGACCCGCAGCAGCTTGGCCTGCAGGGCCGGCTTCATGTCGCCGATCTCGTCGAGAAACAGGGTGCCGCCCTCGGCGTACTGGATGCGCCCCTGCTTGGACTGGTTGGCGCCGGTGAAGGCCCCCTTGACGTAGCCGAAGAGTTCGCTTTCGAGGAGATCGTCGGGAATCGCCGCGCAGTTGAGGGGCACGAAATTTTTTCCGGCGCGCGGGCTGAAGGCGTGCAGGGCCTTGGCCACCATCTCCTTGCCGGTCCCGCTTTCGCCCTGGATGAGCACGGTGCTCTCGCCGTCCTCGGCGACCCGCTCGATCATGCCGAAGAGAGTCTGCATGCCCGACGCCTGGCCGATGATGCCGTGAAAACCCTCGGTCTTGCGGATTTTCGGACCGCGCTTTTCCTTGTGGATCTGCAGGTCGTGGTGTTCGAGGCTGCGCGCGGCGACGATGATCGCCTCGTCGAAATCGACGGGCTTGTTGAGGTAGAAGAGAGCGCCGGCCTGAAGAATCCTGACCATGGCCTCGCGATCGCCGGCGGGCACCGCCACCACGGACACCACCTCGGGATTCTTGCGCAGCACGCTTTTCACCAGCTCGACGCCCAGGTTCTTGGGCGGGAACAGATCGGTGATGAGCAGCGAGACATCCTGACTGTCCAGCACCGCCAGGGCTTCCTCGGGCGTTTCGGCCTCAAGCACCGGGCAGTCGATATCCTTGCGCAGCATGGTGGCCAGGGACTCCCGGCCGTGGCGGTCATTGTCGACAAGCAGAATGGATCGCAAAGCCGTCTCCCTGATTCAAGAAAAACCCTCCAAGCGCAACATCATAGCGAGAGCGAAGCCATCCTGCAAGCCATCCCGCGCGAAAATCACGCACCATCGCGCGCCCGACTCCATGCGCAAAAGCCCCGCAACCGGCTTGGGGTGCGAGGCTTTTCGAAAAGCGAAAGGAAGGAAAAATGGTCGGGGCGAAAGGATTTGAACCTTCGACCCCCTGCTCCCGAAGCAGGTGCGCTACCAGGCTGCGCTACGCCCCGACATCAGCTCTCCTTGTTTAACGCGGTCGACAGAATTAGCACGGATGGGGGCGAAAAGCAAGCGCTAATGCGGCACCCTCGACCGTGCCTCCAGCCGCTCCAGGGTGCGCTCGAGAATGACGTTGTTGACGCCCATGCCGAGGTAGCCGGTCTGACCGTAGGTGTCGTAGTCGCCGAGCTTGTCGATGAGATCCTCCAGGTCGGCCGCCTTGAGGGCGCGACTCTTGGGGTCGGCGGCCAGGCGCGCAATGCGCCGGGCAAAGGCGTCGGGCAGGTCGTTTTGCGCCTGGGCGCGCTCCACGGCCAGCAGCAATCGGGCCATCAGATCCATCGCTTCCTCCACAAAAACCTGCAACGCCAACCTCAGTTGCCGCCGACGAACTGCACCACGAGAATCAGCAGCATGAGCCCCACCGCCAGCCAGCAGGAGACGATGTCGTTGCTGCGCGCCGGCGGGTTGGCCGCCAGGGCGCGGGCGTCGCTGCTGACCAGCTCGTCGGGAATGTGCGCGAGCAGGCTCCGCACCAGATCGGGGAAATCCTGGTAGGCGTTGGAAAAGATCTGGAAATGATCGAGGCTGCTGAGGCTCAAAAAGGCGCGCTTGCGCACCCGCACCGCTTCCACGGCGGTGATCTGGGCGTAGGGCAGGCTGCTGCTCCGCAAGAACTTGTGCACGGTCACCGCTTCCTCGCCGATCTCGGCGCGCCGCGCCAGACTCTCGATGAACAGGCCGCCGACGGGCAGAATCATCAGGCCGAGGATGATGATCTTGCCGCCGGTCTGGCCCTGCGCCAGGCAGACCACCAGGAGCACGACGGTCAACGCCAGCAGCAGGCCCAAGGGCAGAAGAAAGGCGCGATTGATGCGGAACTGGAGGGCGCCGCCGGAGATCGGAGTCGTCATGGCGGCTTACTCCTGCCCCGCGCCGGCGCCGGACGGCGCGCCGCCGCGCACGAAGGAGCCGCTCTTGCCGCCGTGCTTTTCCAGCAGGCGGACGGCGCCGATCACCATCTCCTTGTCCACCGCCTTGCACATGTCGTAAATGGTCAGGGCCGCCACCGAGACGGCGGTGAGGGCCTCCATCTCCACCCCGGTCTTGCCCTCGACCTTGACCCGCGCCTCGATTTCCACCCGCCCGGCGCCGGGATGGGGGATAAAATCGACGCTCACCGAACTGAGCATCAGGGGATGGCACAGGGGAATCAGACCCGCGGTCTGCTTGGCCGCCATGATCCCGGCCACGCGGGCCACGGCGAACACATCGCCCTTTTCCACGTCGCGGTCGAGAATGCGCCGCAGGGTGGCCTCGCGCATGAGGATTTCGCCGCGCGCCACGGCCAGCCGCCGGGTTTCGCCCTTGGCGCCGACATCGACCATGACGGCCTTGCCTTCTTCGTCAAAATGGGTAAATCGCTCGGACATCGCCTAAAACCCCTAAAGAGAAAAATCTTCCACGAATTGCACGAATACCACGAATAGGGCCGCGTGAAGGGCTTTCGCGTCAAGGAAAATCAGGATCTTGATTCGTGCAATGCGTGCAATGCGTGGTTCCCCAAAAAAAAATCTAGTCGAAAATCCCGTCCAGCACGTCCCCGGCGCTCTTCACCCCGATGAGTTCCAGACCCGCCGGGGCGGCGAGATTCTTGAGGCTGCCGGCGGGCAGAAAGCAGCGGTCGAAACCCAGGCGCGCCGCTTCCTTGACGCGCAGCTCAGGGTGGGACACGGCGCGCACCTCGCCCGCCAGGCCGACCTCGCCGAACACGATGGTGCGCGCGGCGATGGGGCGATTGAGATGGCTGGAGGCAAGCGCCGCCATGATGCCCAAATCGATGGCCGGCTCGTCGAGGCGCACCCCGCCGGCGACGTTGAGAAAAATGTCCTGGGAAAGCAGCGACAGGCCGACTTTTTTCTCCAGCACCGCGACCAGCAGGGACACGCGGTTGTGATCGATGCCCATGGTGGTGCGGCGCGGCGTGCCGAAGGACGAACCCGACACCAGGGCCTGCAGTTCCACCAGAATCGGACGGCTGCCCTCCAGGGCCGGCACCACGGCGCTGCCCGCCGCGCCCAGGGGACGCTCGGAGAGAAACAGCTCGGAGGGGTTGCCGACCTCGGCGAGCCCCGAATCCTTCATCTGGAACACGCCGATTTCGTTGGTCGAGCCGAAGCGGTTCTTGACCGCGCGCAGGATGCGGTAGGGGTGGCCGGGCTCGCCCTCGAAGTAGAGCACCGTGTCGACCATGTGTTCGAGCATGCGCGGCCCGGCGATGGCGCCGTCCTTGGTGACATGGCCGAC
>NZ_JAUVWH010000103.1 GCF_030604225.1 Geoalkalibacter sp.
CCGCGCGAATTTGGGGATAGAGTCTTTGGCGCTGCTTTTCGCTAAGCTTTTTCGAATCCGTCAATCCGGGCAGGTCGAAACGCTCCGGCAGAATGACCGCCGCGGCCACCACCGGGCCGGCCAGGGGTCCGCGCCCGGCTTCGTCGATGCCGGCCACCGCGCGAAAGCCGCGCCGCCGGGCGAGGTTTTCAAAATGCAGCGGGGAGAACTCCTGCTGCTCGGGAAAAAGGCTCCATTCCTCCACGGCACTGGTCCTTGTCCATGACATTGAAGGGATTATACTCTGGATTCCGTTGCGGGGCTGGTGTAGTATACGTCCCGATAAGCGGCAATACCAACTTTTTCCCTTCTGCTTTTATGTATCACTGATCTCACCAACCTGCCCAAGGAGGAGAGCCCATGACCGCCATTTTTATCACCCTCATCGTCGTTGCCTATCTGGTCCTGCTGGTCGACTGGAAGGGACTCAACACGGCCCTTGCCCAAGGCGGCTGGGTGTCCATCGTTCTTTACGCGGTGATCACCCTGCTGATTATCGTCATCCTCAACAACCCTGATATTCCCCACATCAGCAGCCACTGATTTTTACCGCAGGATTCACCAACAAAAAAGCCCCGGTTGCCCGGGGCTTTTTTGTTGCTCAGGAGTAGCGCTTTTCGCGGATGCGGGCGGCCTTGCCCCGCAGGTTGCGCAGGTAGTAGAGCTTGGCGCGGCGCACCCGGCCGATGCTCACCACTTCGATTTTCTCCACGACGGGCGAGTGCAGGGGGAAAATCCTCTCCACCCCGAAACCGTCGGAAATCTTGCGCACGGTGAAGGTCGACCCCAGGCCGCGGTTCACCCGGCCGATGCACACCCCTTCGTAGATCTGGATGCGCTGTTTGTCACCCTCAACGATTTTCACGTGAACCTTCAGGCTGTCCCCGGCCTTGAAAACGGGGATGTTCTTCTTGATCTGTTCCATGCCAAGGCGATCGACGACGTTCATGTTGTCCTCCTGTATGTGTGTCGAAGCGTTTCTCTATCAGGTTTCGGGCCGCCGACGAAACGACGGCAAGGATGTTTTTTCAGCCGGACGTCTCATCGGCCGGGTTCAGCAACATGTCATTCACCAGACGCCGTTCCTCAGCGCTCAGAGGTGCGTCTTCCAGCAGATCGGGGCGCCGTCGCACGGTGCGTTCCAGTTGCCGGAGCCGTCGCCAGCGGGCGATCTCCCCGTGGTTGCCGGACAGCAGAACCTCGGGTACCCGCATGCCTTCAAACTCGGCGGGTCGCGTGTACTGCGGATATTCCAGCAACCCGTCGGAGAAGGAATCACCGGCGGCGCTTCCTTCACAGCCCAGCACGCCGGGCACCAGCCGGGCAATGGCATCGATCATGACCATGGCGGCCAGTTCTCCGCCGGTCAGAACGAAATCGCCGAGGGAATATTCGACATCCACAAAAGTGCGGATGCGCTCATCATAACCCTCGTAGCGGCCGCAAACAAAAATCAATCCCGGTTTTGTGGCCAGGGTCGCGGCATCGGCCTGGCGAAAGGGCTTGCCCTGGGGCGTGAGCAGCACCACCGGCGAGTCGGGCGCCGCGTTCCGGAGATCGCGCAGGGCGCGCGCCACCGGCTCGACCTTCATGATCATGCCGTCGCCGCCGCCGTAGGGCGCATCGTCGGTCACCTGGTGGCGACCCTCGGCCCAGCGGCGCAAATTGTGCGCGCGCAGCCCGATCAGACCCTTGTCCAGCGCCTTGCCCAGAATGCTCTCGGCAAAGGGCGAGGTGAACATGCCGGGAAACAGGGTCAGGATGTCAAAGGTCATAAAAGCCGCTGCTTACTCTTGATTCGGGGATTGCTCGTCAACCAACCCCAAGGGCAGATCGACCAGCAGACGCCTCGCGGCCTCGTCGAATTCAAGAATGAATTCGTCCACGGCGGGAATCAGCACCTCGCCGAAACGCCCCCGCACCACATAGACATCATGGGCCGGGGTAACGAAGAGATCATCCAGGGTGCCCAGGGAACCGAGACGCCGATCGACGACCTCGGCGCCTTGCAACTCGTACCAGTAGGACTCGTCGTCGTCGAGATCGGGCAACGCCGCCAGGGGCATGTAAACCATCGCACCCTTGAGCGGCGCGGCGGTTTCAATGCTGTCGCGACCTTCCAACCGCAACAGAACCTGCCCCTTGTGAGCAACCGCTCGCTCAACACGATAGACCGTGAGCTCTTCCTGCCCTTCCCTCCCCATATGAACGGTCGGGGTTTCGAGCAGAACCGTCGAGCCCGGCGTGAGCGGCCTGACCTTGAGGTCGCCGCGCAAGCCATGGGTTCCGACCACCACTCCAGCCTGGAACAACTCCTGTTGCGTGCTGCCCATTACTCCACAATCTGCAGGCTGGCCCGCGAATTTTCTCGGGTTGCCTTGGCATTGAGCAGGGTGCGCATCGCCTTGGCGGTGCGCCCCTGCTTGCCGATGATTCGTCCCATATCGTCCTGTGCCGCCGCCAGCTTGATGAGGATGGTGCCGTCCTCGGCCTTCTCTTCAACGATGGATACGGCGTCGGGATCTTCGACCAGTGATTTGGCGATGAATTCGATGAGCTCTTTCATGAGAGGTCCTTTCCTAGGAGAAAGGCCGTTCACCGGCTCAGCTATCGGTCACCGCAACGGTCGAATCAGGCAGGCTGCTTGAATTTCGCCCAGATTCCCTGCGCCCGCAGGATCTGCCGCACGGTATCCGTGGGCTCGGCTCCTTTGTTCAGCCACTCCAGGGTGCGGTCTTCCTTGAGACTGACCATGGGGGGATCCTGCTTGGGATCGTATTGCCCAAGGCGCTCGATGAACCGGCCGTCACGCGGAAAGCGCTCATCAGCCACGACAACCTGGTAGAAAGGCTTTTTCTTCGCGCCGCCACGGGCCAGCCTGATCTTTACCGACATGCTTTGTTCCTCCTGGATTTGCTCTGGGTTTTCTATCCGTGTGGTTAATTATATCCCCAAACGCGCGACCGGGCGAACCGGGTCCGCGAGCCGGCCCCTACATGAAAGGCGAGCCGCCGCCGCGCATGAGGTTCTTCATGCCCTTGGGGCCGAGCTTCTGCATTTTCTTCATCATCTTCTGCGCTTCGGTGAAGCGCTTGATAAGCACGTTGATGTCATGCACCGTGGTGCCGCTGCCCTTGGCGATGCGCATGCGGCGCGAGCCGTTGAGGATGCGGTGGTCGCGGCGCTCCTGAGGCGTCATCGAATTGATGATGGCCTCGATTTTCTTGAGCTCCTTGTCCGGCATCTGCATGTCCTTGAGCTGGCCCAGCTGCTTGCCGACGCCGGGGATCAGCTTGAGGATCGACTCCATGGAGCCCATTTTCTTGATGGACTGGAGCTGGTCGCGAAAATTCTCGAGAGTGAAGCCCTCCTTGCGCAGGCGCTTCTCCATCTCGGCGGCGTTATCCTTGTCGATGGCCGCCTCGGCCTTCTCGATGAGGGTCAGCACATCCCCCATGCCGAGAATGCGCTGCGCCATGCGGTCGGCATGGAACACGTCCAGGGCGTCAAGCTTTTCGCCGAGTCCCACGAACTTGATGGGCTTGCCCGTCACCGCGCGGATGGACAATGCGGCGCCGCCGCGGGCATCGCCGTCGAGCTTGGTGAGCACGATGCCGGTGACATCGAGGCGCTCGTTGAAGCTCTGGGCGACGTTCACCGCGTCCTGACCGGTCATGGCGTCGGCCACGAACAGAATCTCGCGCGGCTGGAGGGACGCCTTGATCCGATCAAGCTCGGCCATGAGCGCATC
Source organism: Geoalkalibacter sp. (assembly GCF_030604225.1). GTDB lineage: Bacteria > Desulfobacterota > Desulfuromonadia > Desulfuromonadales > Geoalkalibacteraceae > Geoalkalibacter. Next base: position 3,791 of record NZ_JAUVWH010000103.1, read on the forward strand.
GTCGATGTGCAACCGGCCGGCGGTGTCGAGGATCAGCGTATCGTAGCCGTTGAGCTCGGCGTAGCGGCGCGCGTCCTCGCAGATGCGCACCGGGTCCTGCCCCGGCTGGGAATCGTAAACCGTCACCCCCAGCTGGCGACCCAGGGTCTTCAACTGGTCGATGGCCGCCGGGCGATAGACGTCGGCGGGCACCAGCAGGGGATTGCGCTTGTCGCGGCGCAGGCTCAGGGCCAGCTTGCCACAGGTGGTGGTCTTGCCCGAACCCTGCAGGCCGCAGAGCATCACCGGCACCGGCGGGCGCGCGCCCAGATCAAGGCGATTGTCGAGACCCTCGCCCATGAGGCGGGCCAGTTCGTCGCGCACGATCTTGATGACCTGCTGCGCCGGGGTGAGGCTCTTGAGCACGTCCTGGCCGACGGCGCGCTCGCGCACCGCGGCGATAAAATCCTTGACGACCTTGAAGTTGACATCGGCTTCAAGCAGCGCCAGACGCACTTCGCGCAGGGCCTCGCCGATATTTTCCTCGGTGAGGCGGCCCTGCCCGCGCAGCTTGCGGAAAACCGATTCCAGCTTGTCGCTCAGATTGTCAAACATGGTCGAATCCGCTCACCCCGAAAACAGCGCAAAGCTGGAACTATAGAGAAGCCCCCCGGCCTTGTCAAGAAAAAAGCCGGAAGGCCGGATACTTGGGGAAACTTGCGAAGCTGGGGCTAAAGCAGCAGATATTCGCGACCGCTGCGCCGGTACAACTCCACCGGGCTCAGGCCCTCGGCGGAGAGCACCGCGAGCACGCGCTCCTGCTCCGGCGGCGCGAAGCGCAGCGCCAGTCCGCAGTCGGAACTCAGCTCGCGCGGCGTGGGGATCAACAGAATATCGGCGCCGGCCTGCTTGAGGACTTTTTCCGCCTTCATCACCCGATGAATGCCGTGAAAAATCGCGACGATGTCGTTTTCGCGCACCATATCTTAACTTTCGTCTCCCTCGGACCGGCGGGCATGATGCCATTTTTGCATGTTCCTTGCAAGCACTGGGTTGACTCCGAGGCGCAAAAGGGAGTATTTTCGTCAGGTATATTTTGTCACTCATCAACCCAAGGATGAATGCGACCGTGCTCTACGCTCAGGCCCTGCCCCTTTCGACCCTGCTGCTCTTCGCCCTCGGCGTCAACGTGCCCCTGGGCTACCTGCGCGAGGGCGCGCGCAAATATTCCCTGGCCTGGTTCACCTACATCCACCTCTCCATCCCCTTCATCGTTCTCTGGCGCCTGGCTCAAGGCCTGGGCTGGGAAATCGTCCCCTTCACCCTGGGCTGCGCCCTGCTCGGCCAGTTTCTCGGCGGCACCCTGCGCCGCGGCAAGAAGGCACCGTGAAAAAACCCGATCGCGGCCGCATGCCGCGCGCCCTGCCCTTGGGAGAGATTCTCGAGCAATTTCTCACCGAGCGCGGCCTCGGCGAGCGATTGCACAAATACCGGGCCTTTTCCTGCTGGAAGCAGGCCGTGGGGCCGCAGATCGCCGCCCAGACTCAGCCCCTGCGCATCCGCGACGGCATTCTTGAGGTGCGCGTCGCCCATCCCGTGTGGATGCAGCAACTGCAACTGCTCAAGCCGCGCATCCTCGCGCGCCTCGCCGAGCATCTCGGCCCCGACGCCATCCGCGACCTCTACCTGCGCCAGGGGCGCGTGGAGGGCACCCAGGCAGGCGCGACGCAGTCCAGCGCTCCGGCCTGGAAAAATCAAAAGCTCGACGAGGCCGACGAGAAGCGCATCGCCGCCGCCCTCGCCCCCATCACCGACGCGGATCTGCGCCGCAACCTGGAGCGCGTCATGCGCCGCCAGGCCCAGCTCGAAAAAGCCCGCCGCGAGGCTCAAGCCTCCAAGTCCGACGCTTCATCGTCGTAAAGCTCCCGCACCTCCTGGGTGTAATCCTCACCCGCAAACACCAAGAGCGGCGCCTCCAACGCCAGGCCCGGCCGCCCGCCGCGCCGCCCCTCCACCAGCACCATGCGCGCCGGCTCACCCAAACGGCCGTGCACGCAGCGCAGCCGCTTGGGCTCCAGTCCCGCGCGGCGCATGCCCTCCAGCAGGTCCGCCAGGCGCTCGGCCAGATAGATGATGTAGAAACGCCCACCCGGCCCCAGGAGCCAAGCCGCCGCCCGCAGAAAATCATCGAGACCGCCCGCCAACTCATGCCGCGCCGCGGCGCGCTCGCCGACCGGCGCCAGACGACCGCTGCCGGGTGCGCGAAACGGCGGATTGCTCAACACCACGGCAAAGGACTGGGGCGCCAGACTGCGTGCGATCTCGCGCACATCGGCTTCAAGGATGCGGATGCGCCCCTCCAAGCCGTTGAGCGCCACACTGCGCCGCGCCCGCGCGGCCATGTCCGCCCGCACCTCGACACCGACGATTTCCTCCGCCTCGCTGCGCCGCGCCAGGATCAGGGGCATCACCCCCGAGCCTGTACCCAGATCCGCCACGCGCTCACCCTTGCCCACCCGAGCAAAGGCACAGAGCAGCACCGGATCCAGGGAAAAGCGATAGCCGTTTTTCGCCTGCAGGATTTTCAGCTTGCCGATGCGCAGCTCGTCGAGGGTTTCTTCGGAAAGGCTGTCCTTTGTCATTGGCCCTTTGTCATTGGTTAAAGGCGTAATCCTTTGATTTGCGTAAGCAGTTTACTGGGGTTTTCCACAAAGGACAAAGGACCAAGGACGAAAAAGTCGGGCATCGGCCCGGCTTTTTCAAAACGTCTTCCTCGCCCGCACTTCCCAGCGGTGCTCCTTGCGTTCGGGCTCGGTTGCGCCTTCGTTGCGGGTGCCGTAGGAGTAATCGAGGGAGACGGTGAGCTTTTCCCAGTTGATGCCTGCGGTGAGATAGCCGGTGTAGGTGGTGGTGTCCTCGGGTTCGAGGTAGCGGTAACGCAGGCGCACGCCAAGGAGGGTGCGGATGCTGGGAAAGAATTCGCTCGACAGGGTCAGGGTGCGCGCGGTGCGGGTGAGGGTCGAAGGATCGTCGAGGCGCTCGTAGAGCAGTTCCTCGCCCAGGGTGAAGAGCTTGCGTCCCACCCCGCCGCGCTGGAAGTAATGGTAGCGCAGGCGCTGCTCCAGCAGGAACTGCTGCGAATCGCCCTGGCTGAGTTTGCGCCAGTCGTGGTCGAGGCGCAGGGTGGCTTCGATGGTGCGCACCGGGAAATAGCTCAGTTGCGCGCGGGTTTCCAGGGTGCGGTCGGCTTGGCCGGAAGCCCCCGCGTTCAGCACCGATCCCGCGCCGACACCGCCCGAATCATTGCGGTGACTGCCGAGCACCAGGCGATTCTGCAAGGATGCCAGGAATTTGCGGCTGTCATAGCGCAGACGGTGGCTGAGGATGGTGACATCCTGCTCGCCCTCCTCATCGGAGAGAAAATCGTAGGCCAGTTCCAGACGGCTGGAGAGCCGCGTGCTACTGCGGTATTCGCCGAACCAGGTGGTGGTCGAGCGAAACACCGTGCCGTCGCGTCGCTGTACACCGTCGCCGGAGAGCAGCAGGCCGAGATCGCTCTTGGGCATGATGTATTCGCTGACGCTGCGATCCAGGGTGCCCGTGCCGTGGAGAAATTCTTGCGTGACGCCGGTGCGGTAGTTGCGGGTGAGATCCGTTTCGATGCGTCCGGTGAGGGTTTGCTCCCAGAAGCCGACGCTTTCGGGGAAAGCGTCGGCGTTTTCGGGCCCCTCGCCGCTGAAATGGGCCACCGAATAGCCGGTGAAGATGTCGTACTTGGGCCGATGGGCGCGATTGGTGAACAGCTCGGCCAGGGCCCGCACCGACACGCCCTCGCCGCGATCCCCCATCTTGCGCTCGGCGTCGAATTGCCCGGTCAGGTTCCAGGGCTGGCGCTGAAGAGCCTCGATGCGATTGCTGAGAAACACCACTTCGCGGGTCGAATCCTCGTCGCCGGCAAACAGCGTGCGATCCTCGCGCTCGCCGATAAAGCGCACGCGCAGGGTGGTTTCGGGATCGAGGTTTTTCGTGACATAGATGGGCACTTCCAGTTCGCGCTGCACGCGATTGGCGTCGATGTCGCGGCGAAAGGAGGTGAAGTTGGCCGCCTCCCAGCCTTTGCGCCGCGCCACGGTGAAGACGTTGAGATCATAGCGCCGATCGGGCTCGCGTCCGGGAGTGGCCAGACTGGTGGTGGCATAGGTGCCGTCGACGGAAAACTCGATCCAGTTGGCCAGCCGCACCCAACGACGCTGGAGGGTATGGTCGATGGTCCCGAGGATGTAGGCCTTTTCGACAAAGTCGTTGTTGGGATTGAGAAAATCCGTGTGGTCGTAGACGCGGTAGTGAAACCAATTGTCCTTTTTGTTGAGAGATACGAAGGCCAGGTTGCGGTCGCGATAATGCTGGGGGGTAAAGCCCTTGAGGTCGCGCACGTAGTTCTGCTGGTAGTCGATCAGCAGGCGCGGCGCATTGGCCAACACGTCACGATACATGCCTTCATAGTCGCCGCTGGCCGAACCAAGCAGGAGCGTAAGTCCGGTGGTCATCTGCTGACCGTTGTAGACGCCGACCAAAGCCTCGTGTGACCCCATGTCATCCGTGGGAAGGCGCTCGAAAAGCCCGGGAACCAATGCCGTGGAGAAGGTGGATCGATTGAGATCGTGGGAATAGAGGTGCAATCGCAGGGGCAGTCCTCCTGGCGCGATCAAGACATCGCCATGGTAGAGAACTTTGTCCAGATTGACGTCGGTGCTTTCCCCGTTGACGGAACCGTCGAGGGAGGTCCACTCGTAGCCCAGTGCCAAATTGTAATTGCCGATGCGCCCCCGAGCAAAGTCGCCCTTTTTTCTGTAGAGAAGCGAGTACTGCTGAGCGAACCAGGACGCGTCAAGCACCTTCTCGCCCCGCTCTTTCGCCGAATGCGCGCCATAACGCCATTCCAGCGAGCCGTCGAGCTCGCCACGCGCGGCGTGACTGGTCCACGGCGCACTACCGCAAAGGACCAGGAACACAAGGATGGCGAGGAACCGGCAGTGCATGTTTTTTAAAAGCACCTGCGACAAAAGGTCAAAGAAAGTAAAGCCTTTACCTGAAACTGCAACAATTGTTCCGAAAGTAAAATACGTTAATCAATTTTTCCTTAAGGCGTTTTTGAGAAAAGAAGAAGCCATTTCAGGTTATTTAGCGAAATCGACTACGCCGAAACACTGATTCTAAATATTGGCCGAAAAAAAGGGCGGAGGATGGCCTCCGCCCTTTTTTCTGGACGCATGTAGCCTTACTTGTCGTGACAGCGCAGACAGAGAGCCGAGCCGGTGTTGTCCGCCGCCAAAAAAGGCGAGTGGGTATTGTCATGGACATTATGGCAGGAAGCGCACCACATAACCCCGCTGAAAAATCGCAATCCCGGCGTGGCCTTCAAGCCGCTGTCGGCTGCCTGGGCAGTGGCATAATCCATACCGATGGGATGATCATTGGTCAACTTCGTGGTACCGTCAAAAAGGTTGGTGTGCCCTGTAACCACGGCGGACCCAGAAAAAGTTGGCTGTCCGGTAGCTTCCGGATTTGAAGGATTGACCAGGCCGCCCGCCATGCTTGAACCATCATGACAGGACAGGCACAGACGCGCATCCGAGGCATTGACCGCCGCCACCACCGTGGCAGGCTGGGATGCCGCCGTCAAAGACGGGCTGTCGTAAAGGTCGCCCGCCACCAGAGCCGCGGACACCCCTCGGTTCCACAGGGGGGCGTTGACTACCGTGGTCGAGGCGGCGTGGGGCGTGTGGCAGAACACGCAGAGTTCATCGACGTTATCCGATTTGACCGTTGCCAAACTGCCGCTCGACAGGTCGTGCTTGGTGTTGACGATGCTCGCTGCCGCTGGGGCGGCAAACATCGCCATGGCCGTGGCCAGAATCAGTACCCTTTTCATTGTCCTTACCTCCTGTGCGGTTTTGGGTTGAAGAACCCGGATGAAGTGAATTTCTCGTCTTTATCCCTCTTACGTCCGACAAACACGCTTTTGGCCTTAATTTTTTTTCATACTTAGAGAGTTAGATTTCTCTAAGCAATTTCGATGCCAGTCTTGTGCGCCCCCCCAAGAGGGGCCAACAACCCCGAATAATGGCTTTGAAACCGCCAAAACACCGAGAACCGCAACGCGTTTTGCCCTTATTGCACCATCTTTTTTTTCAAAAGTTCCTCCTGCTGGCGAATCGTGGCGGAATCAAAGGGGTTCTGGCGCAGGTATTCATCGGAAAAGTAGCGCCAATGAGCAAAGCGGCGGTTAAGGCTGTCGGCGATATAAATCTGGTCATTCTGGTCGATCCACAGGGACACGGGCATGCTGAAGCCGACCGGTTCGATGGTGGCCTGACCACCGGTGTAAAGCAGCAGGGTGCCGTCGGGTCGGTACGTAATCAACGCGGCTTTACGCATGTCCAGCACGTGCAGGTTTCCGTCGCTGTCAAAGGCAAGATCCTTGGGAAATTCAAAATTCCACTGGCGATCGCCACGCTCGCCGAACTTGTAGAGAAAAGACCCGTCCGCATCGAAGACCTGGATACGGGCATTGAACTGGTCTGCGACAAACAGGCGGTTTTCCCGGTCGATAGCAAGGCCCTGCGGTGAATAAAACTCACCGTCACCCCCCCCCTGATTACCAAAACTGAACAGGTGCTTGCCCTCCATGTCGAACACCGCAATACGGTGCCCGGCGCCATCGGATACGTAAATGCGGCCCAATGTTTCATTGAGGGCCAATTGCACGGGTTTCTTGAAAACGTCTTCGCCCCCAAAGGAAAACAAAGGCCTCTGATCCGCTGAAAACACCAGCACTTTGGCGGATACGCCTTCAACGACGTACAGATTACCTCGACTGTCCACCGCTAGACCCAAAGGATTCTGAAAGCGCCGCCCGTTGCCGAAGCGACTGACCTGCCGGCGGTTGAAATCAAAGACCTTAATGACCCGCTGATCCGCGTCGGATACATAGACCACCCCCTTGCCGTCGGCAGCGATACCGAAGGGTCGGCCAAAATAATCAAAACCGCTATCGCCTATCACGCTCTGCATGGCGGCTTCTCTTTGAGATTTTGGAAAATCTCCTTCGGAGTAATAGATGCCCAACCATTCCAAACGCGGGGTGTCCGGCAAAGGCGGCCAAAGCACGCGGAGTTTTTCTGTCTTGGCGCATCCGGCCGATACAACAAAAAACAGCATCAAAATGATTGACTTAATCCAACATTTTGTCATGGTTCACTCTCCCTGACGGTTCCATGTTGATGACGAATCGGACCGACGTCATTTTTTGTGACATAATTGGCAAAGGCCAAACTTTGTCGTTACGCCCCGCACAAATAGATATTGCGCGTCCCCGCCGTGGGGATCATGGCAGCTCACACAGGAAAATTCCCGGCGCTCATCCAGGGGATCACGCGGTCCCTTGAGGGGATGGGCATCGCCGCCAATTCCCCGCACCACATGGGTCCCCTTGTCCAACCCCTCATGACAGGCCAGACACACCTCGTTGGGATGGCCGCGCAGAAAGCCGCGCACGTCGGAGGCATGGGGATCATGGCAGACGGTGCACATCCCCACCCCCACCGGGCCGTGGGCGTATTTGCGGTTCTTGAATTCCTCGGTCTTGTCCGTGTGGCAGCCGTTGCACAGTTCGGCCTCGCTGGCGCTCAGGCGATAGCGGTTGGGCTGGCTGTCGCTC
>NZ_JAUVWH010000017.1 GCF_030604225.1 Geoalkalibacter sp.
CGCAGCCGATGCACCAGGAATTGTCCACCAGCACCACGCCGTCGTCGGTCTTGTAGGTGGCGCCCACCGGGCACACCTGGGTGCAGGGCGGGGTCAGGCAGTGGTTGCACAGCTTGGGCACGAAAAACGCCTTGCCCACGTTGTCCGGATCGATCTCCTTGAAGCCCGCCCCGCCCTGATCGATGCGCGGGTCGATGAAGCCGTGCAGAGCGCCCTTGGGGCTGTCGATGTAGCGCCGATCATCCTTGGTGAAGACATAGCGCTCGACCCAGGTGCGGGTGACGTTGGCTTCCATGGGAATGTCGTTTTCGGTTTTGCAGGCCTTTACGCAGAAGCCGCAGCCGACGCACTTGTGGGTATCCATGAGAAACGCCCAGTGAATGTCGGGGTTGGCCGCCAGCACCTGCTTGGCGTCGATGAATTCCAGTGCCGAGAGCGGGACCGAGGCGCCGGCGATGACCATGATGCTGTTTTTCAAAAAATCACGCCTTTGCATTTACATGTCCTCCAGTCTCGGGTTGTGCGGGTTGTGACAGTCCACGCAGGCCAGCCCGGGGTTGTGTTCCTCGGGCTCGATGCCGGGAATGCGCTTGCGGTCGCTGGTGGGGTAGATGAGGTTGGTGTGGCAGCGCAGACAGACATCGCGGCTGCGGTCGATCAGGAGTTTTTCCGGAGCTTCGGGGTGCTGGAGCGCCGGTCCATGGCAGTTTTCGCAGGAGATGGTGCCGTGCATGTCCTCGGTGCGGATCGAGACGATGTCGCCGTGGCACTCCATGCAGAACTCTTGCAGGTGATGCGCGCCGGTGTCGCGGTACTTGGGTTCCTTGGCTTTCCATTCGTCCTGATTCGACAGCCGGTGGAAGCTGTACATGAAGCCGTACGCGCCGGAGGCGAAATCATTCGGCACATAAAAGAACCGGAACGTCAAGATCGCCAGCACCAGCCCTATGACCACGAACAGTGGTCGCCAAACATGATTTTTCACAAGTGTCCCCTTTTGTTTCGTGATGTCGTAAAACGCTTTGCTTGCTTGGGCGAAGCTGCGGGAGAACGCGCCGGAGGCCGCTCCCGAGCGGGAAGTTCCCCTAAGTATTGAGGTTATTTTCCCGCTGTCAAGAACTCTGCGGGAAGGTTTCGGGGCGCCGGCGCGATTTAAGGATCGCTGCGCGCACTGGCCGCGGTGCTTTGTTCGGCGTCCTCCCCGGGATCGGCGGCCTTGGCTTGGACCAGGAACAGGTGGTCGCCGATGTGGGAGCCGCGCCCGTCCGGCGCGATGTGAAAGTCGCCGTTGAGGATGGGAATGGCGACGCGCAGCGACAGGGTGAAGAGAAACAGTCCCGTCGCCCAGATGCCCAGACTGATCATGACTTCGATGCCGGTCGGCTTGTATTCGTAGATTTCATGCAGCACGTCGGGCACGAAGCCGGGAATCACCAGGCCCATGCCCTTTTCGATATAGACGCCGATGAAGATCAGCACGCAGCCGATGACCAGCATGAAATGGTTCTTGCGCACGCTGGGAGCGAGAAAGATGAAGAAGGCGGTGAGGTTGAAGAGCATCGCCGTCCAGATCCAGGGTACCAGGGCGGTGTGGCCGTCGATGCCGAAGAACAGGTATTTCATCGGCACCAGATGGGCGCTGGCGGTGTAAAACTCCTTGAACACCTCGGCGCCCAGCAGGAACAGGTTGATGAACATGGCATAGGCGATGAGCTCGGCGATCTTGTGGATGGCCGCGTCCTTGATCTGAAACTTGGTGTAGCGGCGCACCAGCAGAAAGACCAGGATCATGAACGCCGGTCCCGAGCAGAAGGCCGAGGCGAGAAAGCGCGGGGCGAGAATCGAGGCGTTCCAGAAAATGCGCGCCCCCATGCCGCTATAGAGAAAGGCGGTGACGGTATGGATGGAGATGGCCGCCGGGATGGAAAACAGCAGCAGCGGGGTGATGAAGGATTTCTTCGGCTCGCGCCGGTGGTAGAGGCTGTAGAGCATGTAGCCGGCGATGACCAGGTTGAGCGTCAGGTAGAGATTGAGGACGAAGACGTCCCATGCGAGCAGGCTCTGGGGAAAATTGAGCAGGCCGATCACCGGGATCAGGTGCCAGAAGCGATCCGGGCGGCCCAGGTCGGCGGTAACGAAGAGCAGGCACATGATGATCGCCGAAACCGCCAGCAATTCGCCGAGGATGGCGATCTCCTTGATGGGCTTCCAGTGATAGACATAGGCGGGGATGACGAGCAGCACCGCCGCCGCCGCCACCCCGACGATGAAGGTGAAGTTGGAGATGTAGAAACCCCAGGACACCTGATCGCGCATGGCCGTGACGATGAGGCCGTTTTGCAGCTGATGGATGTAGGCGAGCACGCCCATGCTGATCAGGGCGAGCAGGCTGAACACCCAGATGTAGTAGGCCCGGCTGCCCTTGCTGATCAGCACCAGGCTACCCCTGGCGAAGGCGAGGATGTTTCGCATGGCGTGTTCCCCCGGCGTCAAAAAAAGTAGAAAAACTTGGGCTGGGTGTTCAGCTCTTCCTTCAGCAGATAGACCCGCTTGTTCTCGATGAGCTTGCGGATTTCGCTCTCGGGGTCGAGCAGGTTGCCGAACTTGCGCGCGCCCACCGGGCAGGCTTCGAGGCAGGCCGGATAGCGGCCCGGCTGTTGGCGGGTGCGCTGGATGCAAAAGGTGCATTTTTCCACCACCCCCACCGGGCGGGGGCGGTTGCCCAGGTAATGGGTTTGCGGGTTGAGGGACTCGTTGGGGATTTGCGGCTTGGCCCAGTTGAAATGGCGCGCGCCGTAGGGGCAGGCGGCCATGCAGTAGCGGCAGCCGATGCACCAGTTGTAATCCACCACCACGATGCCATCCTTTTCCGTCCAGGTGGCCTGGACCGGGCAGACCTTGGTGCAGGGCGGCTTCTCGCACTGCTGACATTGGATGGGCATGTAGAAATGGCCGGGTTCGGGAACCTGGTTGGGATTGTAGTAATGCTCGGCGTAATGCAGGTCGGTGCCCTTTTCCTTTTTCAGGCGCACCACGCGGATCCAGTGGATCTGCGGATCGCGGGACTGATTGTTTTCCTCAACGCAGCCATAGACGCAGCGCCGACAGCCGATGCAGCGCGACAGGTCCAGCCCGTAGCCGTATTTCACCCCCTCGATTGGGGGCGTGGCCCCCACCTTGACCTCTTGGGAGAATTCGCTGCTGTATTCGCGTTCGAGGCGCGCCAGGACCCGCTCCAGGTCGGACTTGGTCATGCGCCGGAAGTGTTTCTGGAAAAAGGCGTCCCACACCGAGGCCGCCGCGTCGCGCGACGGCAGGGCCAGGACCGAGGCACCGGCGGCCAGCCCCTTGAGCGCCTTTCGCCGGGTCAATTGAAATACCTTCGCGTCGCGTTTTTTCTTGTCACTCATAGGGCAGTCTCCCCGAGGCGTCTGTGGAGTGGTCATCGCCTGATTTCCCCTGGTCGCTGGGGCGGCGGCATCGGTGTCAGCGGCTTGAAGCGCGGGTCATGGGGGTTATGGCAGTGGGCGCACAGCAGGTACTGCTTGTCCCCGTTCCAATAGCCGGTGCGCTTGCCGTGCAGGCCTTGGCGCCAGTCGCGGTATTTGTCGCCATGGCACTGCCCGCATAGGCGATATGACTCGTCAAAGCCGATCACTTCCCCGGACACCAGGCGCAGGGTGTCGCGATCCTCGGGATTGTGGCAGTCCAGGCACCAGCGCTGGCCCTCGGCGTGATTCAGGATGATGTCCGTATGTTCGTCGGTCAGTTGCCGCCGCTCGAGGTTGGGTGTCATCTCGGCATGGCAGTCGGAGCAGGGAAAGATGCCCTCGGAAAAGGGCGGCGGCGGCACGGGAAAAGTTTCTCCCGGGGGCAGGTTCTTGACCTCGTAGGCCCGGAGCAATTCGGCGGCGGGCGTTTCAATGACCACCAGGGTTCCCGAGCGATCGAAATATTTTTCCTTGGCGGCCTGGGCGGCAACCGCGCCGGCCAGGAGAACGGCCAGCAGAACCAGGACGCCGGGGCGCATATTGCGTGACAGTTTCTTCCAGGGGCTCATGTCGACCTCGTCCTTGTTGATACAGGTTGCGCAAGGCAGTTGCCTGGGTTTGAGCATTTTGACCCGGCGGGCGCGAAAAGCATAAAACAGTGTTTCGGATTATAGGGTCCGCTATTTTAATCTGTCAATAGATTAGCCATCTCCTGATGCCGGCGATGGCGCCCCCAACGTGAAAAACCATGGAAAAAGCACTGCGCAAAAAGTGTTTAGGCCTTGTTTGGACTGTGCAAAACCTCAGGCCGCATTGACCAACCGCGCAAAATTTACTGCTCCCGGTTGTTACGGCTATTCAGTAAGTCCGCGCAAGGACAAGGGTTTAGACCCTTGGTCCGGGCAGGTTTGTTTGGTCCGGCGCCGCGCCGGATTTACCGCCCTATGAAAAAAAATAAAAAGATGTTATAAAGAAAAACAGCATAAAAACATATGGTTGGGAAGAGAAAATAAAAACCTGCTGGGAAAAACAAACATATTTTGTGCGACAGGGGTCACCCTGGCTTCTCGGCGCAAGGACGCCGGACATGGGCCGACCCGAGGACGGGGAGGAGATCGGGAATGAGGGAAAAGCTAGCGGAAGAGGGATCCACGCTGGAAGAACGGGTCGAGTTCCTGGCGGCGCAGGTGCGCCAGCTCAGCGCGCGGGTCGATGAACTCAGCGGCGGTGCGGTCCAAACTCGGGTCGAACTGCGCCAGGAGCGGGTTGCGCCAGATCAGGAGCCTCCGGCAGGCGCGGAGGCCTCCGAGGCATTTTTTTCTTGGGTCGGGCGCTCGGCGCTACTGCAGCGCGTATCGGCGGTCTGTTTCCTGATGGTGGTCGCGCTGGTGCTGCGCACCCTCACCGACAGCCATCTGCTTGATACGCGGGTCGGTTCGCTCCTTGGCCTGTTTTATGCCACTCTGCTCATGGGCGCGGGCGGCTATCTCTATTTTCGCGGCAAGCCCCTTGCTCCGGTGTTTGCCCTGTGCGGCGCCATCCTCATGTTCCTCATTGTCAGCGAGGCCTATACCCGCTTTACCGTCCTTCCCGTGGCCCTGGCCTACCTGCTGGTGATCGGCACCGGCGCGCTGATGGCGGGCATCAGCTATCTCGGGCGCTCGGCGCTGCCGATCCTGGTCGGCACCTTGGGGATGTGCGTTGCCGGAGTGGCCATCGACTATCCCAATCCCGCCTATCCCGCCCTGGTCGTGCTGCTATTCAGCGCCAACGCCCTGGGGTTTGTCGCTTCGCGCCTGCAGCGCTGTTCCTGGCTGCGCTGGACCCTGTTCATTGTCACGGCCATTCTGGTCCAGGTCTGGGGGTATAAACTGGGGCTGACCCTGCAGGGGATCGCCCATCCGGCCGGGGATCTGGCACAGTTCTGGTATCTGCCGGTGGTGGCGGTGTTTTTCCTGGGCTATTTCGCGACGGCGGTGTTCGGTTTGCTGCGTCCGGTGGGGGAGCGCGTAACCCGGTTTGATCAGGCCCTGCCCGCCGTTGCCGGGGCCTGGGCCTTTACCGCGGCCGGCCACGTGGTGGAACCCTGGTGGGGTACCCTGGCGGGCTTGGGGTCCCTCGGCCTGCTGGTCGCGGCCGCCTATCTGGGTCTGGCCTGGTGGCTGGGGCAGCGCGGCGGCTTGTCCGCGGTCGGCTCCCTAGGCCTCTTCCTGGGCGGAGCTGCCCTGGCCTGGCTATCCCTGGGCGCCTTCAGCGACCGGCCCCTGGTTGGGCTGGCCGTGCTTGGCGGCCTCGGTTTTTGGGCCGCGCAGCTTTCCAAGCGTTGGCAGCAAGGCGGCCTGCGTCTGCTGTCCTACCTTGTGCAGTTTTATGTCTGCTTTGAGCTCGGTCGCTGGCTGCTCGCCGATGCCGGCCGGGCCACCCATGGCGGCGGATTGCTGCTCGCCGTCCTGCTCTGCGCCCTGAGTCTCTGGCATTATCGCTGGGCACTGCTGCATCGGCCCCCGGCGCACTCCCGATTCTTCTCCCGCCTCGATGAGGGCAATCGCCTCTGCGTGTTCTTGCTGCTCGCCGGCCTGGTGCATGGTTTTTATGGGGCGCGAGGGCTCTATGCCCTGGTCATGCCCCAGTACGCGGGCGCCGATCTCGCCGGTTTCATGGGCATGCAGTCGGTTCTGATCAACGGCGGCGCGGTGCTGGTCATGATCATCGCCCTGGTGCGTCGTGACCGCGAGGTGCGCAATCTCGCCGTGCTGATCACGCTCATCGGCGCGCTCAAGGTGTTTCTCTTCGACCTGCTTGGCGCCGCCGGTCAGGGGATCACCGGCGTGCCCCTGGTGCTCAGCGTGTTTTCCTTTGGCGCCGCCGTCGCCGTCGAATCCCTGCTGCTCGGGCGTTGGCCCAAGGAATCCCGCCAGACCGAATGTCCCGAGCGGGTTGGCACGCCCCAGCTCATGGAGTCGCCTTCCGCCCGGCATTGAATAACAAGGCGCGAGGTTGCAAAAAAAAAAGGCTGCCCGAGGGGCAGCCTTTTTTTTGGTCGGCAAGAATGCCGCGTGCGTGCTTAGTGCAGACCACCATGCATGAAGGCGTAGATCATCAGCACTACCAGGCTCAGACCGGTGATCACGGCGAGGAAGCCGAAGGTCTTGAGGATGAAGTCATAGAGCACGCCCGAGGGCTTGGGCTTGACGAACTGCTCGGTGATGCCGAGCTCCTCGTAGCGCTTCCACTGATCGCCGCGCTCCTCGATGAATTCCTCCTTGTTCATTTCGCCGTTGAAGATGACGAAGTCCATGGGGAATTTCTCGGGGCGACCGTGAGTGTTGAAGAAGTGCACGGTGAAGATGAAGCCCGTCGCCAGCAACGCCTCGTCCGAGTGGATGATGGTCGCGACGTTAAAGGCCCAGCCGGGCAGGAAGCCGCCGAAGAACTCGGGGAACCAGAGCATCAGGCCCGAGCCGCCGATGGCGATCATACCCCAGAAGACGGCGAGGAAGTCGAACTTTTCCCAGTAGGTCCAGCGCTCGAAGGTCGGCTTGGGCCCCAGGAACAGGAACCAGCGGAACATCCCCGCGATATCATTGATGTCGCGCAGGTTGGGGAACAGGGAATCCGGGCCGAACAGGCGTTGGATAGGGTTGCCCGGAAGATCCTTGCGCACGAAGAGGAAGTTGTAGCTCATCACCACCGCCGCGCCGAAATAGACGAAGGTGATGACCGCGCAGGCGCGGTGGATGAGGGCGGCATTGTGCGCGCCGCCGAAGAAATCCATGAGGATCTTCGCCCAGGGCTGGCTGGCGAACTTGAGCGGCAGGCCGGTGAGGGACAGGCCGAGGAAGCTGATGATCACCAGCAGGTGCAGGAAGATGTGTAGCCGGTTGAAGCGGCGATAGATCTTGTAGGCATCGGGAATGTGGTGATGGCCCTCGCCGCGGATCAGGGCGGCGCGCTTTTCGCGGTTTTCCACGAAGCCGCGGAACATCCACAGCAGGGTGTGCACCCAGAACACCGCGAAGACCGAGACCAGCAGGGTGGTCATGCTGACGAAGGTCCAATAGAGAATCGGATAGTTCTCGCGGTCGCTGTAGTCGCCGTGGGAATAAAACTTGACGAACAGAGGCGTGGCGCCGGGGTGGCAGGCGCCGCAGGTGGCCACGAGGTTGGCCGAGTTGGTGCTGGCGCGGGGATCGTCATGCTGAAACACGGCGTGAGAGGTGTGGCAGTCGGCGCAGCCGGCCACCAGCTCGGGATAGCCGAGGCGATAGCTCTTGCCGTGGTAGCTGTCCATGTAGGTGGAGACGGCCACGCTGGTCACGTTGTTGCGTGCCATCATCTCCTTGTCGGCGTGGCAGTCGAGACAGACCCGGGTGTGGAACTCGCGGGTCTCGAAAGCGTCGGGATCGCCGACTTCCTGAATCTGGTGGAGATTATGGCAGTCGAAGCAGGCGGCCGAATCCATGTTGCCGGCGGCCACGGCCTGGCCGTGAATCGATTCGTGATAGACCTCGAAAGAGTCGGCGTGACATTCGGTGCACTTGGCCACGGCGATGCGCTTGTCGCCCTGCCAGTAGGTGTGGCTGTGAATATCATGGTGACAGGCGGAACAGGTAATGTCGTTGAGCATGTGCACCGAGGCGTAGTGCTCGGCGGTTTCCTGCTTGTGGCAGCGCACGCATTGGGGCGGGCCGGGCATCTGCTCGCCGATCATGTGGGCGTCAAGATCGGTGATGTCGGTGTGGCAGCTGGTGCAGGCGTTGCGACCGTGCACCGAAGCGGCGAATTCCTCGGCGGAAACAACGTCCGAATGGCATTCGAGGCAGGTCATGGGGTCGATGGCCAGGCTGTTTTCCGCCGCCGAGGCGTTGAAGCACAAGGGTAGCAGGAACAACAGCGCAAGCGTCAACCGGGAAAAAATCTTCGACATTGTACTCCTCCTGGCGTGGTTACTCCCTAAAAACACAACGTACAAAACGGTGGAACGTGGCAGTGTACAAAAATAAAAGACAAGGTGAACTGGTGGGGTTTGCCTGGAAAAAAAGAGGGTGTGCCCCTGCTGGAGCACACCCTCCTCGGTTTGTCCTTACCGGCCGGCCAAGGCGATGACCTGCTCGGCGAAGGGGTTGGCGAAGAGAATGATCATCGCCACGACGAACACGTAGATGGCAAGGGACTCGATCATGGCCAGACCGATCATCAGGGTGGTCAGAACCTTGCCGCTGGCGCCGGGGTTGCGCGCCACGCCTTCGACGGCGCTGCGGATGGCGTTACCCATACCCAGACCGGTTCCCAGGGAACCCAGAGCCATTGCGAAACCTGCCGAAATCATGCACCAAGTGAAAAAATCCATGTTCCTTTTCTCCTTTTTCCTGTGTGATTTTCCTATATGTATATAGGACCGGGGACATAACTCTGTGAGCCGTGGTTGATTAGTGTGCTTCTTCCAGGGAGCCGGCCAGGTAGATCATGGCCAGCAGGGTGAAGACGAAGGTCTGGATGAAGCAGATCAGGATGCCGAGCAGCATCATCGGCACCGGCAGCAGGAAGGGCACCAGGGTCATGAAGATCATGAGCACGACTTCCTTGCCGAACATGTTGCCGAAAAGACGCAGGGTGAGGGACACCAGGCGGGCGATGTGGCCGATGACCTCGATGGGGATCATGATCGGCGCAAGCCACCAGACGGGGCCGACGAAATGCTTGAAGTAGTGCAGGCCGTGCTCCTTGAGCCCGATGACGTGGGTCAGCACCACCACGGTCAGCGCCATGGCGACATTGGTGTTGACGTTGGCGGTGGGGGGAAAGAAGCTGGGCACCAGGCCGAAGAGGTTGCAGACCAGGATGAACAGGGCGAGGGTGCCGATCAGCGGGAAATAGGGGCGGCCCTTGGGGCCCATGATCTGTTCCATCAGGTCGAGAATGGCGCCGGCGATGACTTCCATGAAATTCTGCAGACCCTGGGGCACCATTTTCAGGTTGCGGCCGGTGAGAAAGGCCAGCAGGGTCAGCACCGCCATGGCCAGCCAGGCATAAAGAACATGGGGTCCGACGTGGAGGTTGATCTGTTCGGCCAACCACTGCAGAAAGAGAAAAGGATGAATCATGAGCGATAAATCTCCTTGGAATATCCTCTCACCTGTGCCGGACGATCCGAACAAGTGCGGTGCAGAAAATGTTGATGACCACCACGGAAAGCCCCAGGGCCAGACCTACGGGATGCACGCCGAGGCGGCCGATGAGCACATAGAGAATCAGGCCGAGTCCGGCCAGGCGCAGAAAGTAGCGCACCTGAAATCCCCGCGCCGCCTGTGGCGTCGGTTCCTCGAGCACCCGTCTCAGGGTGCGCTGCTGCCACCAGAAGCCGCCGAGGGCGAGCAACCCCCCGGTCAGGATGCCCAGGCTCAGGGGCGCGGAGCCCCAGATCAGGCTCACGACCAGGAGCGCGGCCAGAATGATCAGGTTGCGCCGGGCAATCCGATCCAGGAAGGATTGGTCGGCGTCGCTCACTGCTTGTCTTCGCTGTTTTCCTGCTGCTGGCGCTTCAACTCGCGATCGGTGAGGATGAAGATGTTGCGGAAACCGGCCACAATGCCGAACAGCAGAAATATGAGGGTCAGCCAGGGTGAGGTGCCCAGCCATTTGTCGAGATAATAGCCCATGGCCAGCCCGATCAGGGTCGCGGTCACCATGGAGATGCCGACGCTGGACAAAAAGCCCAATGACTTGATCAGTTGGCGATTGTTTTGGGCCATGGTTTTTGTATACAGCATACAGGCTTCGGAAAAAACCCGTCCTAAGTATCATAGGGGGTGCGGGATGTCAATGGCTTTTTCCGCGCCGTCCGCGGGTTCACGCGACCTCAGAGGCGGGCGAAAACCCGGGCCGCGGCCTCGATGGTGCGGTCGAGATCCGCGCGGCTGTGGGCGATGCTCATGAAGCCGGCCTCGAACTGGGAGGGCGCGATGTACACCCCCTCGTCGAGCAGCCCGCGGAAGAAACGGCCGAAGGCCTGAGTGTCGCTTTGGGCGGCCTGGGCGAAGTTGTCGACGGGGCCGGCGTGAAAATAGGTGCAGAACATGCCGCCCACCCGCTGCAGACAAGTTTTCAACGCGCAGGCGGCGGCCGCTTGGCGCAGGCCTTCCTCGAGGTAGGCGCTTTTTTCCTCGATCTGCTGGTAGAAGCCTTCTTCCTTGAGCAGCGCGAGGGTGGCCAGTCCGGCACTCATGGCCAGGGGGTTGCCCGAGAGGGTGCCCGCCTGGTAGACGCCGCCCTGGGGCGAGAGCAGATCCATGATCTCGGCCTTGCCGCCGAAGGCGCCGACAGGCATGCCGCCGCCGATGATCTTGCCCAGGCACACCAGGTCGCCGTACACGCCGAAGCGCTCCTGGGCGCCACCGTAGGCGAGGCGAAAACCGGTCATGACTTCGTCGATGATGAGCACGATGCCCTCGGCGCTGCACAGGGCCCGCAAACCTTCCAGGAACCCGGGACGCGGGATGACGCAGCCCATGTTGCCGGCCACCGGTTCGAGGATGACGCAGGCAATTTCTCCCTGGTTGGCCGTAACCAGCGCCTGGACCTCGGCGAGGTCGTTGTAGGTGGCGGTGAGGGTGTGCTTGGCGAAATCGGCCGGCACGCCGGGGGAAGTGGGCACGCCGAATGTGGCGGCGCCGCTGCCCGCCTTGACCAGCAGGCTGTCGGCGTGGCCGTGGTAGCAGCCGTCGAATTTGAGGATCTTGTCGCGGTTCGTGTAGCCGCGTGCCAGGCGGATGGCGCTCATGGTCGCCTCGGTGCCCGAGGACACCATGCGCACCTTTTCCATGTTGGGATAGGCCTCGCAGACGCGCTCGGCCAATTGCGTCTCCAGGGGCGTGGGCGCGCCGAAGGAGGTGCCGTCGGCGGCGGTCTGGCGAATGGCCTCGATGACCTTGGGATGGGCATGACCGAGGATCATCGGCCCCCAGGAGCCCACGTAATCGATGTAGGTGTTGCCGTCGACGTCATGCACCTGGGCGCCCTGGGCGCGGGCGATGAACACCGGATCGCAGCCCACCGACTTGAAGGCGCGCACCGGGCTGTTGACCCCGCCCGGAATAAAGCGTTTGGCCTGTGCGAAGAGCTTTGCCGATTCCTTGTGCTCCATGGCGTGCATACCCTTTGTGCGGTTGGGGCCCAAGGCCCGGGTTGGCGAGTGGCGCCGCGGCGCGGCGGGCCGGCGGCAAGTGAGGGTCTGCTTAGCATGGGCGGCGCGGGTTGTCAAGCTGTGGCGCGTGGGCGGTTGTCGTTAGCGTTTGACAGGGGCGCGGCACTCCTTTACATTATTCAGCCTGATCCAAATTGCGCTTTTTGGGATAAAGCCGCGGGAGCCCGTAGTGACCGAACTGTTCCTCATCTTCATCAGCGCCGCTTTCGTCAACAACTTCGTGCTCGCCCGCTTTCTCGGCATCTGCCCCTTCATGGGGGTGTCCAAGAAGGTGGAGACGGCCCTCGGCATGGGCATGGCGGTCACCTTCGTCATGACCGTCGCCACGGTCACCACCTGGTTCATCCAGTATTTCATCCTCACCCCCTTCAATATCGAATATCTTCAGACCATTGCGTTCATTCTGGTCATCGCCTCCCTGGTGCAGCTGGTGGAGATGGTCATTCAGAAAACCAGTCCGGTGCTCTACCAGTCCCTGGGCATCTTCCTGCCGCTGATCACCACCAACTGCGCCGTGCTCGGCCTGGCGGTGCTGAGCATCCAGAAGGGCTACTCGTTTCTTGAGGCGGTGGTTTTCGCCATCGGCGCGGCGGCCGGCTTTACCCTGGCCCTGGTGCTCTTTGCCGGGTTGCGCGAGCGTGTCGAACTCTCCGCCGTGCCGCGCGCCTTTCAGGGCGCGGCCATCGGTTTCGTGACCGCCGGCTTGCTGGCCCTGGCCTTCATGGGCTTCGCCGGATTGGTCAAGGGGTAGGCGCGTGTAATGCACGAGGACGGTTCCCATGCTTGAAGCCATATTGAGTATCGGCGGCATCGGCCTGACGGCGGCGGTGGCCCTCGGCCTGGCGGCGAAGAAATTCGCCGTGGAGGTCGATCCGCGCGAACTGGCGGTGCTGGAAGCCTTGCCCGGGGCCAATTGCGGTGCCTGCGGCTTTCCCGGCTGCGGCGGCTTCGCCAAGGCGCTGGTGGAGGGCAAGGCCAACCCCAATGCCTGCACGCCCGGCGGCCAGGCGACGGTGGAGAGAATCGCCCATATTCTCGGCGTCGCGGCGACGGCCGCCGACCCTCAGGTGGCGGTGGTGCTGTGCCAGGGCGACAACCCGCGCGCCGCGCTCAAGTACCGTTATCTGGGGATGGCCGATTGCAATGCCGCGCAACGCATCGCCGAGGGGCCGAAACAATGTCCGGGTGGCTGCCTGGGGCTGGGCAGCTGCGTGCGGGCCTGTCCCTTCAGCGCCATCGAAATCACCGGCGAGGGGCTGGCGGTGATCAGCCGCGAGCTCTGCACCGGCTGCACCAGGTGTGTCGCCGCCTGCCCGCGCGGCGTGATCCGCATGACGCCGCTCGCGGCCACTGTGCATGTGCTGTGCAACAGCCACGATAAGGGCGCCCAGGTGCGCAAGTACTGCGCGGTGGGCTGCATCGCCTGTCACATCTGCGCCAAGACCGTGCCCGGGGCCTATGTGGTCGAGGACTTTCTCGCCCGGGTGGACTATGAGCACCGGGACCAGGCGGGGGCGGCGGTGGAGAAGTGCCCGACACACTGCATCCGCGATTTTGCCCAGGGCTATCCGCCGGGCAGCAGCTTTGCCGCGCCGACCGTGCCGGTTGCCGGAAAAAGCGCGGCCTGAGGTCGCGATCAGGAATGTCTCGTTTTATGATGAAAAAGCTCAAAACCTTCCGCGGCGGCCTGCATCCCTCCGAGCACAAGGAGCAAACCGCCCATTTGGCCATCGAGGACTGCCCGCTGCCCGAGGAGCTGGTGATTCCGCTCTCGCAGCACATCGGCGCGCCGGCCGAGGCCTGCGTGGCCAAGGGCGAGCGGGTGGCCAAGGGGCAGCTCATCGGCCGGGCGCGTGGCTTTGTCTCGGTGCCGGTGCATGCCTCGACCTCGGGCGAGGTGTTGGCCGTCGAAGCCCGTCCCCATCCCTCGGGCAAGCTGTTGCCCGCAGTGGTGCTGCGCCCCGACGGCGAGGATGCCTGGGGCGAAGCGCCCGCGTCCGTCGCCGACTACCGCGAGCTTGGCGCCGAGGAGTTGTGCGAGCGGATTCGCGCCGCCGGCGTGGTCGGCCTGGGCGGCGCGGCTTTTCCCACCCACGTCAAGCTCTCGCCGCCCCCGGAAAAACCCATTCACACCCTGCTCATCAACGGGGTGGAATGCGAACCCTACCTGACGGCCGATCATCGCCTGATGCTCGAGGAGACCGCGCGCCTTCTTGCCGGCATCGACATTTTGCGCCGCGCCCTGGGCGCGCGGCGGGTGTGCATCGGCATCGAGGCCAACAAGCCCGACGCCATCGCCCGGCTGGAAGAAGCCTGTCGCGGCACCGATGTCGAAGTGGCGACCCTGGCCGTGAAGTATCCCCAGGGCGCGGAAAAACAGCTGATTTCGGCCCTGGTCGGCCGCGAGGTGCCCTCCGGCGGCCTGCCCATGGATCTCGGCGTGGTGGTGCAGAATGTGGGCACGGCGGCGGCGGTGGCCGATGCGGTTTTGGCGGGCAAGCCCTTGATCGAGCGTGTCACCACCCTGACCGGCTCCGCCCTGGCCCGGCCCGGGAACCTGCGGGTGCGCATCGGCACGCCCTTGCGCCATCTGGTGGCCTGGCGCGGCGGCCTGACGGGCGAATTGGCGAAAATCCTGTGCGGCGGGCCGATGATGGGCGCCGCCCAACTGAGTCTCGACGTTCCCGTGGTGCGTGGCACCAGCGGCGTGCTGCTGTTGCGCGAGGGCGACGTCGAACTGCGTCGCGAGAGCGCCTGCATCCGCTGCGGTCGCTGCGTGCGCGCCTGCCCGAGCTTTCTGATGCCGACCACCATCGCCGCCTATGCCCGCCTCGAGCGCTTCGAGGCGGCCGAGCAGTTCCGCGCCATGGATTGCATCGAGTGCGGCTGTTGCACCTACATTTGTCCGGCCGCCATTCCCCTGGTGCAGGCCGTGCGTCACGCCAAGCTGGCCATTCTGGCCCGCAGAAGGAAACTCTGACGTGGAGCAGAAACTCATCCTTTCACCCGCGCCCCATCTGCACGGCGAGCAGAGCACCGAGCAGATCATGCGCGCGGTCATCTACGCCCTGCTGCCGGCCTGCGCGGTGTCGATCTATTTCTTCGGTCTGCCGGCCCTGCGGGTGCTGGTGCTATGCACCCTGGGGTGCGTGCTGGCCGAGATCGGCTGTCAGAAGCTCATGCGCCGCCCCGCGGCCTGGCGCGACGGCAGCGCCGCCCTGACCGGCGTGCTGCTCGCGCTGAACCTGCCGCCCGCCAGCCCCTGGTGGCTAGCGCTGCTTGGCGCGGCCGTCGCCATCGTCGTCGGCAAGCAGGTCTACGGCGGCCTGGGGCACAATCCCTTCAACCCCGCGCTGGTGGCGCGGGTGGTCCTGCTGATCTCCTTTCCCGTGCAGATGACCACCTGGAGCGCGCCGACGCCCCTGGGCGCGGGCCTGGACCTGGTGACCACCGCCACCCCCCTGGGCGAGGCGAAGAACGCGGTGATGCTTAGCGGCCGCTTGCCCGAGGCGCTGCAAAACAGCAGCTGGGATTATTTCATCGGCAACATGGGCGGCTGTCTCGGCGAGGTGTCGGCCCTGGCGCTGCTGCTCGGGGCGGCCTATCTGTTCTGGAAGCGCATTCTCACCTGGCACATTCCCCTGAGCTATCTGGGCAGCGTGGTGGTGATCGCCGGCATCTTCTGGCTGGTGGATCCCAGCCGCTATCCCAGCCCGCTGTTTCATCTGCTCACCGGCGGCCTGATGCTGGGCGTGTTCTTCATGGCCACCGACATGGTCACCTCGCCCGTCACGCCGCGCGGCATGTTGGTTTTCGGCGTCGGCTGCGGCCTGCTCACCGTGCTTATCCGCCTCTTCGGCGGCTATCCCGAGGGGGTGTCCTTCGCCATCCTGCTGATGAACGCCGCCACGCCCCTGATCGACCGCTTCACCCGGCCGCGCGCTTTCGGTGAGGCACCCGCCCGGGTCTCGGGCCGGCAGGGGGCGCCATGAAAGATATCCGTCGCCTGGCCCTGGTCCTGACCCTTATCGCCGCGACCGCCGGCCTGGTGCTGTCCCTGGTCGAGCAGGTGACGCGCGCCCCCATCGCCGAGCAGCGCCGCCAGGAAACCCTGCGCGCCTTGAGCGCGGTGCTCCCGGCCTTCGACAATCAGCCCGACGCCGACACCCTGACCCTGGTGGTCGGTTCGGATCGCAAGGGCAAGCCCATCGAGCGCACCTTCTATCGCGGCCGTCTCGCCGGTGAGCTGAGCGGGGTGGCCTTCGCCGTGACGGCCCCGGACGGCTACAGCGGGGACATCGTGGTGATGGTGGGGGCCGATCCGCAAGGCACGGTGACCGGCATGGCCATTTTGCGCCACGCGGAGACGCCGGGGCTCGGTGATAAGATCGAGGATGACTGGTTCCGCGCGCAATTCCCGGGCAAGAATCTCGACAATGCCGATTGGCGGGTGAAAAAGGACGGCGGGGGCTTCGACGAAATCACCGGCGCCACCATCTCGCCGCGCGCGGTGGTTGGGGCCATGCGCCAGGGACTCGAGTTCTTTCGCGCGCAAAAAACGCAGATTCTGTCCGCGCCGGCCGAGGGAGGATCGCCATGAACCTGCAGGATGAATTCACCAAGGGCCTGTGGCGCGACAATCCGGTCTTCAAGCTGCTGCTGGGGCTTTGTCCGGTGCTGGCGGTCACGACCAGCGCCGAGAACGGCCTGGGCATGGGCCTGGCCACGACCTTCGTGCTGCTCTGCTCGAATATCGTCGTGTCCTTGCTGCGCAAGGTAATCCCGAGCAAGGTGCGCATTCCCTCCTTCATCGTCATCATCGCCTCCTTTGTGACCGTGGTGCAGTTGACCATGGAGGCCTATCTCTACGATTTGCACAAGGCGCTGGGGATTTTCATTCCCCTGATCGTGGTCAATTGCCTGATCCTCGGCCGTGCCGAGGCTTTTGCCTCCAAGCAGCCCCTGCGCGGCGCCCTGATCGACGGCCTCGGCATGGGACTCGGCTTCACCCTGGCGCTGTTCGTGCTGGGCGGCGTGCGGGAGATCTTCGGCGCCGGAACCCTGCTTGGCGTCAGTCTCTTCGGCGGCGCCTATCAGCCCTTCCTGCTCATGATTCTGCCCCCCGGCGCCTTTATCACCCTGGGTTTTCTGCTGGCGGGCATGAACCGCATCGAGAGCGCCCGCCGTTAAAATTGTTCGGGGGGCAGCCCGCTTGGTCTGCCCCCCCGAATCCGCTTCCCTCTCTTTTGTTTTTTTTCCTCACTCCTCGCGCATTTCCGCCTGCCGCCCCAGCAGGTGAAGGTCGACGACGGCCCCCGCCGGCAGATCCCCGGCCTCGGGGGGCAGATAGACCAGCCCATCGGCACTCACCAGGGTGCGCAGAATCCCCGTCTGCTGATCGCCGCTGGTGCTGACGAGAAAGCGCCCGTCGCGTACGCTGAGGCGCACCCGCAGGAATTGGCCGCGTCCGGGTTTCTTGCGCACCGCTTCCTGCAGAATGCCCTGGACGAAAGGCTGAATCACCCTGCGGTGGCCCATCATCCTGAGAATCGCAGGCTTGACCAGCTCCTCGAAGGTGATCAGGGTGGCCACGGGATTGCCCGGCAGACAGAAAATCGGACGATTTTCCGCACGCAAGAACGCCATGGGCCGGCCGGGCTTGATGTCGATTTTCCAGAAAATTTCCTCGGCGCCGAGTTCCAGGAGGATCTCGCGCACCAGGTCGCGATCGCCGGTGGAGATGCCGGCCGAGGTGATCAGGCCATCCGCCCGCAGACCTTCGCGCAGCAGCGCCAAGTGGCTTTCCCGTGTGTCGCGGGCAATCCCGAGCAGAATGGGCTCGGCGCCGATTTCCTGGAGGGCCGCGGCCAGGGCGAAGGCGTTGCTGTTGACGATGCGTCCGTCGCTCAGGGGCTCGCCCGGCTCCACCAACTCGTCGCCGGTGGAGAGTACGGCAATGCGCGCCCGTCGAAAGACCGGAATCACGACCTTGCCAAAGGAGGCGAGCATGCCGATTTCGGCGGGGCGCAACAGCGTGCCCGCGGGGATGACCAGCTCGCCGGCGCGCACGTCCTCCGCCTGGCGGCGCACATGGGCGCCTGAGACGGGTCGCTTGGTGAGGCTCACCCGGCCGGCCTCCTCGCGCGCCTCCTCCATGGGAACCACCGTGTCGGCGCCGATGGGCAACGGAGCGCCGGTCATGATTTTCATGGCCGTGCCGGGCGCCAGTCCGGCTCCCGGCAGGACGCCCGCCGGCAGATACCCTTCGATGGGCAGGCTGAGCGTGGCGGACAGATCCTCGTGACGCAGCGCGAACCCGTCCATGGCGGAATTATTCCAGCGGGGCAGATCCCAGGGCGCGTGAACCTCATCGGCCAGAACGCGACCGCAGGCCGCCGACAGGCTGATGCGTTCGGAGCCCAGGGGCGAGCAATGATGAAGGATCAGGCGGCGAGCATCCTCAAAGCGCAACATAGAACTCTCTTCATGGCCTGGGGGGCCGGGCGGAAAACCCGGCCGCGGTCAACGGATGATCTGGCGATTGTGCCAGTGCGGCGGACCAAAGATCAAGGATGTTCGCGGTCCTCCGGGTCCTGGGGGCAGGAAGAGACACTGGAATTTCCCGCATCCCGCGACGACCTTGGCGTGATGTGGTTTCAAGGGTCCGCGGTTGCTAGGGATAGTGATGAAAATACAGCAAGTTGGGCCGGCGTGGACAGCTCTTCGGGACCAAGCCCAACCGGCCGCCGAGGATCTTCTCCGGCCTGCTTAAAAATCAGGATAAACCGCTGTTTTGACAGGCATATTCATCGCTAAAAGTGCATACAGTATACTGTATTTTTTCCTTGACAATGAACGGCATTTATCCTAACTTGCCTTGGCCTGAGACCACCTTGGGCATCTAAGGGTGTTAGAAGATAGCAATAAAACATCGTTGGGAGGAGACGCTTTCTATGCTTGACATCTATTTGCCGATTCTCGTCCTTATCGGAATTGCCGTGGCGTTCGCCATTGGTTCGGTGGTTTTCTCCGGCCTGATCGGCATGAAAAAGCCGAGCGCCGTCAAGCTCTCTCCCTACGAGTGCGGTCTGCCGCCCGTCGGCAGTGCGCGCGAACGGGTGTCCGTCAAGTTCTATCTTGTTGCGGTCGCCTTCATTGTGTTCGACATCGAGGTGGTCTTTCTCTATCCCTGGGCGGTGGTTTTTAAGACGCTTGGTTGGTATGGCGCCGCTGTCATGGGGGTTTTTCTTTTTGTTCTCATTATCGGCTTCATTTATGACTGGAAAAAAGGAGCACTGGAATGGGAGTAGATCAGCCTCTGGGAAGTAATTTCGTCACCACCAGCCTGGACAAGCTTGTCAACTGGTCCCGGTCCCGCTCTCTCTGGCCTATGACGTTCGGTCTGGCCTGCTGCGCCATTGAAATGATGGCCACCGGCGCCGCCCGCTTTGACCTTGACCGTTTTGGTGTGTTGTTCCGCGCCTCGCCCCGTCAGGCCGACCTGATCGTTATTGCCGGCACCGTGACCAAGAAAATGCTGCCGGTCATTCAGACGGTTTACGAGCAGATGCCCGAGCCCCGCTATGTCATCGCCATGGGCGCCTGCGCCTGCTCCGGCGGCGTTTTTGATACCTACAGCACGGTGCAGGGCATTGACGAGGCGCTGCCCGTGGACGTTTACATCCCCGGTTGTCCTCCGCGCCCCGAAGGTCTGCTCTACGGTCTGCTCAAGCTTCAGGAGAAGATCATGAAGGAGCGCAATACCTTCGGCGCCGCCATCGGGCTTGGCGAGGTGGTCAGGGAGGTCTGATCCCTGGCCTTGTGTTGATTCGAATACCTTGTGGATGAGGATAGTAGGATGACCGATCAGGCTGCAGTCGAAAAGCTCAAGGCCAAGTTTCCCGGATCCGTGCTCGAAGTCAAGGAGTTTCGCGGGGAGTTGACCCTTACCGTTAAGGCCGAGGACATCGTGGCCATCTGCACCTTCTGCAAGAAGGAGCTTGGCTACACCATGCTGGCCGATCTGGCCGGTTTGGATCTGTCGGCCATGGGTGTGGCGGGGCCGCGCTTTCAGGTGGTCTACAACATTTACAACATCAAGGCCAAGCAGCGCCTGCGTCTCAAGGCGCCCGTCGAGGAGCGCGGTCCGCGCATCGACACGGTGAGCGGCGTCTGGGGCTCGGCCAACTGGCTGGAGCGCGAGTGCTGGGACCTGATGGGGATTTCCTTCAACAACCATCCCGATCTGCGTCGCATTCTCATGCCCGACGATTGGGTCGGTCACCCGTTGCGCAAGGATTATCCGGTTCAGGGTCCGGACCGTGAGCCCTATCAGGGCCGCCAGATCTGACCGGAATGAATTCGTAAAACTCCAAAGGAACGAGGAAACGCCATGGCAGCGATGACCGAAACCATGACTATCAATATGGGGCCCCAGCATCCTTCCACGCACGGGGTGTTGCGGCTTGTTCTGGAGCTTGACGGCGAAAACGTCGTCAAGGCCACTCCGCATATCGGCTTTCTCCACCGCGGCGTGGAAAAGCTCTCCGAGTACCGCACCTACCATCAGGTTATTCCTCTGACCGATCGTCTCGATTACCTGGCGCCCATGAGCAACAACCTCGGCTATGTGCTGGCCGTGGAAAAGCTCCTGGGGATCACCGACCAGATTCCCGAGCGCGCCAAGGTCATTCGCGTGATGCTCGCCGAGCTGACCCGTATCAAGAGCCATCTGGTGTGGCTCGCCTGTCACGCCCTCGATATCGGCGCCATGACCGTGTTCATCTACTGCTTCCGCGAGCGCGAGCACATCATGGAGATGTACGAGAAGATCTCCGGCGCGCGCATGACCTCCAACTATTTCCGCGTCGGCGGTCTCTCCGCCGATCTGCCCGCCGGCTTCGAGAAGGAAGTGCGCGAATTTATCGATGCAATGCCTGGCCATATCGAAACCTATGAGGGTCTGCTGACGGGCAACAAGATCTGGCAGAAGCGCATCGTGGGCGTCGGCGTCATCAGCGGCGAGGACGCGCTGGATATCGGCATCACCGGCGGCAGTCTGCGGGGTTCCGGCATCGACTGGGATCTGCGACGCGACCACCCCTACAGCGGCTACGAGGATTACGATTTCAAGGTTCCGGTCGACGACGGCTGCGATACCTGGGCGCGCTACAAGGTGCGCCTTGATGAAATGCGCGAATCCTGCAAGATCGTGCGTCAGGCCTTGGATAAACTCAAGCCCGGCCCGATTCTGGCCGACGTTCCCAAGGTCTGTCTGCCGCCCAAGCAGGACGTGGTCAATACCATCGAAGGTTTGATCCATCATTTCAAGATCATCACCGAGGGCTTCAAGCCCGAAGCCGGCGAGATTTATCAGAGCGTCGAGGCCCCCAAGGGCGAATTGGGTTTCTATCTGGTGTCCGATGGCTCCGCCCGTCCCTATCGCATGAAGATTCGTCCTCCCTCCTTTCTCAACCTGCAGGCATTGCCGCAGATGGTGGAGGGCAGGCTGATCGCCGACGTCGTCGCGGTCATTGGAACTCTCGACATCGTGCTTGGCGACATCGACCGTTAACCTAACGCCGTAGAGAGGTGTTCTTCATGAGCAACGCGGAAGCGCAGGTGGTCCAGGAAGAAATCGACCTTGGCCCGGCCAACAAGGTGATCGACAAGTATCTCAACATGAAGGGCGCGCTCATGCCTGTTCTGCAGGAGGTGCAGGATGCCTACGGCTATCTGCCCGAGCCGTGCATTCATCTGATTTCCGAGCGCCTCAATGTCTACTTGAGCCAAATTTACGGGGTGCTGACCTTTTACGCTCAATTTCACCTGGAGCCGCGCGGCAAATACATCGTGCGTGTCTGCATGGGGACGGCCTGTCACGTCAAGGGCGCCGGCCGCATCGGCGATACTCTGAGCGAATTGCTCGGCATCGGCCATGCCGAAACGACCGAGGATCTGAAGTTTACGGTTGAGCATGTGGCCTGCATCGGGGCTTGCGGCATGGCACCGGTCATCATGGTCAATGAGGCGACCTACGGGAGCATGTCCGTGCAGAAAATGGGCGAAATCGTCGCCAAATACCGGGCGATGGACTAGCAGGCGTCTCTCTCAAGCCAAACCATTCAAGCGTTGGGGAATTGACATATGGCCGCGATCGAAGAGCAAATCAGGATTCTTATCTGCCAAGGCACGGGTGGCTTGGCTTCGGGTGCCAGGGAGGTGGAAGAGGCCTTTCGGGCGGAATTCGAAAAGCATGGTGTCGATGCCAAGGTCGGCAAGCGCTGCACGGTGGTCGGAACCGGCTGTCGCGGCCTGTGCGCCAATGACGTGCTGGTGGATATTGTCATCCCCGGGCAGGAAGCCGTGACCTACGACTTTGTCAAGCCCGAGTTGGTGCCGCAACTTGTCGAGGAACACATTCTTACCGGGCAGGTCGTCGAAAAGAAGAAGGCCGGCCCCTACTATCAGAAGTTCCTGGAAAAACAGATGCGCGTGGTGTTTTCGCGCTGCGGCACCATCGACGCAGAGAGCCTCGAGGATTTTCTGGCGCACGACGGCTTTGTCGGCATCCGCAAGGCCGTGACCATGAAGCCCCAGGAAGTCATCGAGGAAGTCAAGAAGTCCGGTCTGCGCGGCCGTGGGGGCGGTGGTTTTCCCACCGGCGTCAAGTGGAGCTTCTGCGCGGCCTCGCCGGGTACCGACAAATACCTGATCTGCAACGCCGACGAAGGTGACCCGGGGGCCTTCATGGACCGCTCGATTCTCGAGGGCGACCCCTACGGCCTCATCGAGGGGATGATGATCGCCTCCTACGCCATCGGCGCCAAATACGGTTATGTCTATGTGCGCGCCGAGTATCCCTTGGCCATCAAGCGTCTGCAAAAGGCCATCGATACCTGCTACGAAAAAGGGTTCCTGGGGAAAAATTGTCTCGGCCTGGGGTTTGATTTCGATCTGCGCATCAAGGCCGGCGCCGGTGCCTTTGTCTGCGGCGAGGAAACCGCGCTCATGGCCTCCATCGAGGGCGAACGCGGCATGCCTCGCCCCCGCCCGCCATTTCCCGCGGTGCGCGGTCTCTGGACCAAGCCGACCAACATCAACAACGTCGAAACCTTCGCCAACGTTTCCTATATCTTCTATCGCGGCGCCGACTGGTTTGCTTCCATCGGCACGGACGGCACCAAGGGTACCAAGATTTTCGCCCTCACCGGCAAAATCAAGCATACCGGCCTGGTCGAGGTTCCCGCCGGCATCACCATGCGCGAGGTTATTTACGACGTTTGCGGCGGCATTCTCAACAACCGCAAATTCAAGGCGGTGCAGGCGGGCGGTCCCTCGGGCGGTTGCCTGCCCGGCGAGGCTATCGACGCCCAGGTCGACTATGACTCGCTGATCAAGGCCGGGGCGATGATGGGTTCGGGCGGTCTGGTCGTCATGGACGAAACCACCTGCATGGTGGACATCGCGCGCTTCTTCCTCAACTTCACGCGCATGGAATCCTGCGGCAAATGCGTTCCTTGCCGCATCGGCCTCAAGATCATGCTCGACATTCTGGAGCGCATCACCGAGGGCAAGGGCCATCCTGGTGACATCGAACTGCTTCAGGACATGTGTTACGACATCAAGAAAGCCTCTCTCTGCGGTCTCGGCCAGACGGCGCCCAATCCGGTGCTTTCAACCATCCGTTATTTCCGCCACGAATACGAGGCGCATATCGAGCATCAGCGCTGCCCGTCCAATTCCTGCAAGGCGCTGTTGAAGTTCGAGGTCGTCGAGGCGGCCTGCAAGAAGTGTGGACTCTGTTTCAAGGTCTGTCCGGTGGATGCTGTCCGGTGGGAGAAGGGACAGCTTGCCATCATCGACAAGGAGAAATGCACCAAGTGCACCTCCTGCTACGATGCCTGCCGCTTCATGGCCATCGAATAGCCGAACCCCCAGACGATCAAGGACGAGGTCAAGATGGTTACTCTGACGATAGATGGAAAACAGGTCCAGGCGAGCAAGGCCGCTACCATTCTGGACGCGGCCATGGGGGCGGGCATTACGATTCCCGTGCTCTGTCACGCCAAGAAGCTTCTCCCCTACGGCGCCTGCCGGGTTTGCCTGGTGGAAGTCGAGCAGATGAAGGGGCGCTTGATTCCGGCCTGCACCACCCCGGTGACCGAAGGCATGGTCGTGACCACCATGTCGCCTGAAATCAAGAAGGTCCGCAAAACGGTGCTCGAATTCCTGCTGGTCAACCATGTGGTGGATTGCCCGGTGTGCGACAAGGGCGGGGAGTGCGATCTGCAGGATCTGACCTACGAATACGAAGTCACCACCAATCGTTTCAAGGACGCCAAGTTCAATCTGGAAACCGATGAACGCAATCCCTTCATCGAGCGCAACATGAACCGCTGCGTGCTCTGTGGCAAGTGCGTGCGGGTTTGCGATGAAATTGTGTCCTATGGTTCCTACAGCTTCATCAATCGCGGTTTCGACACCAAGGTGGCGACGGCTTACGACCGGGGCCTGGATTGCGAATTCTGCGGCCAGTGCGTCTCCATGTGTCCGGTGGGCGCATTGCTGCCCCGGCCGTTCAAGTTCAAGGCGCGCCCCTGGCAGCTCAAGGAAGTCGACACGGTGTGCGGCTATTGCGGCAACGGCTGCACCGTGACCTTGGGCGTGCTGGACAATAAGGTGGAAACCATCCGCTTCAACGACAAGATCGGCGTCAACGACGGCAATCTCTGCGTGCGCGGGCGGTTCGGTTATTCCTATATCAATGCCGAGGAGCGGCTCAAGCGCCCCTTGGTTCGCAAGAACGGCCGCCTGGAACCCGCTACCTGGAGTGAAGCCATGGAGGCCGTGGCGGCTGGTTTCGAGAAGGCGCGCGCGGAGAAGGGGCTCGGCATCCTCAGCGGCGGCCGACTGACCAATGAGGAATATTTTTATCTTGGGCATCTCGCCGACAAGGTGCTCAAGACGCCTCATCTCGATCACAGCGGTGGTGAATGCTACAAGGGCCTGAGCCAGGGACTGGCTGAAACCCTAGGCATCAAGGCCTCCACCGGCACCTTCCCCCAGGTGGAGGGATGCGATGCGATTCTTGCCATCCGCTCGGATTTCTACGAAACGCACCCGGTTTTCGGCATGGTGGTCAACCAGGCGGTGAAGCGCCATGATGCCAAACTGGCGATCATCAGTGACAAAAAAGGTAAGTTCACCAAATTGCCCGGCGCCAAGACCCTGCTGACCAAACCTGGAACCGAAGTCGCCATCCTCAATGCCATGGCCCAGGTTCTGCTGACCGAGGGGCTGGCCGTCACCGAAGGGGTCACCGGTGTCGAGGGCTTGCGCGCAGCTCTGGCCGATTACGCCCCCCAGGCGGTCGCCGCCAAAACCGGCGTGCCCGCCGAAGCCATCGAGGCGGCGGCACGTGCCTTCGCCAAAGGAAAAAATAAAGCCATTCTCATGGCTTATGGTCTTCCCTACAGTGCCCAATCCCGCGAGCTCGGTGTTGCCGCCGCCAACCTGGCCATTCTGGCGGGCGTCTTTGACGGCGAGAAAGGCGGCCTGTACCTTTGCGGGGAAAAAGCCAACAGTCAGGGTGCCATCGATCAGTGGATCCTGCCGCGTCCCAATGGGATGGGAGCTCAGGCGATGCTGCAAGCGGCCGCCGAAGGCAACCTCTCTGCCCTCTATGTCATCGGCGAGGATCCGCTGTTGAGCTATCCGGACCGGGCCAAGGTCGCGGCGGCACTGGACAAGATTCCCTTCCTGGTCGTCCAGGATCTGTTCATGACCGACACCGCGCGTGAAGCCGATGTGATTCTTCCGGCGGTGTCCTTCGCGGAAAAGAACGGTACCTTCACCAACGCGGAGCGGCGCGTGCAGCGCCTGCGGCCCGGCGTGAAGAGCCCCGGCGAGGCACGCAGCGACCTGTCTATCTTCGCCCTGCTCGCGGCGCGCATGAAGGATCCCCTGGTCTTCACCGGTCCGGAGGCTGTTTTCGCCGAAATCGCTCAGACCGTGCCGGAATACGCGGGGCTTTCCTTCAATGCCATTGGACCCGAGGGCGTGGTCTGGGGGGGCGAGCATCTGGCGACCAAGACCCGCAACCTGGTGGCGGTCAAGGGCGGCGAACCCCTGGCCGCGCGCTTCCAAATGGTGACGGGGAGCGCCCTCTTCCACAGTGGTACCCTGTCGGTCAGATCCAAGGGGCCCATGTCCGCCCTTCCCGAGCCCTATGCCGAATTCTGTCTCGAGGATGCCGCGGAACTCGGCCTCGCCGAAGCGCAAACGGTTTGCCTCAAGGGCAACGGCGAGGAATTGCGCCTCAAGGTGAAGGTCGGTAAGCGCATGCCGCGAGGGGTCATCTTCGTGCCTTATCATTTCGGCAGCGCCGGGGTTAATCGCGTATATCGCGGGGAAACTTCGGTAACCGTGGAAGTCAGCAAGTAGGGGACCTTACGAGGAGCGCGCCATGCAATGTTCCAAGTGTAACGCGTCCGTTTCCGTCCAGGCCAAATTCTGCGATCAGTGCGGGGCCAGTCTCGCCAGCGACGCGGACTTCGTGCATGCCCGGGCCCTGGATCTTTTTCATCGTGGAATGATCGAGGAAGCGGTTCGCAACTGGGACGAGGTACTGCGGATGAATCCTGCTTCCGGTTCGGCCCATTATTACAAGGGGTTGGCCCTTTACGACCAAGGCGATCTGGAAGGCGCCGTGGGGTGTTTCACCCAAGCCTTGGTCGGGGAGAAGGAGCGTTTTCGCGTTTACTTTAAGCTCGGCATGGCTCAATACGGCCTTGGTGATCTCAATGCCAGCATCGAGAGTTTCCGCAAGGCCGTGGAGCTCAATCCCAAAAGCGCGGAAACCCATTATCGCCTCGGGCTCTCCTATCTGCGCAATACAGATCTGGCCAAGGCCGAGGAGGCCCTGCGGGAAGCGGCGCGCATCAACCCCAGCTATACCCGCGTGCTCTACATGCTCGGCATGGTGTATTCCCAGAAAGGGGACTACCGTTCCGCCATCGACCAGTTTCGACGGGTGGTGGAATTGAGCCCGACCTACACGGCGGCACGCTTCGAACTGGGGATGGCCTATTTCAAGGAAGGCATGCTAGCCGAAGCGGCGGAGCAATTCACCCAGGCCGGCGAAACCAATGCCCGTTTTGCTCCGGCCTTCTATATGCAGGGCGAGGCGCGGCGCCGGATGGGAGAGTTTTCCGAGGCCATCAGCGCCTACGGCAAGGTTTTGGAGGTTAATCCCAAGGATGCCGACGCCTTGGTGCGGATCGCCGAATGCAACATGCAGCTCGATTTCCTGGACGAAGCGCGCAAGGCCATCCACAAGGCCCTCGCTCTCAACCCCAACCATCGCGAGGCGCAATATCTCAGCAAGCATCTTGGGGAAATGGCTACTCCCCACAAGCCTGGATTTTGATGAGATCATTTAAAACTTTGCAGAGAGGATTGCCATGACGCCCGAGTTTGTGAGTCTCTCCAACAACTGGCCCTTGTATCTGACCACGATGATCGTGAAGATTTTGGTGGTCTTCGTGGTCGTTATTCTGATCG
The DNA here is from genome assembly GCF_030604225.1 of Geoalkalibacter sp. Classification (GTDB taxonomy): domain Bacteria; phylum Desulfobacterota; class Desulfuromonadia; order Desulfuromonadales; family Geoalkalibacteraceae; genus Geoalkalibacter. The sequence goes on from NZ_JAUVWH010000017.1 coordinate 27,259, forward strand.
TTGCCTACGCGACCTGGCTGGAGCGCAAGGTCATCGGTCACATGCAAACCCGCCTCGGGCCCATGGAAACGGGATGGCACGGGCTTTTGCAGCCGATCGCCGATGGTCTCAAGCTGTTCTTCAAGGAAGACATCATCCCGGAAAAGGCAGCCAAGTTCACTTTCCTGCTTGCCCCGATGATGCTGCTGGTGCCCGCGTTCATCACCTTCGCGGTGGTGCCTTTCGGTCCCGATAAGGTAATCGGCGGCTACCTGGTGCCCATGCAGATCACCGACCTCAACGTCGGCGTGCTCTACGTGCTGGCCATGGCCGGGCTCGGCGCCTACGGGATCGTGCTCGCCGGATGGTCGTCCAACTCCAAGTATTCCCTGATGGGCGGCATCCGTTCCACCGCGCAGATGATCTCCTACGAACTCGCCGCCGGTCTGTCCATCGTGGCCGTGTTCATGCTGGCGGAAACCCTGAGCCTGCGGCAGATCGTCGCCCTGCAGATGGAACCGCTCTGGGGCACCATCAGCTTTCTGCCCAACTGGTACGTCTTCAGCCAGCCCTTGGCCTTCGGTCTGTTCATCCTGACCTCGTTGGCGGAGATCAACCGCACGCCCTTCGACCTTCCCGAGGCGGAATCGGAACTGGTGTCGGGTTTCTGCACGGAATATTCCTCCATGAAGTACGCCCTGTTCTTCATGGCCGAATATGCCAACATGGTGGTCATCGCCGCGATTGCCGCCACCCTGTTCCTCGGCGGCTGGTCCGGCCCCTTCTTTGGCCCCATCAACCTTCTGCTCAAGATCCTGGCGTTCATGTTCTTCGCCATCTGGCTGCGCGCCACCATGCCGCGTGTCCGTTATGACCAGTTGATGACCATGGGCTGGAAGGTTCTCATTCCGCTGGCACTCGCCAATGTGATTGTCACCGGCGTGGTCGTCCTCCTGATGCAATAAAACCTGTTCGAGGAGAAGAGGGATATAACCATGTTCAAAGAATTCGCCAAAGGGTTGAGCATCACCTTCAAGCATCTGCTGCCGGGCCACAGCACAACGGTGCAGTACCCCCACGTCAAGTTGACGCCTTCGGATCGTTTCCGCGGCCTGCATCGCCTGGTGCCGACCCAGGATCGGGAAAAATGCGTGGCCTGTTACCTGTGCCCCACGGTCTGTCCGGCCAAGTGCATCACGGTGGAATCCGCCGAAAATGAAAAAGGCGAGAAGTATCCCCGGGTGTACCAGATCGATCTGCTGCGCTGTATCTTCTGTGGTTACTGCGTCGAAGCCTGTCCGGTGGAAGCGATTGAAATGACCGGCGAATACGAGTTGGCCAACTACAGGCGGTCTGATTTCGATTTCACCAAGCAGCGCTTGCTGCGCTAAGGGGAAAGGAGCAAAGCCTCATGGAATTGTTGTTCTTTTATCTGGTTGCACTGGTGGCGATCCTTTCCGCCTTCATGGTGGTCAAGTGCAAGAACCCGGTCAACAGCGCCATCTCGCTGGTGATGACCTTCTTCTGCCTGGCCATTCTCTATGTCATGCTCTATGCCCCCTTCATGGCGGCGGTTCAAGTCCTGGTCTACGCCGGGGCGATCATGGTTCTGATCCTGTTCGTCATCATGCTCCTTAATCTCGGCCCCGAGATGATGGAGCGCTTTCAGCACGGAGTGGTGGGCGGTGCCATCGTTGCGGGCATCGTCATGATTCAAGCCGTGATGTTCGTCAATCGCGGCGAGATGGCGGGTATCTCCGGTGACGTCACCCGCGATCAGGTGCTTGAAGTAGGCCACATGGAACTGATCGGCATGAAGCTCTTCACGGAATTCATGCTGCCTTTCCAGATTGCCGGGATCTTGTTGCTGATCGCCATCGTGGGCGCCCTTGTGCTGGCTAAAAAAGAAGTCTAAACGGGAACGGACAGGAGTCGATCATGCTTACCGTTTATCATTATCTGGGTCTCAGCGCCATTCTCTTTGCCCTGGGCACCTACGGGGTTCTGACCCGGCGCAATGCAATTGTCATCTTCATGTGCATCGAGCTTATGCTCAACGCCGTGAACCTTACCTTCATCTCTCTTTCGAGCTATCTGAACAATCTCGACGGGCAGATCTTCGTCTTCTTCGTCATGTCGGTAGCAGCGGCCGAGGCCGCGGTCGGACTCGCCCTGATGATCGCTTTCTTCCGCAATAAAGAGTCCGTGGAAGTCGAAGATTTCAACCTGCTCAAATGGTGACAGATTTCTGATTCGATCCGATCTAATCGACAGAGGAGATGGAAATGTACGACAAGCTATGGCTCATTCCGTTCTTTCCCTTGCTCGGCAGCATCATCAACGGGCTGCTGGGCAAGAAGATCAAAAACGAGACAATCATCGGGGGTATCGGTACCCTGGCGATTTTCTCCTCCTTCATCGTGTCGGTGCTGTGCTTCATGGAGTTGCGCCTCGACACGGTGAAATCCCATCAGCAAGTGATTGCCTCCTGGATGTCGGTGGGCAATCTGCAGATCGAGTGGGGTTTTCTTCTTGATCCCCTTTCCGCGGTGATGCTGCTGGTGGTGACCGGCGTCGGCTCGCTGATCCACCTCTACTCCATCGGTTACATGCATGGCGAGGAAGGGTTCTATCGCTACTTCTCCTACCTCAACCTGTTCGCCTTCTCCATGCTCATGCTGGTGCTGGGCAACAACGCCATGGTCATGTTCGTGGGCTGGGAAGGCGTGGGTCTGTGCTCCTACCTGCTGATCGGTTACTACTTTCACAAGCAGAGCGCCGGCGACGCCGCCAAGAAAGCCTTCGTCGTCAACCGCATCGGCGACTTCGGCTTTCTCCTCGGAATTTTCCTGCTGTTCTGGACCCTCGGCAGCGAGCACGGCATCTGGACCCTCAATTTCGTCGAAATCGCTCAGCACGGTCATCTGCTTGGCGCGGGCAGCGTGGTGGTGACGATCATTACCCTGTGCTTTTTCCTCGGCGCCACCGGCAAGTCGGCGCAGATTCCCCTCTACACCTGGTTGCCTGACGCCATGGAAGGCCCCACACCGGTTTCGGCGCTCATCCATGCCGCCACCATGGTCACCGCCGGCGTCTATATGATCGGACGCATGAACGGTCTGTTCGCCATGGCGCCCGACACCATGCTGGTGATCGCCATCGTCGGCGCCGCCACAGCGATCTTCGCCGCTTCCATCGGCCTGGCGCAGAACGACATCAAGCGCGTACTGGCCTATTCGACGGTCTCCCAGCTTGGCTACATGTTCCTGGCCATGGGCGTCGGTGCTTTTACCGCCGGTATCTTCCACCTCATGACCCACGCGTTCTTCAAGGCCTGTCTGTTCCTCGGCTCCGGCTCGGTTATCCACGCCATGCATCACGCCTTGCACAAGGCTCATGCCCATGACGATCCTCAGGACATGCGCAACATGGGCGGGCTGCGCAAGCATATGCCCATCACTTTCCTGACCTTCCTGATCTCGACCATCGCCATAGCCGGTCTGCCGGGTCTGTCGGGCTTTTTCTCCAAGGACGAAATTCTGCTCTGGTCCCTGGCCGGAAACCGCGGGCACTGGTTGCTGTGGCTGGTCGCCTCGCTGGCCGCGGGCATGACCGCCTTCTACATGTTCCGCCTGGTGTTCATGACCTTCTTCGGCAAGGAGCGCATCGCCGAAAAAGCCAAGAGCTATCTCCATGAGTCGCCCCTGGTCATCACCATTCCGCTGATCGTCCTGGCGGTGCTGGCGGTGTTTGGCGGCTATCTCAACGTTCCCGCGGTCCTGGGTGGAGCTCATCGCCTGGAGACCTTCCTCAGCCCAGTCTTCGGGGCCGCGCAACAGGCCTACGGCATCGAGCCGCCGCACATGAGCCATGCCGCCGAATACGGCCTCATGGGCCTGGCGGTCGGTATCGCGCTGGTCGGTATCGGCCTGGCCTACCTCATGTATGTCAAGAATCCCGAGATGCCTGCCCAACTGGTGGCCAAGGCGCAGGGACTCTACCGCGCCATCTTCAACAAATGGTATGTGGACGAAATTTACGACGCCTTGTTCGTGAATCCCACCAAGAAGGCTGGCACCTTCCTGTGGAAAGGCTTCGACGTGGTCGTGGTCGACGGCATCGTCAACGGTGTGGGCTATATCGTCAAAGGGTTTTCCGGGGCTCTGCGCCTCACCCAGTCCGGTCTGGTGCATAACTATGCGCTGGCCATGGTGGTCGGGGTGATTGTCATGGTGGCTTACTACGTCTTCGGCTAAGAGCGCCCAACCCCTGTTAAGTTGAGATAAGGAGTGATTTCCATGACCGACCACCTGTTGAGCCTGATGACATTCTTCCCGATTCTCGGGATGGTTTTGCTGCTGTTTATCCCCCGGGATAACCATGGTCTGCTCAAAAGCTTCACCCTGGTCGTGACCCTCGTCACTTTCGTCATTAGCCTCCCCCTGGCTTTTGATGATGTATTCAAGACTTCGGCGGCCTTTCACTACACGGAATTCGCTCGCTGGATCAGCGTGGGCGATTACTTCCAGATGAATTACAACATCGGTGTCGACGGGATCAGCCTCTGGTTGGTGTTGCTGACCACCTTCATCATGCCGGTGACGGTTCTCTCGACCTGGAAGGCGGTGGACAAGAACGTCAAAGGGTTCATGGCGTTGATGCTGCTGCTGGAAACGGCCATGCTCGGGGCCTTCATCTCCCTTGATTTGTTCCTGTTCTACATCTTCTGGGAACTGATGCTGATTCCCATGTACTTCATGATCGGCATCTGGGGCGGCAAGAACCGTATCTACGCAGCGGTCAAGTTCTTCATCTACACCGCCGTGGGTTCGTTGCTGATGCTGGTGGCCATCATCTACGTCTACTATCTGTCGCTGCAGTCCGGCGTCGCCTTCGAGAACGGCTTCAGCATCCTGCACTTCTATCGTCTTGATATCCCTCTGGATTTGCAGATCTGGCTGTTCCTGGCCTTTGCCTTCAGCTTCGCCATCAAGGTGCCCATGTTCCCGGTGCACACCTGGTTGCCCGATGCCCACACCGAAGCGCCGACGGCCGGTTCCGTGATCCTGGCGGCCATCCTGCTGAAGATGGGAACCTACGGCTACCTGCGTTTCGCCATGCCCCTGTTTCCCGACGCCACCTTCAAGTTCATTCCCTTCCTGTCGGTGCTGGCGGTTATCGGCATCATCTACGGCGCCCTGGTCGCCATGATGCAGGATGACGTGAAGAAACTGGTGGCCTACTCCTCCGTTTCGCACCTGGGCTTCGTCATGCTGGGCCTGTTCGCCCTTAACCTGCAGGGCTTTGCCGGCGGCATGATTCAAATGATCAACCATGGTATTTCCACCGGCGCGCTGTTCCTTATCGTCGGCTTTATCTATGAACGGCGTCACACCCGCCTGATCGCCGACTTCGGCGGCCTCGCCAAGCAGATGCCGGTGTTCGCCACCATCTTCATGATCGTGACCTTCTCATCCATCGGCCTGCCCGGCACCAACGGCTTCGTCGGCGAATTTCTCATCCTCATGGGCGCCTTCGAGAGCGATCTCCGCTGGTTTGCCGTGATCGCCACCACCGGGGTTATCTTCGCCGCCGTCTACATGTTGTGGATGTTCCAGAGGGTGATGTTCGGCGAATTGAAAAACCCCGCCAATCAGAAACTGCAGGATCTCAACGCCCGCGAAGTCGCGCTGATGATGCCCCTGCTGCTGTTCGTTTTCTGGATCGGTTTGTACCCCAACACCTTTTTCGAGAAAATGAATCCGGCCCTGGAAAACATGGTGCAGCAGATCAAGGGCCGCCAGATGGCTCAGGTTGAGGTGGTCGACACGCTCGCCCATCATGACGCGCTGCTGAAGTAATACCGCGATAGATTTGGCATAACACCGCATCCGGAGGAGCGTTTCAATGGAAAACCTGGTGCAAGATGCAATCCAGAATGTCAATTTGGCGGCCGTCATGCCGTCCCTGGTCCTGTGCTGTTTCGGCCTGGCGATTCTGATGGTCTCCGTCTTCTCGCCCAAGGGTAAGACCACCCACGTCGCCTGGCTGAGCTTCGCAGCGCTGATCGTGACCGGGGCCGTGGCCCTGATGGGCTGGAACGACCGGCAGGTCGGCTTTTACGGTGCGGTGGAGCTTGACAATTTCGCCACCTTCTTCAACATCACCTTTATCGTCGCCGCGGCCCTGACCATCCTCATGTCCGACGACTATCTCAAGCGTGAGGACTATCCCATTGGGGAATACTACCCCCTGATCCTGTTCACCACCGCTGGGGCCATGTGGATGGCGTCGGGCACCGACATGATGACCATCTTCCTCGGCCTGGAAGTCCTGTCCATCAGCCTCTATGTGCTCGCGGGCCTGTTCCGTAACCAGCTGCGTTCCAACGAGGCCGGCCTGAAGTATTTCCTGCTCGGCTCCTTTTCCAC
>NZ_JAUVWH010000193.1 GCF_030604225.1 Geoalkalibacter sp.
CCGGTTGCCGTTTTGATTTATCAGGTCACGGCCATGTTCCAAAAGGAAGAGGTATATGGTCTGACGTCTCAAATGCGTCGCGCAGCGGTTTCAGTTCCTTCCAATATTGTTGAAGGATGCGCGCGTTCAAGTCAGGCTGATTACCTCCGTTTCCTTTATATGGCTTTTGGCTCGCTGCGGGAGTTGCGCTATCAATTTGATCTGGCCAGGCGCCTCGGATTTGTACAGAAGCAAAATGTCTCTGAGGCGGAAGCTAAAATCATTGAAACCGAGAAAATCCTAAACGGTCTGATCTGCTCTCTGCGCCCCCTTAATCTTCAGCCTTGAACCTTCAGCCTTAAAGGCCAATATTATGCAAATACTCATTCGCACCCTCGACATCCTGTTCTCCGCCATCGGCCTGATCGTCGGCTTTCCCCTTTTGGCCATCATCACCCTGATCGGGCTGTTCGACACTGGTTCGCCGATCTTCCGCCAGGAGCGCGTCGGCCGACACAAGAAGCCTTTCGTCCTCGTGAAGTTTCGCACCATGAAGCGCGACACCGCCTCGGTGGCCAGTCACTTGGCCAGCGTCTCGGCCATAACTCCGCTGGGACATTTCCTGCGGCGCACCAAGCTCGACGAACTGCCGCAGCTCTGGAATGTTTTCAAAGGGGAGATGAGTCTGGTGGGACCGCGCCCCTGCCTGTTCAACCAGCAGGAGTTGATCGACGAGCGTGATCGTCGCGGGGTTTACGCCGTGCGTCCCGGCATTACCGGACTGGCGCAGATCAACGGTATCGACATGTCGACGCCGCAACTATTGGCGGAAACCGATGCGCGCATGGTTCGCGACCTGACCCTGGGTCGGTATTTTGCCTATATTGTCCAGACCGTTCTCGGCAAGGGCTCGGGCGACCGGGTGGGCGGGGCCAAGGATTGAAACTCGTTTCCTGGGTTTTCGTGATAGACAGGCTCGGGTCGTTTCTTTTATGCTAAGCCTCGTTGTTGTGGTGTATTTGTAGTCGTCTGATGGTTTTGAATGGAATTGCGATAAGCGGGCGGAAAACTTTGAGGGGCTCCCCATGATCATGCAGCAACGCACCTGGCTCATCCTCGGCCTGAAAACGGTCATCGTTCTGGTTTCTTTTTTCCTCGCCTATCTGCTGCGCTTTGATTTTCAGATTCCCGCCGCGCAGTGGCGCGTCATCGGCGAGTTGCTGGTGCCGCTGCTGGCCATCAAGCTGTTGATCTTCACCCGTTTCGGCATGAGCCACGGCTGGTGGCGCTACGTGTCCCTGGCCGACGTCTTCGACGTGTTCAAGGCCAACCTGGTCGCCTCCCTGGCGCTGCTGGTGTATGTGGTTTTTGTGCATGGCCTGACGGGAGTGCCGCGCGCGGTGCTGGTTCTGGATGGCATTTTGTGCTTTCTGCTGTCCTGCGGCGTGCGCTTTCTGACCCGCGCCTTTCGCGAAAATTATTTTCCGCGCCTGCGGAGCAAGGAGGCAGGCACGGCGCGAGTCCTCATCGTCGGCGCGGGCCAGGCCGGGCAGATGCTGGCGCGCGAGGTCCGGGCCAACCCCGCCATCAAAAAGACCGTCGTCGGCTTCATCGATGATGATCCGCTCAAGTTCAAGCGGCGCTTTCAGGGCATCGCGGTGCTCGGCGGGCAGGAGCAGTTGGCCGAGTTGTGCCGCAAGGAGCGGGTTCAGGAGGTCATCATCGCCATTCCCTCGGCGAGCGGCAAGCAGCTGCGCCGCATCGTCGAGCGCTGCCAGGGGGCCGGGGTCGACTGCAAGACCCTGCCGGGGGTGGGTGACCTCATCGAGGGGCGGGTGAGCATTCAGCAGGTGCGGCCGGTGGACGTGGAGGATTTGCTGGGCCGCGAGGCCGTGCGCATCGAGGTGGACCGGATCAAGGCCTTCCTCGGCGGCAAAAGAGTGCTTGTCACCGGGGCGGCGGGCAGCATCGGCAGCGAGATCTGTCGGCAGGTGGCGCGGTTCGGCCCGGCCAAGCTGGTGCTGTTCGACAACGCCGAGTCGCCGCTGTTCTTTGTCGAGAAGGAACTCGGGGAGTGCTTTCCCGACATCCCCATCGCCGCCATTATCGGCGACGTGCGCTACCGGGCGCGGGTCGAGGCGATCTTCGACGAATTTCAGCCCCAGGTGGTCTTTCACGCGGCGGCCTACAAGCATGTGCCGATGATGGAGCACAACCCCGCCGAGGCCGCCAACAACAACGTGCGCGGCACCAAGATCGTCGCCGACGCGGCCCATGAATTCAAGGTGGAAAGCTTTGTCATGATTTCGACGGACAAGGCGGTCAATCCCACCAACATCATGGGCGCCACCAAGCGCGCCGCCGAGCTGTACGTGCAGGATCTCAGCCGGCGCAGCAAAACCCGTTTCGTGACGGTGCGTTTTGGCAACGTCCTGGGCAGCGCCGGAAGCGTGGTGCCGATCTTCAGATCGCAGATCGTAGCCGGCGGGCCGGTGAAGGTGACCCACCCTGAAGTGACGCGTTTTTTCATGACCATTCCCGAGGCCAGCCAGTTGGTGTTGCAGGCCGGCAGCATGGGGCGGGGCGGCGAGATCTTTTTGCTCGACATGGGCGAGCCGGTGAAGATTCTGCACCTGGCCGAGCAGTTGATCCGTCTTTCCGGGTTGCGGCCCTACGAGGACATCGACATCGTTTTTACCGGCCTGCGACCGGGAGAGAAGCTTTACGAGGAACTGCTGCTGGCCGGCGAGGGGGTGCTGCCGACCAGCCACGCGAAAATCCGCGTGGCCCGCGCATCCTTTGGCGACTCGGCTGCCCTGGCGCGGCAGATGGAAGAACTCTATGAGGCGGAGCGGGCCCTGGACATGAATCGGGTTCGGGCGCTGCTGCGCCAGATCGTGCCGGAATACCAGCCGCCCGATCCCGGCAAGCCCGAATATCAGCAACTGTTCGTCGAAGCCGATCGGCGCCAGGGCGGCGACGCCTCCGTGATCAGGCTGGCCGACCGGCGCCGCGGAACGCCGCGCATGGCCGGCCGCGCGCAACCCTAGGCAACGGAGACTTCCAATGCATCTTCTCGTCACCGGAGGCTGCGGCTTCATCGGTTCCAACTTCATCCGCCTGGCCCTGAAACACCTGCCTGAGGTTCGTCTCGTCAACCTCGATAAACTCACCTACGCCGGCAATCCCCAAAACCTGGCCGATTTGCACACCGACCCGCGCTATCGCTTCGTGCAGGGCGACATCTGCGATGGGGAGTTGGTTGATGCGCTGTTTGCCGAGGAAGGCATCGACAGCGTCGCGCACTTTGCCGCCGAATCCCACGTGGATCGCAGCATCAGCGGCCCGGCTGCCTTCATCCAGACCAATATCCTCGGGACCTTCACCCTGTTGGAAGCCGCCCGCAAGCATTGGTCGCCCGTGGCGGGCGGGCGTTTCCTGCATGTGTCCACCGATGAGGTCTACGGTTCCCTGGGCGACACGGGGCTGTTCACCGAAACCACCCC
>NZ_JAUVWH010000029.1 GCF_030604225.1 Geoalkalibacter sp.
CTGATTCGTAATCAGCAGGTCGAGGGTTCGAGTCCCTTGGGTGGCTCCACGAAAATAGAAGGACTTGGCAGGCTTGCCAGGTCCTTTTTTCGTTGGGCTTGCAGGCCCAATGTTCATCCAAATCTTATGTTCATCTTTTTTGCAGTTTGTCAATTTCTTGTTTCTTGCCTGGGTCGATCTCAATCTCAAAGACCCGCGGCCAGTATTTTCCCGTCACGAAAATGCGATTGGTTTTGGCATCGTAGGCGATGCCGTTGAGTTCGGCGGTGCGCGCGGTACGCAACTCCGCCGGCAGCAGTCCGGTTAAATCGAGCCAGGCGCGCACCCGCCCGTCCTCGGGCGAAATGATGGCGATGCGGTCCGTCAGCCAGACATTGGCCCAAATCTCGCCGCGGATGTATTCCAGTTCATTGAGGCGCCGCACTGGCCGACCGGCGTCGTGGACGGCGAGGCGCCGCAGGACCTGATAGCTCCGGGGGTCGAGAAAACTCAGCTCCGCGCTGCCGTCGCTCAGGATCAATGAGGTGCCGTCGTGAGTCAGGCCCCATCCTTCACCGGCCAGGGCGAAGGTTTCCACTAGGGAAAAATCATCAAGGGAATAAACCAGGCCGACCCGATTTTTCCAGGTCAGCTGCACCAGGCGCCCTTCCCAGAGGGTCAATCCCTCGCCGAAATAGGCATCCGGCAGGGATAGGCGGGCCAGCACCTGGCCGGTTAGCGGCGCGACCCGGCGCAGGCTGCTGGCGCCGTGCTTGCCGGTGCTCTCGTAAAAATAGCCCTCATGGTAGAGCAACCCCTGGGTAAAGGCCTGGGAATCGTGGGGATAGGCGGCCACCACCCGCGCCTGGTAGACAGGGGCGGCGTGCTGCCCGCCCAAGGCCGGCGGCGACCAGCCCGCGAAAAGCGTCAGGAGCAAGACCGAAAGGATTTCGGCACCGCGAAGCAGCTTCATCTTTTCTCCGTTGTCACGTATGCTTTTCGGATTGGACAGCGACAGATCCCCAGGGAGCCCCGCCATGAAAGAGCATCCCGGCGCCGCCGGCCCGCGAAAAAACCAGTTCGCCAGCGACAATTACGCGGGCATCTGCCCGCAAGCCTGGCAAGCCATGGCCGAGGCCAATCAGGGCTATGCCAACGCCTACGGCGACGACCCCTGGACGGCCCGCGCCTGCGATCTGCTGCGCGAGTTCTTCGAAACCGACTGCCAGGTGTTCTTCGTCTTCAACGGCACGGCGGCCAATTCCCTGGGCCTGGCGGCACTCTGTCATTCCTACCACAGTGTTATCTGCCATGAAAGCTCCCATGTGGAGACCGACGAATGCGGCGCCGCGGAGTTTTTCTCCAACGGCACCAAGATCCTGCTGGTCTCGGGCGCGGACGGCAAGGTCGATCTGAACGCCGTGGAGCATTGCGTCAGGCGGCGCAGCGATATTCACTATCCCAAACCCAAGGTGCTCTCCATCACCCAGGCCACCGAGTTGGGCACCGTCTATTCCCTAGAGGAATTGCGCGCCGTGGGCGACCAAGCACGCCGCCTGGGACTGCGCCTGCACATGGACGGCGCGCGCTTCGCCAACGCCCTGGCCGCCCTCGGCGTCAGGCCGGCGGATCTCTCCTGGCGGGCGGGGGTGGATGTACTGACCCTCGGCGGGACGAAAAACGGCATGGCGGTGGGCGAGGCGGTGATTTTCTTCAACCGCGAGCCGGCCGACGAATTCGACTATCGCTGCAAGCAGGCCGGGCAGCTGGCCTCGAAGATGCGCTTTCTCGCCGCGCCCTGGATCGGCCTACTGGAAAGCGGCGCCTACGTGCGCAACGCCGCCCACGCCAATCGTTGCGCCGCGCTGCTCGAAAAGCAGCTGCGGCAGACGCCGGGGGTCGCCATCACCCACCCGCGCCAGGCCAATGCCGTCTTTGTCAGCATGCCGCCCCTGCTGATCGAACAGCTCAAGCAGCGGGGCTGGCATTTCTACACCTTCATCGGCTCGGGGCACGCACGCTTCATGTGTTCCTGGCGCACCACGGACGCGGACATCGCGGCCCTGGCGGCCGATCTGCGGGACCTTGGCCACCCGCACGGCGCCAGCGCGCCCTGACCTCGCCCCAGGAGCTCAACCTTGGATCTCAAACGCCTCGAAGTCTTCTGCCGCATCGTCGACACCAAGAGCTTCACCCGCGCCGGCGAGATGCTGCGCCTATCCCAACCGACGGTGAGCGAACACATGCGCCACCTGGAGGAGCTGCTCGGCGAAAAACTCCTCGACCGGCTGGGGCGCGAGGCGCAACCCACCCCGGCGGGACGCATTCTCTATCAATACGCCCAGCGCATGTTGCGTCTCAGGGACGAAGCCGGCCAGGCGCTCGAACAGTTTCGCGGCCAGGTTTCCGGGCATCTGCGCCTGGGTGCCAGCACCATTCCCGGCGCCTACCTGCTGCCACAGCGAATCGCGGCGCTCAAGCAGGACTTTCCCGCCATCCAGTTCAGCCTGCAGATTTCGGGCACCAGCCACATTTTGCGCCAATTGCTGCAGGGCGACCTGGAACTGGCCCTGATCGGGGCGCCGGCGCGCGACCCGCGCCTGGAATGGCGCGAGGTCTTTCAGGATGAAATCGTGCTGGTCGCGGCCCCGCATCACCCCCTGGCGCGCCGCGCCTCCCTGTGCCTCGCGGATCTCAACGAGGCCGAATTCCTGCTGCGCGAACGCGAATCGGGCACCCGCAGCGTGACCGTTCAGGCGCTGCGCGAGCAGGGCTTCGACCTGGAAAAAGGGCGGGTGGTCGCCGAACTCGGCAGCGGCGAAGCCATCCGCGAAAGCGTCAAGGCGAATATCGGCCTGGCCTTTCTCTCCTCCCTGGCCGTCGCCGAGGAGGTCCGGCGCGGCACCCTGGCCATCCTGCCCCTCGCCGATTTTTCCCTGCGCCGGCCCTTTTTCCTGGTGCATCGGCGCAACCGCCGGCTGAGCCCGCCGGCCGAAGTGTTCGCCGTGCGCCTCGCCGCCGATGCCGCCATTGCAAATTAGCCCGGATTGTGCTACCCAGGCGCTGCAACGATTCCCGCGAGACTGGAGTCCCATGACCCAACGCATGATTCTCATCCATTCGCCCTATTTTTTTTCCGAGGAGCGGATCAAGACCGTCGCCGACTGGGCGGCGGTGTTCGGCAACGACCATCCCCTGTCCCTGGAAATCGGCTGCGGCACCGGCCATTTCATCGTCGAGCGCGCCCGCGCCAATCCGGACCGCAACTACCTGGCCATCGACATTTTCAACCGCGGCTGCGACAAGACCTGCCGCAAGCTCGAGGAGGAGGGTCTTGCCAACGTGCGCGTGGCGCGCGCCGAGGCGCGCCATTTTCTCACCCATTACCTGACCCCGGCGAGCCTGGACGAAATTTTCATCAACTGCCCCGATCCCTGGCCGAAAAAGCGCCACCGCCGCAGACGCCTGGTCAACGCCGAATTCCTGCGCCTGGCAAGCGCCATCCTGCGCCCCGCGGGGGCCTTCTATTTCAGCTCCGACGTGGCTGACTACGCCGAGGAAGTCGCGCGGCTGCTCGAGGACAGTCCGGATTACCAGCGCGCGGCGCAGGCGCCGGTGATGGCCGATTTGCCCGACTATCCGCGCTCGAAATACATGCTGCGCGCCCTCGACCAGGGCGAGCCCATGCATTTTGTCCACTATCGCCGTTTGGCGCGGCCGCCGGCCTTGGCCGCCCCGCCCCTGCAAGCCGGCTTTCGCATGAACTGGGCGGCGGCCTCTCCGTGACCGCCCACCCTTACCTCAGCAACCATTTTCCCGGCACCGGCGGGCGCATCAAGGAAACTCCCGAGGATTTCATCGTCGAGGAGCTGCCCCTGTACCTGCCCTGCGGGTCCGGCGAACACCTCTACCTGGAAATCGAGAAAGAAGGGCTGACCACCCTGGAGCTGCTGCGCCGCCTCGCCCGCGCCTTCGACCTGCGCGAGCGCGACCTGGGCTATGCCGGACTCAAGGATGCCCGCGCCCGCACCCGCCAATGGGTGTCCCTGCCGGGCGTGCGCCGGGAACAGCTCGAGGGCCGGCAGATCCCCGGAGCGCGCGTGCTGCGCGCCGACTACCACCGCAACAAGCTGCGCCTCGGCCACCTGGCCGGCAATCATTTTCGCATTCGCGTGCGCGAGGTGCCCGCCGAGGCGCTGGAAACGGCCCGCGACGTGCTCCATGTCCTGGAGCAGGTCGGCGTGCCCAATTTCTTCGGCGTCCAGCGCTACGGCGCCCTACACAACAGCCATCTCATCGGGCGAGCCCTGCTCGCCGGCGACTTCGCCGAGGCGGCGCGGCAGATCATCGGCGACCCCGAAATGATTCGCGAACCGCGCTGGCAGCAGGCGGCGCGCTGCTTTCGCGACGGCGATCTGGCCGCAACCCTGGCCAGCCTGCCCGGCAGTCACGCCGATGAGCGGCGCCTGGTGAGCGCCCTGCATGCCGGGCGCGATGCCCGCGCGGCGGTGCTGGCCTTTCCCCGCCGCAAGCTGCGCCTGTTTCTCTCCGCCTGCCAATCCTGGCTGTTCGATCGCTTGGTGGCCATGCGCCTGGCCAGCCTCGATTCGCTCTGGCCCGGTGATCTCGCCTACCTGCACGGCAAGGGCGCCTGCTTCGCCGTGGAAGACGCGGCGAAAGAGCAACCCCGCGCCGAGCGCTTCGAGATCAGTCCCACGGGTCCGCTGTATGGCGTCAAGGTGCGCCTCGCCGGCGGCCAGGCGGGTCTGCTCGAGGAAAGTCTCCTCGCTTCGACGGGCCTGAGCCTGGAGTCCTTTCGCCTGCCGGACGGCTTGACCATGGAGGGGGAGCGGCGCCCCCTGCGCGTGCCCCTGGGACAACCTAGCGCCACCCACGCCGACGGCGTCCTGCACGTCGAATTTTCCCTGCCGCGCGGCAGCTACGCCACCAGCGTGCTGCGCGAGTTGATGAAAACCGAGGATCCGGCGGCGCCGGACGGCGACGCCGCCGAGACACAGACCCTTTAAGACGCTTCTCAGCGCGCGGCGCTTATGCTAAGGTTTCTCTCATCGTAATACCGGCCGCCCCTTGTCGCGGGCGCCCCTGGAGGATCGTCCATGAGCAGCCGTCCCCCGCAATCCGACCCGCCCGCCGAGGATTACCGGATCAATTTTTTTCGGCCGCGCCCCGGCTACATGCGCCAAAAAGTCATCTACATCTGGGTGCTGCTCACCAGTTGGGCGCTCTTTACCTTCGGCTTTCAGCTGCTGCTGGCCTGGACCGCCGGCACCCCTCAGGGCGAGGGACCCCTCACCGAGATCACCTTCTTCGGTTTTCCCCTGCATTTCTGGTACACCGGCCACTTCCTCATCGTTTGGTTCATCGTGCTGTGCTTTCTGTTCAACACCTTCGTTGACCGCCTGACCCGCGCTTTCCGGCCGCGCAAGTAGGAGTCGCCATGCTCGCAGAGGGGTTTAAAATCAGCCCGGCGCTGATTCTCTTTTTCACCCTGGCGGTGTTTGTCCTCGCCGGCCTCTTCAGTCGGGTGCGCGGGGGCACGGAATACTATCCCGTCGCCGGCGCGCGCACCGGCATTGTCGGAGCGGGCGCCGCCATCGCCTCCAACTGGATGAGCGCCGCCTCGCTGCTCGGCATCGCCGGCATTTTCTACCTGCAGGGCTATTTCGCCCTGGCCTATGTCATCGGCTGGACGGGCGGCTACGTGCTGCTGCTCATCCTGCTCGCCGGTCAGTTGCGGCGCTTCGGCAAGTTCACCGCCCCCGAATTCGTCGGCGAGCGTTACGATTCCGCCGCGGCGCGGCTGCTTTCGGCGATCATCGCCATCATCATTTCCCTGATCTACTGCGTCGCCCAGTACAAGGGCATCGGCCTGATCTTCTCCTGGATCTTCGGCTTCGACTATACCGAGTCGCTGCTGCTCGGCGCGGTGGTGGTCATGGGCTACATCGTGCTCGCCGGCACCCTGGGCGCCACGCGCAACCAGCAGTTGCACTACGCGGTGCTCATCGTCTTTTTCATCGTGCCGCTGATGTTCATCGCCCGCGAGCTGAACTTCTTCTGGGTTCTGCCCCAGTTCGGCTACGGCACCGCCCTGCGCGAACTGCACGGCCACACCCGCGGCCTCTTTACCCAGCCCTTCGCCCACGCCGATGTTTTTCAGTGGTGCGCCCTGGCTTTTACCCTGATGGTCGGCACCGCCGGCCTGCCCCATGTGCTGGCGCGCTTCTATACCGCGCCCAACCTGCGCGATGCCCGCTGGAGCGTGCTCTGGGGGATTTTCTTCATCGGCCTGCTCTACTGGAGCGCGCCGGCCTACGCCATCTTCGCCAAGATCTGGCAGGCGCGCCGCGGCATCGTGCCGGATCTGGAAACCGCCCGCGAGAGCGCCGACATGATCGTGCTGCTGGCGAGCGACTGGGCGGGAATGCCCCTGTGGCTCACCGGCATCGCCGCCACCGCGGCCATCGCCGCCGCCTTTTCCACCGTCACCGGGCTGCTCATCACCGGCGCCGGCGCCTTTTCCTACGACATCTATTACCGCCTGCTCAACCCCCAGGCCAGCCAGAGCCAGTGCGTGCGGGTCGCCAAAGGGGCAACCCTGGCCATGGCGATTCTCGTGGTGCTGCTCGCCGCCAACCCGCCGGGACTGATCGCCGAGATCACCGCCGTGGCCTTCGCCTTGGCCGGCAACACCCTGTTTCCCGTCTTCGTTCTGGGCATCTGGTGGGACCGTACCAACAAGTACGGCGCCATCGCGGGCATGCTGACCGGCATCAGCGTGACCTTTTCCGCCTTTTTCCTGCCGCAGATCTTCCCGGCGCTGCAAGGGGTGCTGCACCCGACGTCCTCGGCGCTGCTGGGCGTGCCCCTGGTGTTCGTCGTGATGATCGGCGTGTCCCTGGTGACACCGCCGCCGCCGGAGAGCATTCGGCGTTATCTGGTGGAAAAGGTGCACACGCCCTGAATGGCGCGACGCGCCCGGGGTGGCGGCGCGAACCTGCCCGGGCGCCGGGGATTGGCTGCTCCCCATGGAGGGGCAAACATACGCGGATTTAAAATGGTGTTTTACGATTTTCGGGACATCGGATGAAGCTGGTTCTCTCGGCAGGCAGCCTGCATACCCTGCCCCTGGCCAAGGTTTGCGAACTGGCCAGGGATACCGGCTTCGACGGCGTGGAAGTCATCATCAACCATGACTTCCAGTATCAGGACAACCTTGCCTATGTGCGCGACCTGCAGCAGATCCTGCCCATCGCCTCGCTGCACGCGCCTTTTTTCGAACTCGACGGCTGGGGCAATAAGATCCAGCAGCTCACCCGCACCACCGAACTGGCCCTCAATGCCGGCATTCCCCTCATCAATTTTCACCCCCCCGCCTGGATCGCCTTCGAGTGGCGTTTCTGGCGCTGGCTGAAAAACATCAAGGACTTCCAGACGCAGGTCGGTCACAACCAGGTCATCATCACCATGGAGAACATGCCCTGCACCGGCGCGTTCAAGACCAACCCCTATTACCTCGGCCAGACCCGCAAGATGATCGACTTTCTCCAGCGCCACAACCTGTTCCTGACCTTCGACACCGCGCACATGGGCACCTCCAAGGCCAATTTCCTGCATGACTTCCATCTCTTTTACGACTCGGGCATGATGCGCAACATCCACTTTTCCGATTACGGCTACGGCAAGGAGCACCTCTTGCCCGGCCACGGCATCCTGCCCCTGACCCGCTTTCTCAATCACCTGCGCGAAACCGCTTACAACGAGGCCCTGGTGCTGGAACTCTCGCCGCAGGAATTTCCCCAAGAAGAAGAGCTGATTCGCGAAAGCCTCGCGGAAATTTTTTTCTACCTCTGCCAGGAAACACGGCACCACGTGCCTCTGCCGGGCGAGGACGGAAGAGCAAGGGAAGAAAATCAGGGGGGAATCGGGGAGGCGCTACGGGAAGGGCAGTGGGGCGTCTAACGCACGATGTACACCGAACAGCGGGCATGCAGCGCCACCTTGGTGGACACGCTGCCCAGCAGGGCGCGCCGCACGCGGCCCGCGCCCGAGGATCCGATGACGATCACCGCAATCTCTTCCTGCTCGGCAAACGCCAGGATTTCCTCGGCGGCGTCACCATAGACCACGACATTCTCCACGCTGACGCCGGCTTCCGCGGCGACTTTTTCCACCACGAAAAAAATGCGTTTGCGCTGCTCTTCCCAGCCGGGACGCTCCGTCGGCGGCGGCGAAGGCATGAAGTCGGTGAAGGACGGGGCGCGGGTGCCGGGCAGCACGAGAATGGCGTAGATCTTACTGCGAAAGCGGGTGCCGGAAGCGAGGGCCAACCGCACGGCTTCCTCGGCGGCCTTGTCGGATTGGGGCGAGCCGTCGATGGCGACCAGGATTTTTTTGCTGAGATTGAGCATGGGCTCCCCCGAAGCAAGGCGCAACAACCTCCTCAAGGTAGCCAAGCCCTTGGGCAAAGTCAACCGTCGCCGGTGCTTTTCCCTAGGAAAGTTTTAACACCGGCTTGTGTTGACTTTTATAAAACATCATTTTATTATCTTGACTGCCTTGGCCTTAAAGACGGACATTTCCACGCAAATTCTGTTTGTGCGGAAGCGAATTCCCCTCTTTTCCAGGCCTTACCGCTTGACATATGGTCTATATTCTCTAAGATGGTAAACCTTGTATCCCGTCGTGCAATAGATTCGCGAAAAGGATCTCGACCTCCATGGCCAGAAAAGAGAAATCTGAATATATTATCCAGGCGGTTTCCCACGCCCTCGACTTGCTTGAGCAATTTCATGACGATGTCGACGAGTTGGGCGTCACGGAACTGAGCAAAAGGCTCAAGCTGCACAAGAACAACGTCTTTCGTCTGCTCGCGACCCTCGAATCGCGCGGCTACATCGAGCAGAACAAGGCCACGGAAAACTACCGCCTCGGCCTCAAGGCCCTCGAATTGGGGCAAACCTTCATCAAGCAGATGGGTCTGCTGCGCCAGGCCAAGCCGATCCTGGAAAAAATCGTCGAGCGCTGCAACGAAACCGCCTATGTGGCCATCTTCAAGGAAGGCTACATCGTCTATCTCGACGTGGTCGAAACCAACCTGACGGTGCGCGTGGTGTCGCGCGTCGGCTCGCGCATGCCGGCCTACTGCACCGCCGCCGGCAAGGTGCATCTGGCGTTCATGTCCGATGAGGAAATCGACAGTCTGTTGCCGGCGCGCACCCTCAAGAGCTTCACCGCCAACACCATCACCGACCGCGAGGTGCTGCACAAGCAACTGCGCGAGGTGGCGGCCAAGGGCTACGCCCTGGATGACGAGGAACTGGATCTGGGCGTGCGTTGCGTGGCCGCGCCGATTCGCGACTACACCCGGCGCATCGTCGGCGCCATCAGCGTTTCGGGGCCGAGCATGCGCATCGACGACAAGCGCATCGAGGAGGAAATCGTGCCGCTGGTTATTGAAGCCGCCGAGGAATTGTCGAACCGCCTGGGCTTTCACAAGTAAGCCGGCATGTTCGCCCGAACGGACGAATGAAACGCGCCCCCTGCCCAAGGGGGCGTTTTTTTTCGGGGAAAGACGCCTTCCAGAATGCAGACCCTGCTCGATGCCGAAATCGCCCGGGCCCGCGCCGAGGGCTGCCGCCACGAGGAAAACCTGCCTTTCCTTCTGGGCGGCGGGCGGACGCAGGAGGCGGTGCTGCTGGTGCATGGCTTTACCGGCTCGCCCTGGGAAATGAAACCCCTCGGCGCCTACCTGGCCGGGCGCGGCTACCTGGTCTACGGCCTGCGTCTGCCCGGCCACGGCACCAGTCCCGAGGATCTTGCCGGCAAGCGCCTGGAGGACTGGCTGGCCGCCGTTCTGCACGGACTGCGGAGTCTCGCGGCGCAGGGTTATCAGGTTGCGGCCGTGGGCCAAAGCACCGGCGCCCTCTTGCTGCTGCGGGCCGCCTTGGAGCACCCCTTGGCGGGCTTGGTGCTGCTTTCGCCCTTTTTGCGCCTGCGTCACCGCCTGGCCCCGGCGGCGGGACTGCTGCGCTTCATCAAGCCCTTTCAGAATCGGACCCTGACGCCGCAGAATCTGCCCTTTTATTACGAGCGCCGCCCGGTGGCGGGGGTCTACCAGATCAATCGCCTCACCCGCCATCTGCGCTCGCGCCTGCGCCAGGTGCAGACACCGACCCTAGTGGTCAGCGCCCAGGGCGATCAAACGGTCCTGATCCCCAGCGCCATGGAGCTCTTTGAGCATCTCGGCAGCCCGCACAAGGAATTTCATCTGTTCGGCCCAGAGGCTCCCCACGTCCTCACCACCGCCGACAACCCCCGCCAGCCCGAAACCTTCACCCTGGCGGCGAGTTTTCTGGCGGGCCTGCGCCGGTCATAGCCCCGCCCAACTCGGCAAAGAGCGCGCGCACCCGCGCCTCGGTTTCATGCGGCGTTCCAGAGTTATCAATCACGTAATCGGCACGGGCGAGCTTTTCCTCCTGCGAGAGTTGCGCCGCGATTCGTCGCCGGGCATCCTCCTCATTCAGGCCGTCGCGGGCCATCAGTCGCGCCAATTGCAAATCCGGGCGAATCTTGACCACCAGCACCTTGTCGACCCGCCCTTCGGCGCCCGCCTCGAAAAGCAGCGGCGCCTCATAGATCACCAGGGGAGCGCCGGTGCCGCGCAGCGGCCCCAGGCGTTCCTCGGCCAGGCGGGCGATGGCCGGATGGGTGATGGCATTGAGGGCGCGCCGACTGCCTTCGTCGCCAAAAATCCGGGCGCCCAGGGCGCCGCGATCAAGGCTGCCGTCGGCGGCAAGGATGTCCGCGCCGAAGCGTGCCACCAGTTGCTCCAGCACCGGCGAGCCCGGCTTGACGATCTCCCGCGCTAGTTCATCGGCACTCACCACGCGGGCGCCGAGGCGACGAAACATCGCCGTGACGCTGCTTTTCCCCGAAGCGATTCCGCCCGTCACTCCCAGTACCATGGCCGTCCATCCCTTCCCCAGGGCCAAGCTTCCATATCGGCAGGGCCCTGTCAACAGCTTTTTCCCGTGTGATATACTTGGGTTATCCGTGGCCGCCAAACAACCTCCCCGACGGAGTTGCCCATGGGCGATACCCTGGTTCGCATGGTCTTGGACAACGCGCGCAAGTGGGCCGACCAGCCCGCCATGATGCACAAGGTGCAAGGCGTCTATCGCAGCCTGAGCTGGCGGGAACTCGGCACGGAAATCAGCCTTTACGGCCGGGCGCTGCTGGCCCTTGGCCTCACGCCGGGCGAGCGGGTCGCCATCATGGCGCCCAACTCTCCGCGCTGGGCCTTCGCCGACCTCGGCGCCATGGCCTGCGGCGGGGTGACGGTGCCGGTCTACCACACCGAGAGTACCGCCGCCATCCTCCACATTCTCAAGGATTCCGGCAGCCGCATTCTCTTTCTTCAATCGCGGCGCATGGCGCTGGAGCTGCTCAAGCGGCGCGCCGAACTGCCCGAACTGCGGCACGTGATTTTCCTCGAGGACGAGGCCCGGCAACCCGAGGTTCTCGGCCTGAGGGATTTTCTCGACGGCGCCGCGTCCGTGCCCGCCGCGCAACTGGACCATGCCCTGCGCGCCGCCGACGAGGAAGACCTGGCCACGCTGATCTACACCTCGGGAACGACCGGAACGCCCAAGGGCGTGATGCTCAGTCACAGCAACATCCTCGCCAACGTCGGCGACGTGGCGCGGCTTTTTCCCATCGGGCCGGGCGATGTCTGCCTCTCCTTCCTGCCGCTCTCCCATGTGTTCGAGCGGGTCGACGGCTATTATTTCATGCTGCATCGCGGCGTCACCATCGCCTATGCCGAAGGCATCGAGGCCGTGCCGGTCAACATCGCCGAGGTCCGGCCGACCCTGATGATCAGCGTGCCGCGCCTCTACGAAAAAATGTTCGCCCGCATCATGGAGCGGGTGCTGTCCGGATCCTGGCTGCGCAAACAGATTTTCTTCGGCGCCCTGCGGGTCGGACGCGCCGGTGCCCGTCTGCGCCTCGTGGGCGAGCAACCGGGCGGGGCGCTGTCCCTGCTGCTCAAACTCGCGGACCACGCGGTTTTCGCCAAGCTGCGCGCCCACCTCGGCGGGCGCCTGCGCTTCTTCGTAGCGGGCGGCGCCCCCTTGAGCGTGGATATCGCGGAATTTTTCCTCGCCGCGCAGATCGACATTTACGAAGGCTACGGCCTCACCGAATCGGCCGGCGGCATCGCCGTCAACACCCCGCAAGCACGGCGTCTCGGCACAGTGGGCCGCCCCTTTGCCGGCATCGAGGTGCGCCTGGCCGAGGACGGCGAAATCCTGCTGCGCGGCGCGGGTATCTGCCGAGGCTACTGGCAGCGCCCCGAGGAGACCGCCGAGGCCTTCGCCGGCGACTGGTTCCGGACCGGGGACATGGGGGAGATGGACGCCGACGGCTTTCTCCGGATCGTCGACCGCAAGAAAGATCTCATCGTCACCGCCGGCGGCGAGAACATCGCGCCGCAGAACATCGAAAACCTTCTCAAAACGGACAAGTTCATCGCCAATGCCATGGTCCATGGCGATCGCAAGCCCTTTCTGACCGCCTTGCTGGTGCCCAACCTGGACAACCTGGAAAAGTTCGCGCGCGACGCGCGCATCGATTTCCTCGACCACTGCGACCTGGTCAATCATCCGCGGGTTCTCGCCCTGATTCGGGATCGCGTCGACCAACTGCAGCAGGGCATGACCTCGTTCCAGCGCATCAAGCGCTTCACCCTGCTGTCCCAGGATTTTGCCAAGGATGAAATCACCCCGACCATGAAACTCAAGCGCAAGGTCATTACCGAGCATTTTCAGGACATCCTCGAAGGCATGTACGCCGCCAAGGATCACGGCATCCACGACGCCGGTTTCTGCATGGTGGAAACCACGGAAAACGGCGACTAGCGCCCTGACTTTACAAAGCTCCCGCCTGCGGTTATCTTTGCCGAGGGAGATGCATTTCACACCTGTCGCATGCACGCCGGAAAGGATTGTCCTTGCCCGTGAGCCTTCCTCTTGACCAGTCATCCCTTCTGGAAGAAGCCCTGCGCGGCCTGGGCGTGCTCATCAAGGCGGTGCATCTCTATCCGGCCGGCCATCCCGCCCGTCACCAGGCCGTCAATGCCGGCGCGGCGCGCTTTACCCAGTTGATCGGTGACGCCGAGCATCTCTCCCTGAGCATCCGCAAGGATCGCTTCGAGCATCAGGGGCAGCCCATCGCCCCGGCCAATCCCGCGCTGAAAAAACTCGCGCAGCAGCTTTTTGCGCGCCGCGTGCAGGAGTTGATGATCCTGCCGGATCTCACCGCCGCGGAGTTGGAAAACTGGGCCGCCCGCATCGCCCTGGACGCCGACGAAATCGCCCGCCGCGGGGGCCTGGCCAAGCTCATGCGCGAGGCGGGCATCGGCACCCTGTGGATCAACGAATCGGATTTTTCCCGCATTCTCCAGCAGCGGCGCTCCCTGGAAGAGGAAAAATCCGCGCTCCCCCGCGAGGATCGCGACGCGCCGACCGCCACGCCCGCGCCCGAAGGTGGGTTGGTCATGGAACAAACCCCCTTTGGCCTGCCGGAATTCGTCATGCCTGAGGAGCTGGCCGCGCCGGCGCCGCCTCAACCCCCGCAGCCGACATCCGCCGAGGACATTCTGGCGCGTCTGGAAACCGAAACGGTGGACGAAACCTACCGCCTGCTGCTGCGCGAACTGGTCGACAGGCTCTGGCAGATCAACCGGGCCACGGAGTTCCCCCGCCTCAGCGCCATCCTGCGGCGCCTGGCACGCTCCTGTCGCGACGCGCGGCTCAGCGAGACTCGCCGCGACGCCTGCCGGCGTGCCCTGGAGGACGTTCTGGACGAGGATCTGCTGCAAAGCCTGACGGAGGAGATCTGCGATCCGCGCGCCGCCCCGGAGAACGTGCGCGAGGTACAGAAATTGCTTAGACTCACGGGCGAACGGGCGGTTGACATCCTCGCCGCGCGCCTGTGCGTGGAACCAGAAGCCCATGCGCGAAAAATCCTCGCCCAGACCCTGGTTTATTTTGAAAGCCTGGCCTTGCCGGCCATGCTGCGCCTGCTCAAGGACGAGCGCTGGTATGTGGTGCGCAACGCCCTGGCGATCATCGGCGAGCTCCGCGATACGGACCGGGTCGGTCATTTGACGGTCTTTCTCGGTCATCCCGATGTCCGCGTGCGCCGCGAGGCGATTCGCGGCTTGACGCGCATCGGCAGCCCGGAAGCCCTCGACGTGCTGCTGGTGGCGGTGGAGGAAGGCGACAGCGACCTGCAGCAGCAGGCCCTGATGTTTCTTGGCGCTTTGCGCCAGCGCGCCGCCCTGCCGCACCTGCTGCGCCTGGTGGAAGCAGCCGACCCCTGGCTGCGTAACGCGGAGTTGACGCGGGGCGCGGTGCGCGCCCTGGGGGAAATCGGCGACGCGGAGGCGGTTCCGGCGTTGATCGCCCTGCTGAATCGGCGCAAGATATTGCGCCGCCGACGCTTCCAGGATATTCAGGAGGAGGCGGCCTTGGCGTTGGCGCGCATCGGCACCGACGAGGCCCTCGCGGCCCTGGCCGCGGCCGGCAGGCAGAAGCGGGGGCGGGTGGCCCGCACCGCCGGTCGGGTTCTTCAGGAAAGGCTTGAGATCGAATCCCGTGAATATTGACCTGATGAAAAAATTCGTGCAGACCCTGGCCGGAGCCGCGCAGAGTCTGCGCCTCTATCCGCGCTCGCACCCCCTGGTGAGTCGCCAGACGGATCTGTGCGCCCAGCATCTGAGCGAACTTCTCGTGGATCGCACAAGTCTGCGCCTCGGCCTGGCCGACGGGGTGCTGTTCTGCGAGGACTATCTGTTCAACGAGAGCAACCCCGCCCTGGCGGAAATGGCGCGCCTGCTGCAAGCGCTCAAGCTCGAAGGGCTGGAACTGCGGGCCGGAGCCGGACCCAGGGAAATCGAGGAATTCCTGGTCCTGGCCCATGAGGGCGGCTGGCAGGCCGCCGGTCTGGAGCAGGCACTGGCCGAACGCGGCATCCGCCATGTCCTGCCCCTGCGCAAACCGTCCACCCAGGAACCGCCGCGCGCCGTCTTCCGCCACGCCCTGGCCGTCGCCGAGCACATCTGTCAGGAGGTGGTCCTGGGGCGCACCCCGTCCACGACGGAGGCGGGCACGGCGGTGCGCGGCATGGTCGAATCGACCCTGGGCAACCCCAACGCCCTCTTCGCCCTGACCCTCATCAAGGATTACGACAACTACACCTTCCAGCACTCGGTGAACGTCGCGGTAATCGCCATTGCCGTGGGCCGCGCCTGCGAGGTTGCGGAGGAAGACCTGCACATTCTCGGCATGGGCGGCCTACTTCACGACCTGGGCAAGCTCAAGGTCGACATCGGCATCATCAACAAGCCCGGCCGTCTGACTCACGAGGAATTCGAGGAGATCAAAAAGCATCCCGAGCACGGCGCGCAACTGGTCGCGCGCATGCAGAGCATTCCCCCCCAGGTGGTCGACATCGTGCGCGGCCATCATCTGCACTACAATCGCCGGGGCTATCCGGGCGATCTGATCGGGCGCCCCCTCTCGCCCCTGGTGGACATGGCGGCCATCGCCGACTCCTTCGATGCCATGACCACCCTGCGCGCCTACCGCCGCCCGGTGAGTCCCCGCCAGGCCGGCCGGGAAATGCGCCGCGTCGCCGGCACCCTGCTTCACCCCGACTTCCTCGATCGCTTCCTCGCCTTTCTCGGCCCCTATCCCGTCGGCACCGCCGTGCGCCTGGCGGGCGGCGAAATCGCCCTGGTGATTTCGGTGGGCAGCGTCGCGCGCCAGGATCTGGGGCTCAGGGTGCTCTATGATCGCGCCGGGCAAAAACTGGCCGTGCCCCAGGAGCGGGAACTCGCCGCGACCGATCTCGACCAAGTCGTCGGCGAGGTCGATCCCTTTCTCCTCGGTATCGATCTGGAGGAACATCTCGCCCAATAAAAACGCCGACGTTGGCCGCCGGCGCTCATTTCCCCTTTTTCATCCACCGCTGCCCGTCAACCCGGGGCGCCGGCCTCCAGCCGCCCCAGGGCGGTCGCGGCAGCGCTGCGCACGGCGGGACGGCCATCGCGCAGCAGGGCGAGCAGGTATTTCTCGCCTTCGGCGGCGCCTAGATTTCCCAGGGAGCGCGCCGCCGCCTCGACCACGCCGCTGTCCCCGTCCTTGAGCACCGCCGCCAGATAAGGCACCAGGCGTGGGTCGCGAAACCGTCCCAGGGCCTCGGCGGCGTACATGCGAACCGCCGCTTCGCCGTCGCGCAGGCGCTTGACCAGTTCGGGCAAGGCCTTGGCGTCGTCCCGACTGCCCAACACTTGCACCGCGGTGGCGCGCACATCGGCATCGGCATCACCCAGGGCCGCGAGCAGGGCGTCGAGCACCCCTGGCGCCCGCACCCCTTCGAGGGCAAAGAGACAATGGATGCGCCGACCGCGATCCGGGGCGGCGAGACCGCCGACCAAGGTTTCCAGATGCAACAGCGGCTCCAGGGCCTCCAGGGCGGCCGCGGCGGCGGCGCGCACCTGCGCATCCTCATCGCTCAACAGCGCGTGCAGCGCCTGGCGTCGCTTCTCCAGCATGGTTGCCGCACCCTCACTCAAAGAAAAGATAATGGGGATGGGCGCCGAGAAACTCCAGGCACTCGTCGAGGGTTCCCTGGAATTC
This sequence comes from Geoalkalibacter sp., assembly GCF_030604225.1. GTDB lineage: Bacteria > Desulfobacterota > Desulfuromonadia > Desulfuromonadales > Geoalkalibacteraceae > Geoalkalibacter. The sequence continues at coordinate 16,707 of NZ_JAUVWH010000029.1, forward strand.
AATGATTTCCCAGCGCTCCTGGTTGCGGAAGGACTCCATGCGCCAGAGCCCCTGGGCGGCAGCGGGGATCAGCCGCACGAACAGCTCGTCGCCCCGCGCCAGGTGGATTTCCTCCCCCTCCCGGCTGATCCGGCACCCGGCCAGACGCGGATCCGCGCCCAGCTTGTCACGTACCTGCTCCAGCAGCGCCTTGTCCATGCTCACACCTCCCGTAGCGATGGCCTTGCCCTAACCCGGAATGATTTCGTACTGCTCCTGATGAAACACCGGGCGCGCGTTGATGGTGATCTCCTTGTGGTAGCGCCGCTCCAGTTCCTCGATGCCCTGGCGCTCGTCGTCGTAGAGAATCGCTGCCACGTCGGGATGCACCACCAGGGTGATCTTGTCGCTGGTCAGCTCCTTCATCTCGCGGCGCAGCTCGCGAAAAATTTCGTAGGCCAGGGTGGCGCGGCTCTTGACGTAGCCCTTGCCCTCGCAATAGGGGCAGGACTCGCACAGGGTGCGGCCGATGCTCTCGCGCACCCTCTGGCGGGTCATCTCCACCAGGCCGAGCTCGGAAATCTTGAGGATGTTGCTCTTGCTCTTGTCGTTCTTGAGGGCTTCGAGCAGCGCCTGATGCACCTTGTCGCGGTGCGGTTCCTTCTCCATGTCGATGAAATCGATGATGATGAGCCCGCCGATGTTGCGCAGACGCAGCTGAAACGCGATCTCCTTGACCGCTTCGAGGTTGGTCTTGAGGATGGTATCCTCGAGGTTGTGCTTGCCGACGAAGCGTCCGGTGTTGACATCGACGGCGGTGAGCGCCTCGGTCTGCTCGATGATGATGTAGCCGCCGCTCTTGAGCCACACCTTGCGCCCCAGGGCGCGGGCGATCTCCACCTCCAGGCCGAAGGCGTCGAAGATCGGCTCGTCGTCCTCGTAGAGTTCCATGGAGTACTTGAGCTTGGGCATGAAGGTGCCGATGAAGCGCTCGATCTTGGCGTACTCGTCGCGCGAATCGACGACGATGCGCCGCACGTCCTCGGTGAGAATGTCGCGCACCACCTTGCAGATGACGTCGAGCTCGGAATGGATCAGGCTCGGGGCGCCGCGCCCCTCCTTGCGCCGGGTCACGTCCTGCCAGAGGTTGAGGAGAAACTCCATGTCGAGGCGCAGATCCTCCTCGCTCTTGCCTTCGGCGGCGGTGCGCACGATAAAGCCCGAACCGGCGGGACGTATGCCCTCGACGATGGCGCGCAGGCGATCCTTTTCCTCCTCGCTCTCGATGCGCCGCGAGATGCCCACGTGATCGACGGTGGGCATGTAAACCAGGTTGCGCCCCGGCAGGGAGATATGCGAGGTGATGCGCGCGCCCTTGGTGCCCAGGGGCTCCTTGGCCACCTGCACGAGAATTTCCTGACCTTCCTTGAGCAGATCCTCGATGGGCGGCAGCACCCGCGCCTCGACATCGGCCTCCTCGCCCGCCCCCGGCGGGCCATGGCTGCCGCCGTCGATGAACTTTTCGACGGCCTCGACCTCGTCAAACACGTCGGCCACGTAGAGAAACGCCGCCTTTTCCAGGCCGATGTCGACAAACGCCGCCTGCATGCCGGGCAGGACGCGAATCACCCGCCCCTTGTAGATGTTGCCCACGATCCCCCGTTCACGGGAGCGCTCGATGTAGAGTTCGGCGATGTGGCCGTTCTCCAGCAGCGCCACCCGGGTCTCCTGGGAGGTGGTGTTGATGACCAGTTCCTTGGCCATGGGATCTCCTTCCAAACACAAAAATATCCAAAATTCCTCAGGAATCGAAAAATCTTCACGGTCCGTCCGGGGCCGGGCGCAAGCGCACGCCGATCTTGCAGGCGGGCAGTTCCCGCACCTGGGTTTCGTCGCGCTCCAGCAGATAGGCCACCACGGGCAAGGGGCTACCCTGGCGCAGGTCCAGCAGCAGCCAACCGTCCTCCACCCAGGCATCGACCACGCCGGGACGCAGGTCGACGGCAACGGAACGGCCTTTTTTCAGGCGCTGGGCCGGCACCTCGGGCGCGGCCAGGAACGCGGCGATGCGCGCCTCCACATCGGCGGACGCACCCGCCGGCAGCGCGAAGCGATAAACGGTGCTTTCAATACTAGCGGATGGCGCGACGCCGCGCCAGTCCAGAAGCGCCGCCTCACGCACTCGGAAGCCGTCGGGCAGGCAGGCGTTGAGGGCGCTCAGGGCGTCCTGCGCGCCGCAGAGCTGGGCGAGATCGAGATCGATGATTTCCGCCTCGCTCTCCATGCCGTGGGGCAAGGCCTCGCTGAAGGAAATGCGCGGATGGGGATGAAACCCCTGGGTATGGCGCACCGGCAGCCCGGCGCGGCGCACCGCGCGGTGAAACAGGCTCATGAATTCCAGATGACCGATGAAGCGCCCCTTGCCGGTCTTGGCAAGCCGCAGACGCAACCGGCAGCGCTGTTCCTCGGCGGGCGCGGCCTCAAGCGCCGGTGCGGGCAGCTCGGCCAGATTACGCGGGTCGCACAGGCGCAGGCGCAGTTCCTCAAAATCGCAGATGCCGCACCCCGAGCACTGCCCCGCGCGGCAATCGGGGGTCGCCGCCCCGGCCAGGGCCAATTCGCGCTCCCGCAAAAAGAACGCCTTGGGAATGCCGCAGTCAATATGATCCCAGGGCAGCACTTCGCCGGGATCGCGCGCACGCAGGTACCAGGACGGCTCCAGCCCGCAATCGGCGAAGGCCTGCTGCCAGCGGGCGAAATCGAAGCAGTCGTTCCAGCCGTCAAAGCGACAGCCGAGGTCCACGGCGGCCTCGATGACTTTGCCCAGGCGCCGGTCGCCGCGCGCGAACACCCCTTCGAGAAAGGACATCTCGGCGGCGTGCCACTTCATGCGCAGCTTTTTCGCGCGCAGCCCCTCGCGCAGCAACTCCTGACGGCGGCGGGTTTCGGCGATGCCGATCTGCGCCTCCCATTGAAAGGGGGTATGCGCCTTGGGCACGAAGGTCGACACGGAGACATTGACATCGGCGCCGCCCTGGGTGCCCTTGCCGCTTTTCTTGACGCGCGTCGCCAGGTCGATGATGGCGTCAAGGTCGGCGGGGGTTTCCGTGGGCAGGCCGATCATGAAATACAGCTTGATCACCCGCCAGCCCAGGCCGAAGGCGATGCGCGTGGTTTCGACCAGATCCTCGGCGCTGATGCCCTTGTTGATCACCTGGCGCAGGCGTTCGCTGCCCGCCTCGGGCGCCAGGGTAAAGCCGGTCTTGCGCACCTTCTGGATCTGCTCCATGAGCTCCGGGGTCAGGGAACCCACCCGCAGGCTGGGTAGGCTCACCGCCACGCGGCTTTCGGCAAAACGGCCCATGAGGTTCTTGAGCAAGGGCTCGATGCAGGCATAGTCGCCGCTGGAGAGGGAGAGTAGGGAGACTTCCTCATGCCCGCCGGCGGCGAGGGCTTGCTCGACGATCTCGAGAATTCGCTCGGGGCTGCGCTCACGCACGGGGCGATAGATGTAGCCCGCCTGGCAGAAGCGGCAGCCGCGCGTGCAACCGCGGGCAATTTCCACCGCCACCCGGTCATGGACGGTGTTCATGGTCGGCACCACCGGCTGGGTGGGGAAAGGCGCGCTGTCCAGATCGGCGAGAAAGCGCCGCCGCACCCGCTCGTACCCGGCGCGCAAGGGACGGATGGCGGCCAGGCGGCCGTCGTCCTGGTAGTCCACGGCGAACAGGCCGGGCACGTAAACCCCCTCGATGGCGGCCAGCCGCTCCAGCAGCGCGGCGCGGCTCTCGCCGGCGGCACGGGCGGCGCGCACCACCTCGCACAGTTCCACCAGCGCCTCCTCGCCGTCGCCGATCAGCGCGCAATCGAAGAAATCCGCCAGGGGCTCGGGATTGTAGGCGCAGGGGCCGCCCACCACCACCAGGGGATGGTGCTCGCCACGCTCGGTGCGCCGGCGCGGAACGCCGCCGCGATCGAGCATCATGAGCAGATTGGTGTAGGAGAGCTCATATTGCAGGGTAAAGCCGAGAATATCGAATTGGGCCAGGGGCCGCTCCGTCTCCAGGGAGCGCAGCGGTTCGCCCGTCGCCAGCAGTTCGGCCTCCAGATCCCCCCAGGGGGCATAGACCCGCTCGGCCGCCAGCCAGGGTCGCTCGTTGAGAATGCGGTAGAGGATGGCAAAGCCGAGGTGGCTCATGCCCACCTCGTAGACGTCGGGGAAGGCCAGGGCGATGGACAACTCGACCTGGGCGGGATCTTTCACGATGCTGCCCACTTCGCCGCCCAGATAGCGCGAGGGCCGCGCGAGGCGGGGCAGAATATCTTCGTAAGCCATGAATTTTCCGAATGAGGGACGCTTTGCGGCGCGGTTGAAACAAAAGAGAAGAAGTTAGCACGACGGACAAGCAACCCTCAACCCCTTTTGCGCCGATTGCTTGCTTTGCGGCAACAAGGCTAGGACCGCCGGCGCCTCTGTGCTAGACTTTGTCTCTCATTTTCAGTCCCTGGCTGGGAGAACCATCTATGCGACCCGATCAAGATATCGAACTGCACCCCGACAACTCCGGCGACAACCCCACCTACGGCATGCCCGACCCGGCCGGAGAGACTTGGGCCATGGCCGCCCATCTGAGCGCCCTGTGCGGCTATCTGCTGCCCTTCGGCCACATTCTCGGCCCTCTCGCCATCTGGCTGTTCAAGGGGCGCGAATTTGCCAAGGTCGACCGTCACGGCAAGGAAGCCCTGAACTTTCAGCTCAGCGTCACCCTCTATCTGCTGGTGTCCATGCTGTTGGCGGTCATCGGCATCGGTGTGTTGCTGATCATCGCCCTGTCCCTGTTCGACCTGGTCATGATCCTCGTCGCCACCATCAAAACCCGCTCCGGCGAGGATTTCCGCTACCCCCTGAGCATCCGCTTCATCAAATAGCCCCCAGGACTCCGGGTCGCGCGGGGGCGGCAAGGCATGAGGATTGCATTAAATTGCGCAAACTTTTATGACTTCATTGCCGCGCGTCGTGCCCCAGAGTCTTCGATCATGAGCGAAACCCACTACCTGCTGGTCTCCCGCACCCTGGCGGAGACGGAAGAAATGCGCGCGCTGCTGCCGCGTCTCGCCGAGCAGTTTCGCCTCGACGCCTTCACCGCCCGCCAGCGCCTGCTCGGCCGGGGCACGGCGCTTCTCGCCCAGGGGGCGCGCAAGCAGCTGGAAAAACTGGCCGCCCTGGTGACCCAGCACGGCATCGCCGCGCAACTGATTCACCCCACGCCGCCGCGTTTCGCTCCGACGCGCGTGCGGCGCCTGCAAATTCGTCAGGATTTCCTGGAGTTCTCCACGCCCGCCGCGCCCCTGCGCCTGGAACGGGGCGCGCGGGTGCTGGCCATTCTGGCGGATCTCTCCGGGCAAGCGATTCAGAAGAATCTGCGGCGGCTCATGGTGCAAAACACCTATCAGGGGGCGGCGGCCGTCACGCCCCTGAGCGACGAGGAACTGCTGCGGGTGGTGCTGCGCGCCCAACCGGTGCTCGACCTCTATCTCATCGACGACGCGCAGGGGGTGCAAACGGCCCTGCGCCTAATGAGCGGCGGCTTTGATCCCAGCGGCCTGGAAGAGCGCGCCGGACCGAGCACCGTCGGCAACATGGAGCAATTGATCGCCCTGGTGCGCGAGTACGCCGGCGAATTCACCCTTCATTGCGACTTCGGCCTGGCGCTGCTGCCCGGCTGCCAGGTGCGCAAGTCCGAAAACGGCGAGGATGTGCACGAGGCCAACCTGGCGGCCCTGACCCGCTTCGGCTGGCTGATGAGCGACCGCGTGCTACAGCGCCCCATGCCGGAGATCGCCCAGGCCCACGGACTGCCCATTCCGCCCGGGTTGGATATCCTGCGCGCGGAGATCGCCGCCCAGGATTCGCCCGTGGCGGAACAACCCCCGACCGGCGCAATCCTGCCGCCGCCCCCGGCGGCAATCCCGTCGCGACGGCGCTGGGGCCGGCGCCACATCTTCAGCGGCAGCGCCGTCGCCGGCGCGGCCTTGGCGGTGCTGTTCTCCGGGGACGGGCGGCTGGTACACCTGGTGGTGCACGAGGGCATGCGCACCGGCCTGCTGCCGGCGGCGGTCAGTGCCGGCCTGTTCAGCGGCGCTTTTTACTGCCTGCGCGTCAAACGCCTCATCGAAAACACTCCCACCAGCCGCATCCGCTCCCTGGCCATGGGCATGGTGGAACTCAACGGTCAGGCGCGCCGCAAGTACGCCCTGGTCTCCCCGGCCACCCAGACCGCCTGCGTCTGGTATCGGCTGCGGCGTTATCGGCGCAACGAAAAATCCGCCTGGCAACTGACCAGCGAGAGCGACAGCGGCGCGGTGCCCTTTTTCCTTGACGACGGCACCGGCAATGTCACCGTTGATCCGCAAGGCGCGCGGATCAAACCCACCGTCAAGCACGAGGGCTTTCCCGGCCAGGAGGGGTTGCTGGTGCGCTCCCTTGGCAGCGGCGAAACCAACGAAAAGTGGGTGGAGGAGTTGATTCACGAAGGTGCATATCTCTATGTGCTGGGTTCGGCGCGCCCCTATCGGGAGCAGAGCCTGAGCCTCGCCGAACGCACCCGCGAAGCGCTGCGCGAGCTCAAGCTCGACCCCAAGGCCCTGGAGAAATACGATCGCAACGGCGACGGCCGCATCGACGCCGAGGAATGGGACCTGGCCCGCGCCGCCGTGGAAGAACAGACCCTGCGCGAGCATCTGCACCGGCGCGAAAGTGCCGCGCCCGGCACCACCTCGGTGGTGATCGGCCGCAGTTGCAGCCACACCCGGCCCTTCATCATCGCCCAGACCCAATCCGAAGCGCATCTGACCCGGGGCTATGCCTGGACGATGACGGCCTTATTCGCCGCCGCTTTAGCTGCGGCTGTTTGGGCAATGACTTCTTGGCTTGGTTGACGGGGATGGACAGGATAAGCAGGATGAACAAACATGAGCATGGGTTTTATCCTGCCTATCCTGTCCGTCCCTGTGTGTTCAGATTTTTAGAATTTTTCCAGCTTTTCAACACGAAAGGACAAAACCCATGACCCTCTGGATCGTTCTCGGCGTGATCGCCCTCATTACGGCGGCCCTGGCACTGTTCGTCATCGTCGTCTACAACGGCTTCATCAGCATGAAGAACAACATCGACAAGGCCTGGAGCAATATCGACGTGCTGCTCAAGCAGCGCTTTGACGAACTGCCCAAGCTCATCAAGGTGTGCGAGGGCTACATGCAGCACGAACAGCGCACCCTCGAAGCGGTGATCAAGGCGCGCTCCCAGGTGACCACCGCCGCCGGCGAAGGGCAGAAAATCCAGGCGCAGAACATGCTCACCGACGCCCTGCGCTCCCTGTTCATGGTGGTGGAGCGCTACCCCGAGCTCAAGGCCGACAAGGCCTTTCGCGCCCTGCAGTCCCGCATCACCGAACTCGAGGATCAGATCGCCGACCGCCGCGAGTTCTTCAACGACGCGGTCAACCTCTACAACATCCGCCTCGCCCAGTTCCCCGACGTGCTGGTGGCGCGCCTGTTCAACTTCGCGCGCCGCACCCTGTGGCAGATCGACCCGGCGCATCGCGCGGATGTGCAGGTGAGCTTTCAGGCGCCCTCGGCCTGAACCCTTGCGGAGATGATTAAAGGATTTGCCGCCTCGGCGCGGCATGCTATAAATCAGGTCATCGGCATTTCGCGGATTCTTCCTCCGCAAACTTTCTTCCGAACGAGGCCGACATGGGCGTGCCCTGGGAAGTCACACCGCAAAAAGTTCAGGCTGCCGTGGACCGGATTGTCGAAACGGCCCGCCCGCGCCGGATCATTCTCTTTGGTTCCTATGTGCGGGGACAAATGCACCGGGACAGCGACCTGGACATCCTGGTGATCGCCGACGACCCCGTGGACA
>NZ_JAUVWH010000111.1 GCF_030604225.1 Geoalkalibacter sp.
CCTTGTCGATGTTGAACACGTCGAGATGGGCGAAGGGCTCGTCGATGAAGACGAAGCCGCCGCTGCGGCTTTCGTCCATGAGCAGGCCGATGAGCAGGATCAGCGACTTCATCACCTGCTGGCCGCCCGAGGCCTCGCCGTCGTTGAGGCCGATGAGGCCCTTCTGGTCGAAGTTGAACTTGACGTTGAGTCCGGCCTGGGCGAGGGCCAGATCCTCGTTGATCAGATGGGGCGGCTCGACCTCGACGCCGATGCCCGCCAGCTCGCCCAGGGAGCGCACGTTGCGGCTGTAGCGGCGCACCGTGGCGCGCAGCACGTTGATGTAGCTCTCGCGCGCCTCTTGGGTGGCGCTGAGGTGGCGTTGATGGTGGATACGCCGCGCGCGGATGACCTCTTCCAGATGGGCGTGGTCGCCCTGGAGCTTGTCCTTGACCGCCACCACCTGCTCGTCGGTCACCCAGCTGCCGAGATTCAGGCGCTCCTTGAGGCGCTGCAGGTCGCGGCGCACGGCATCGGCCGACTCGTAGGCGCCGCGCACTTCGACGAGGGCCGCGCGGCTGCGCCAGGCAGCGGGCAGGGAGCGCCGTCGCCCGCGAAATTCCACCACCCGATCGGCCTGCTGGCGGCGCGCGGCGCGCAGCTCGCCCTGCTCGCGACGCAACTCGCCCTCTTTCTCACGCAGGGATGCCTCCTGGGCGCTGAGCTGCTTTTCCAGGCGGTGGCGCTCTTCGCGCGCCTGTTTGAGCTTGGCGCCGCAGTCGACCAGGCGCGCGCCGGCCTCCTGGGCCTGCTCGGCCAGGGCGGGGAATTCCTGCTCGGCGCGGGCGAATTCGGCGGCGCGCGCAGCCAGGGCCAGAGCGGCATCGACGCCGCTGAGCAGCGCCTGCACGGCGTCGATGCGTTTGCTCAAGGCGTCATTGTCGCCGCTGAGCTGCACCTCGCGGCTCTCCAGGGCGGCGATTTCCTGTTCCGTGTCGCCGATGAGATTCTTGCGCGCCGCCTCGCCGAACTGATAGCGGCCTTTCTCGACGCCGAGGTGGCGCCCGCCGCGCCGCTCGCGATGGTAGCCCGCGCGCGTCACCCAGGAGACATCGCCGGGCAGGGCCTCGCCCTCGGCGACGCTCTCCACGCTGCGGATGCGCCCCAGCAGTTCCACCAGCCATTCGGGCGGCGCCTCGCGAAAACGCACCACATCCAGCAGCGAGCCGGGCATGGCCGCGGAGGCGCTGCCGCGCTCGGCGACGACGAAATTGCGGTAGCGCAGTTTCTCGCCCAGTTCCCAGGCGCGGCGCCGGTCGCGGGGGTCGGCTAGCAGCACGATATGGGCGAAGGGTCCGAGCACCCCTTCCAGCGCCCCCTGCCAGGCCGGGTCGCTGACCTCGACGATCTCCGTCAGCAGGCGATGGGCGATGCCGGCTTCTTCCAGATGGCGGCGGAACTCCTGCACGAAACCGGGCTCGAGCTTTTCCCCCGCCTTGAGCGCCGCAAGCCGCGCGCGCAGATCGCGTAGGCCGCTGCGCAGGGTCTTGAGCTCATGATCGTTGGCCGCCATCTGCTCGCGCTTGGCCCGCTGCTCGGCGGCCAGGGCCGGCGCGTCGATGCCGGCCTGCTGCTCGCGGCAGCGCGCTTCGAGTTCGTCCTTGTCGCGCAGAATTTTCTCCGCGTCATGGGCAGCAAGGCGCAGACGCTCGAAACTCTCGCGAGCGGCCTGTTCGGCCTGCTCCAGATGGCTCTCCCGGGCGCGCGCCGCGGCGCTTTCCGCGCTCAGACCCTCCAGGCTCTCACGCAGGGCGGCAAAGGCCTTGTGGCGAGCGCGCATTTCGCCGCGTTTGCGGCGCAGCGGCCCCCGTGCGGCGAGTATGCGGTCCTGCACGTCGGCCAGTTCCGCGCGCGGCAGAAATTCCAGGGACAACCGCTCGAGCTCGGCCTGCAGGTGCTGCCATTCGCGAAAGGAATTGACGTTGGCCTCGGCCTCGCGCAGACGCAAGCCGAGCCGCGCCAGCTCTTCCTCGAGCTTTTCCAGCTCGCGGCCGATTTCCAGCTGCTCGTTCTTGGCCTGCTGGTAGTTGTCGAGCACCTCCTGGTCGCCGAACACGCTGAATACCAGTTCGAGCAACTGGCGCGCGCTGTACTCGCAGAGTTTGTCGGTGTCGCCCTGCTCCAGGGCCAGCACGTGGCGGATGGCCTGTGTGAGCCCGGCCTGCTCCAGGCGCTGGCGGTAGTCGCGCACCCCGATCCAGGTACCGTGCTCCTCAAGGTTCTCGATGGGCACGTCGCCCTCGGCAAGCAGGTACTGACGCTGCCAGTCGCCGCCCTTGCGGCGGATCTGGCAGGCGAGGGTGACCTTTTCGGAAAGAAAGGGGAAAAAGGGGCGAAAGCCCGAGTCGCTGCGCTCGTTGTCCACCACGGCGCGCAGCCAGCTCAGAGGCTTGTCGCTGCGACGCACGTAGCGCTTGTAGTCGCGCCCCGCCGAGCAGTCGATGCACAGCAGGGTACGCAGAGCGTCGAGGAGGGTGGTCTTGCCCGAGCCGTTGGGGCCGACGATGGTGATGACGTCGGCATCCAGGGGCAGGGAAAAGCGCTCCCAGAAATCCCAATGCACCACCTCGACCTTGTGGAATCTAAACATCGGCCTCCTCCTCGTCGTCTTCCGCCACGGGCGCCGGGAGCACGTCGGCGAGATGGCGGCCGAGCAGGTCGTGCAGGGCGCCGTCGAGCACCCGCCCGGCCAGCTGATTGTATTCCAGCAGCAGATCGAGGAGCGGCCCCTCGAAGATTTCCTCCTGGCGCTGGATGATGAAACCCAGGCGCGCCAGGGTGCCAAGATTCATTTTGATCTTGGTCGCCTTGCCGAGCTTGTCGCCGAAGTCAGCGATGAGGGCGTTGCGACTGATGGGCGCCGACACGCTGCGCCCGGTTTCCAGGGGTTTTTCGTCGGCGAACATATCGGCCTGCTCCTCGCCCAGGTCGCGCCGCTCGATCTGACGCTGGCGCTTGGGCAGGATGATCAGCGCCCAGAGCACCACCAGCAGGGCGATGGCGCTGCGATCGAGGTTGAGGGTATTGGACAGCCAGGTGTCCTGTTCGCCGAGCACACCTTGCTCCATGTCGCGTTCCAGGGCCAGGGTCACATGACCGGCGTAGGGATTGTCGAGCAACCGCAGCCCGCAGGCATGCAGGCGGCTGTCGAGATCCTGGCGGAACGCCTCGTCGGTGAGGGCCTTGCGCACCTGGCGGTCCTGGCGCGGCAGGGACTGGTGAGCGAGCAGGCGCGCCACCAGGGCGCGGACATCCTTATCCATCGATGGACTCCTGGGAGGTCTTGGGGAGAGTCGTTTCCACCCGGCCGTCGCTCATGGCCTCGACCCCGTGGCGGCCGACGGCGATGCTCTCGCCGGTGAGCCGCAGCCGCAGGGGCAGGCGGGCGAGATCGGCCACCGCGCCCTCAAGGGCGCCGAATTCGGCATCGCCGAGCAGCGCGGCCAGGGACAGGCGGTAGGAGGTGGTGGGGAAATCCTCGGCGGGAATGGCCTCCGCCAGGGGGACATCGGCGACCATGGCCTGGAGGTTGCCGAGAAAATCGCGCAGCCGGGTGAGATCCTCCTCGCTGCTCGGCAGTTCCCCGGCCGGGGGCGCCTCGCGGGCCGGCGGCAGGCTGGTGTCCTGGGCGGCGGCGCGCACCCGGTCGATGAGCTCGAACTCGGCGACATCGAAGGCCACATCGCCGAGCAGGCAGCCGAGTTGCGGGGCAAAGGCCAGGCTCTCGTCGAGCAGACCGCAAAGCTGCTCCGTGTCGAGCATGCGCAGCCAGCGGTGGATGTCGGTGGTCGACAGGCCGCTTTGCCCGAGGTGCACCTTCTGCCGTTCGAGTTGGTTGAGGGTGCGCTGGAACACCGAACTCATGCGCAGCATGCGGCTCTGCACCTGGCCGATCTTCTGCGCCACGCGGTGGGTGGCCTGGTCGAGGTCGGGATCGGCGGCGATGAGGCGCATGATCTCGGTGCCCTTCTCGACCCAGGCGATCACGGCGCCGAGCTTTTTCTCAGCGCGGCGGATGCGCAGCTCCGAGCCGGAGAGCACCGCGCGGCCGAATTCCTCCTCCAGTTCGACGAGACGCGAGAGCAGGTGCTGCAGATCCTCGTTGGACACCTTGCCCAGCGCCTGCCCGGCAGCGAGCTGCGAGGTGATGTAGCCGATCTCGCCGCCCTCCTCCTCGGAGAACTTGAGCAGGGTCGAGAGGGCAGAGAGGGCCATGCGGCCGTGGGGGCTGATCTGGTAGTGGGCGGTTTCGCCGTCCCACACCAGCAGGTCGGTCTCGCGCAGGCGGTGCAGCACGGTCTGCAATTTGGTGTCGTCGAGATAGGCGAAGTGGCTGCGCAGCTCCTGCGGGCTCCACAGGGGCTGCTCGCCGCGATGGCCGATTTCGCGCAGCACCAGCAGGCGGATCAGCACATCCTCGTCGGCGCCGCGAAACAGGGCGGTGAAGGCGGCCAGGGCGTCGCGCGCCCGCAGCAGGGGAAAGAGCGCGGGCAGATCGGCGGGCTCGATGCCGGGCCGGAAATATTCGGTGGTCAGCTTGGCTTCGGACATAAGGTTCTAGTGATACCAGATGCCCCGGGCAAAATTCAACGGCCAAAAAAAGCCGGGCCCACCCGGACGGACGTTGCCGGGGGGCCCCGAGAAAGCAGCGATGCAAAGGCTGCGCTGGAAACTCAGCTATTCCAGGCCGATACGACGAAACGCAGATGCCCCTGGATGCCCGGCGCCTGGTGAGCGCCGAAGGCAACGCGCATCTCGATCTTGCCGTTGCGCAGGGTCTTGTAGGCCAGGGCCTGGGTGGCGCGGCCGGCCTGGTTGCTCTGCCAGCCATGATGCACCGTCCAGTCTCCCCCCGCCTGCCGCGGCGGCACCATTTCCATGACCAGCGTATCGCGGAACAGGTAGCCACCCTCGTAATGGGTGTCGGCCCAGAACCGGCGCTCCACCTCGTACTCGGGCACGCGCACGCCCAGGGTCAGGCCGTAGGCCAGGGAGGGCCGCGCCGCGTTGACCCGGGCGCGGTTGGCGAGAAACACCGTCGACAGAAAGATCTTGCGGGCGTTCTTGTCCGCCGGGTCGATGAGCTGCTGATGATTGCGACAGGCCGGCGAATCCTCCTCCGCCACCCGGCGCGTGAGATACCAGCGCTTGCCGCGGGGCGAGGCGAGCAGTTCAAAAAGATAGAGGGCATTGACCGGCTTGCCCTGAATCTCCGTCGGCAGGTGCACGGCGTCCACGTCAACCCAGACATCCACGCGGATGTCGCCGAACAGAAAGCGCGTAAGGTTCTGATAGGCTTCCTCGCTGTTGACGATGCCGAAAAATCCCGAATGGGCGCGATACACATAGGCCGTGGCGCTGGGCGCCGAGACCTGGCCGCGGGCGTTGGTTCCCCAGACCGAGGCGTTGTCGATGCGCACCAGCCCGTCGCTGCCGTGCCCGGCGAAGGCGCGCGACAGGCCCATGGCCGCCTCATAGTCGGCGCGGTTGGTGCCCACCAGGCAGAAAAAGCGCTCGGAGGGAAACGCTTCCTCGGGCAGCCAGTCGGCGCGGCCGGTCTTTTTGAACAGGGCTTCCAGATCGAGATATTTGGCCATGGTCGCACGGTTGAAATTGTTCATGTCCGCCGCCGACAAAAAGCGCGGCACGTTGAGGCCGAGGATGTCGATGCCGTTGTGCGGGGTGGCATAGGTGAACACCTTGTCCACCGCGCGGCGCGCCTGCTCGTCCCCCAGCGCGGGGTTCTGCAGAAAAGCGCGGCACACCAGCCCACCCATGGAATGGGCCACCAGGTAGCAGCGAAAATCCTCCGGCAGCAGGTTGCTCTCGGGGTGGGCGCAGACCAGTTCGCGCACGCGCAGAATCAGCCGACTCAGGCCCTTGGCGAACTCGGTGATGGGCGGGGTCTTGCCCGTGCCCAGCAGCTTCGAGGCCTCATCGTAGTAGCGGTAAATGACGATGGATCGAGGCGGAATCGGGCCTTCCCATTCGGCATCCACGATGTCGAGTCCGTCCTTGTAGACGTCGGCGTAACCGAAGTCCGAGCACAGGCGCAGCAGCGGCGACTCGAAGATGAATTTCTTCGCCGGCCGGTCTTTTTCCGGGGTGGAGCGATACACGGTTGAGCCCAGGTTGAAGCCGCAGAAGGGGTCGGCGGTGGTTTCATCCTGCTCGCTCTGGGTCATGGCATAGCCACGCACATAAATGATGGGATAAAAGGGCGCGTGCGGATTCGACATGGGGCACCTCCTGGCAAACCGGCTATCGAGCTATTTAATGAACGCTAGCAAAAAACTTCAAGCTGTCAAGAACACTCCTTTTTCGCGGATTGTGTTCAGGGTGCCGGATGCTATAATCCCCTGATTGTTGTCTACCCCAGCCACCCAGGGAGGAACGGAATGATATACCGCTGGATTTTTGCTGTGCTGCTGGTTGGCATGTTCTGTGGGCCGGGCTTGGCCCTGGACGCCAAGGATCTGCTGGTTGAATCACCGCGGGAAGGAGCCCAGGTGGCTCTCGACCGCATCATCGAGGACGGCAAGGTGCTGGTGCGCGTGGCCGATGCCGACAACCAGCCGATTCTCGGCTTGACGGCGGAGGATTTCAGCGTCAGCCAGTTCGGCCGCAAGGCGCGCATCGTCTCGGTGGAATCCTTCGCGGAAAACCTCGACGTGCCGCGCCACATCGTGCTGATGCTCGACAACTCGGGCTCCATGGAGCAGCGCAACGCCGTCGAGCCCCTGCTGGCGGCCATGGACGAGTTGCTCAAGATCATGCGGCCCATCGACCAGGTGCATCTGGTGGTGTTCATCGACGGCCAAACCCAGCGCATCGGGGGTCGCGATCTGCATGTGCGGACCTTCAGCTCCAGCGATGCCGACGCCCTGCGCAATTTCGTGCGCCAGGTCTATCAGGGACGGCTCACCGTCAACACCTTTCTTTTTGAAGGCATGCTCGCCGCTCTCGACATCGTCGGCCGCATGCCCGCCGACGAGCCCAAGTTCATGGTGGTGTTCTCCGACGGCGAAGACCTCAACAGCCGCTACACCCGTGACGACGTGAGCCAATCCATCCAGAACCTGGAGCGCTTCGAAGCCTACGCCATCGACTTCATGCCCGGGGCCGCGACCGATCCCTTCCTGAGCAGTTTCGCCTCGCGCGGCGGCGGGCAAATCTGGAAAGCCACGGAAGAGGCGGCCTTGGTGCCGATCTTTCAGGCGGTGGCCTCCAAGATGCAATACAACTACGTGATCAGCTACCTCTTTCCCACCGAGGGGCGCCTGGCGGTGTCCCCCGCCGGCCTGACCATCGAGGAAGTCAAGACCATCGACGCCTCGCCCCTGCTTGGCCACATCTATTTCGATACGGGCTCCAGCGACATTCCCCCGCGTTACCAGCGCTTCACCAACCGCCTGGACACCGTGACCTTCGAGGAGCAGCAATTGCGCGGCACCCTGGAGAAGTACTATCAGGTGCTCAACATCTTCGGCAAGCGCCTGGCGACCAACCCCGACGCCTCGGTGACCCTGGTGGGCTGCAACATGGATTTCGGCGAGGAAAAGGGCCGCCAGGATCTCTCCGCGCAGCGCGCCGAGGCCGTCGCCGTCTACCTGCGCGACACCTGGAACATCGACCCCGAGCGCATCCGCCTCGAAGCGCGCAACCTGCCGGAAAAGCCCAGCACCAGCCGCATCGACGAAGGGCGCGCCGACAATCGCCGCATGGAGATCCACTCGGACCATCCGGCGATTCTCGACCTGGTGCGCAGCACCTACCTTAACTACCGAATCGACAACAGCTCGCTCATCGTGCGCCCCCTCATCGACAGCCTTTACGGCGTCGCCGACTGGCGCATCCAGGTCAGCGCGGGCGGCACCACCCTCGCCGAAGTCGCCGGGGAAGGCGCCCCCAACGACCATTACCTGCTGCCCCTCAAACTCGACCGTCCCCAGGACGTGGGCGCCGCGGGCAGCATCGCGGTGAGCCTGGAAGCCCGCGATCGCCGCGACCAGCAACTCTCCGTGGCCGCCGAACCGGTCAAGGTGCAATTCCTGCAGACCAGCCGGCGCCTCGCGCAGCAATTGGATTACCGGGTGCAGGAGAAATATGCCCTGATTCTCTTCGATTTCGATCGCGACACCATCGACGCGCGCAATCAGGGCATCGTCGAGCAGATCGCCGCGCGCATCCGCGCCCTGCCCCAGGCCGCCGTGGAGATCGTCGGCCACACCGACAACATCGGCTCCGACGCCTACAACCAGAAGCTCTCCGAACGCCGCGCCAAGGCGGTCTACGATCTGCTGCTGGCGGCCGCGGGCGGCGACCCGGACAAGCGCATCCAGTACCGCGGCGCCGGCGCCCAGGATCCGCCCTACGACAATCTCTCGTCGGAATCCCGCGCCTTCAACCGCACGGTGGCCATCACCCTGGAGTACCTGGCGCGGGATTAGGGAAGCCGCTTGCGCATGGAGCAACTGCCGATTTTCGTTTACGGCACGCTGCGCCCCGGCGAGAAGAATTATCGCGCCTATCTCGGTGGACGAACCTTGGCGGAAATTCCCGCTTCGGTTCGCGGGGAATTGTACTTCGTCGAAGACGGCGGCTATCCCTACCTGGTGGACGGCGCGGGGCGGGTTGAGGGCGAACTGGTCATCCTCGTCCCCGAGGACTACGCGCAAACCCTGGAAATGCTCGATGCGTTGGAGGAATACGATCCGAACAATGAAGCCGCGAGCGTCTATCTGCGGCGCCAGGGGCGGGTGCGCTTGACGGATGGAACCGAAACCGATGCCTGGACCTACTACTGGAACTGTCCCCAGGTGGTCGGCCGAAAAATTCCGAGCGGGGATTTCAGGAAACGCGAGGCGGGGTGAAGGCTAAAAGGACGAACCCGGCTGGCGGAGGAATTCTTCCTCCGCTGCCGTGGAGACGCGCCCCAGGGCGCGATTGCGGTGAGGAAAGCGCCCAAAGCGGGCGATGACCGCCTGGTGGCGCAGGGCATAATCGTAAAAACCGGAACACACCTCGCGCAGGACGGGAGGCGCCTCGGCAAGCAGCTGCGCAAAAAGCGCGACGGAACGCTCCTGCATGGCCAGGTCCTCGGCATGTTCGAGGGGCAGATAGAAAAAGGCGCGCTCCACCAGGTTCAGCGCCTGGTCCTGGCCGATGTTCAGCCCCGCCGTGCAGATTTCCAACGCCTTTGGGTCGTAGGCATAGGCCCGCGCGCTGTCGCGGTACATATTGCGCGGAAACTGATCGAGCAACACCAGCAGCGCGAGGCTGCCCCGCGGCGTCTGCCGCCAGTCGTCGAACTCGCCCATCCCCGCCCGCTCCACAACCTGCGCGAAGCGCTCACGAATCAGCCCATCGACCTGTTCGCCGCCGTTGAACCAGAAGCGCAGACGCTCGGGTGGGGGAACACCCTCTCCTTCCAGCCCGGCGAACCAGAAGTGAAGAATCTCATCCTGCATGCCATTCCTCTCCGCACGGCCTGCGCCACCAGCGCAAGATACCAGCCTCAGCCCGTCACCAACGGTTTGCACACCAGCTCGGGCTGCTCGGCGGGTCGGCCGCAACTGCCGCAGACATAACCCAGATGCTCGCGCATGGGCTCGCACAGATTGTCGCGCTCGGGCGCCGAGCCGCAATATTCATGCTTATCGTGACGCTCCTCGGGATGACAAAGCTGCTCACGGATCTCGGAAACCACTCCACATTGGCCGCATTCATGGATTTCGGTCATGACGGAACCCCTTTCGACAGGATCCAAACCTGCCCCCGCATCGGGAATCCACAACCAAATACGCTGCCTGTCCGTATTTTAGCACGGAAAAAGACCTGCGGTGACCCGGCGACCGGGCCGCAAAAAAGCTAGAATAGGAAGCATGAACCCCAGGTCCGGAATGGAACAACGGATGATCCTGACACGGCAAATTGCCGTGGTCTTGTTTTTGGTCGTCTTGGTGATTTTTTCGCGGGCCGCGACCGCGCCGGCAGCCCCCGAGGAGGAAAGCCTCCTGCGCGCGGCCCATGAGCAAAACCAGGCGCGCCTGGAAAACAGCATCTTCGGCCTGCCCCTGTATCTTGATTCATTTGTGCAAGAAAACCTCGTACAGGTGGATGTCCATGGGATTCTGGGCGAACCTTTCGCCGAGCTGGCCGAGGCTCTGGCAAACCCGATCAACTGGTGCGAGATCGTCTTTCTCCATCCCAACACCAAGGCCTGCACGTCGACGGAAACGCCCCAGGGCTCGCGGCTGGTTTTCTACCTGGGCCGCAAGCATTATCAGCCGCCTCATGAATCCAATCAGGTGAGCTACCGGTTCCAGGTTGTCGCCCGACGCGAAACCTATCTCGATATCCTCCTTTTGGCCGAGGACGGACCCTTCGGCACGAGAAACCACCGCATCGCTGTGCAAGCCCTGCCCCTTGACCAGGAGCGATCCTTTGTCCGCGTGAGCTACTCCTACGCGAGCAGCCTGCGCCTACGCCTGGCGGAACATGCCTATTTCACGACCCTCGGCGCGGGCAAGGTCGGCTTCACCGTCGTCGGCGAGGATGCGCTGGGCAACCCGGTTCACATCGACGGAGCGCGCGGCGCGGTAGAGCGCAACGCGGCGCGCTACTATTTCGCCATCCAAGCCTTCATGCATGCCCTGCCCGCCCCCACGCAGGACCGCCTGCACCTGCGCCTGGAGCATTGGTACGACCTGACGGATCGCTACCGTAAACAACTCTTCGAACTGGAGCGCGACGAATATCTGGAGATCAAGGTGAGGGAGCACGAAAACCAGCGGCGTCTGCAACG
>NZ_JAUVWH010000167.1 GCF_030604225.1 Geoalkalibacter sp.
ACTACTTCTAACCTTTCACACCCAGTGCTCGGCGGGGGTGTTTGGCCGTCGTCGAGCGCTTCCTTTTTTCTCAAAAGTTTTGATCCGGAAGCGGCACGAAGGCTCCGTCGGAAAGCAGACCCTGCCCATGGAAGCGAGCAGCAACCCCGCCAAAATCACTGTTGATAAGGTTTTTAAAATTTTCGGGCGTGACCCCAGGCGCGGCGTCAAAATGCTCGCCGAGGGCCTCGGCAAGGACGCCATTCTTGAAAAGACGCGCCTTACCGTGGGGGTCAACGATGCCTCCTTCGAGGTGGCCGAGGGCGAATTGCTGGTGGTCATGGGACTCTCCGGCAGCGGCAAGTCGACTCTGTTGCGCTGCATCAACCGCCTTATTGAACCGACGGCGGGACGGGTGCTTATCGACGGTGTGGATATCACCACCCTGGACGACGAGCCGTTGCGCCGCCTGCGCATGAAAAAGTTCGGCATGGTGTTTCAGCGCTTTGCCCTACTGCCCCACCGCACCGTGCTGCAGAATACGGAATTCGGTCTGGAAATCCAGAACGTCGCACCGGCCGATCGAGCGCGGAGGGCGCGCGAGGCGCTCAAGCTGGTGGGTCTCTCCGGCTGGGAGGATTCCTTGCCCGATGAGCTCTCCGGCGGCATGCAGCAGCGCGTCGGGCTGGCCCGCGCCTTGGCCGTCGATCCCGATATCCTGCTCATGGACGAGGCCTTCAGTGCCCTGGATCCCCTGATCCGGCGCGAGATGCAGGACGAATTGCTCTCCCTGCAAAGCCGCATGAAAAAAACCATCCTGTTCATCACCCATGATCTCGATGAGGCCCTTAAGCTTGGCGATCGCATCGTCATCATGAAAGACGGGCGTATCGTGCAAATCGGCACCCCGGAGGACATTCTCACCAAACCGGCCACGGATTATGTGGAAAAATTCGTCGAGGACGTCAATCTGGCCAAGGTTCTGACCGCCCGCGCGGTCATGCACAAGGCCTCCACCGTGACCCTGGGCAAGGACGGTCCCAAGATCGCCCTGCGCAAGATGAAGGAGGTCGGCATCTCCGGCCTGCTGGTCATCGACCGCGAGCGGCGTCTGGTGGGGCGGGTGACGGCCGATGATGCCTCGCGCCTGGCCGGCCAGGGCGGCAAGGATCTTGCCGACATCGTTCAGCGCGACCTTGCGCAGGTGCGGCCCGATGCCCCCTTGAGCGAAATTTTCACCATTGAAAACTTTCCGGTGGCGGTGGTGGATGAGGACGGACGCCTGGAGGGCATCATCATCCGCGGCGCGCTGCTTGCCGCCATGGCGGAGAGGAGCAACGATTCATGACCATGCCGCTGCCGCGCCTTCCCATCGGTGATTTTCTGGAAAGAATCATCGATTTCCTCACCCTCAATTTCGCGTTCATCACCCGGGCCATTTCCCGCGTCATGGAGACAGGCATCGACCTGCTGGTGACCGGACTGATGTTTTTTCCACCCTGGGTGCTGATCCTGGTGTTCACCGCCCTGGCCGGGTGGCTGGCCGGGCGCCGTGCCGGAATTCTCACCCTGGTTGGCTTCGCCCTGATCTGGAATATGGCGCTGTGGGCGTCCATGATCTCGACCCTGGCCCTGGTGCTGATCGCCACGGCCATTGCCGTCACCATCGGCCTGCCCCTGGGCATTCTTGCCGCCCTGTTCGCACCCATGCACCGCGCCACCATGCCGGTGCTCGATTTCATGCAGACCATGCCGGCCTTTGTCTATCTGATCCCAGCCATTCCCTTCTTCGGCCTGGGGCCGGTATCGGCGATTTTCTCGACCGTTATTTTCGCCATGCCGCCCGCCATTCGTCTGACCTGCCTGGGCATTCAGCAGGTGCCGCGCGAGTTGGTGGAGGCGGCGGATGCCTTTGGCGCCAATCGCATGCAGAAACTGGTGAAATTGCAGATTCCCCTGGCCAAGCCGACCATCATGGCGGGCATCAACCAGACCATCATGCTTTCGCTCTCCATGGTGGTGATCGCCGCCATGATCGGCGCGCGCGGCCTGGGCAGCGATGTGTGGCGCGCCATTCAGCGTTTTGAACCGGGCAACGGGTTTGAGGCGGGCCTGGGCGTGGTCATTCTGGCCATGGCCCTGGACCGCATGACGCAAAAGGTCGGTGGCCGCAAGAAAGCGTGATGTTGAACCTGTGTAAATGACTCAAGAAAGGAGAACCAAATGAAAGGATCTTTGAAAAGGGCGGTCCTGGCGCTGTCCGTGATGTTCGCCCTGCTGTTGGTCGGCTGTCAAAAGCAGGAGGAGGCACAAGCCCCCAAGCGGGTCGATCTGATTTATGTCGAATGGTCCTCGGAGGTGGCCAGCACCAACGTGGTGGCGGCGGTTCTGCAGGAAAAACTCGGCTACGAGGTGCGCCTCACACCGGTGAGCGCCGCCGCCATGTGGCAGGGCATTGCCGGCGGTGATGCCGACGCCATGGTCGCCGCCTGGCTGCCGACCACTCATGGGCATTATCTGGAGCGCCTCCGGGAGCAAGTCGTCGATCTCGGCCCCAACCTGGATGGCACCCGCATCGGCCTGGTGGTGCCCGCCTACGTGGAAATTTCCTCCATGGAAGAGCTCAACGCTCAGGCCGAGCGCTTTGACGGACGTATCATCGGCATTGATCCCGGGGCCGGGCTGATGTCGAAAACCGAAGAGGCGATGGACGCTTATGGTCTGGACAAGTTGCGCCTGGTGGAAGGCAGCGGCGCCACCATGACGGCCGCCCTGGCCGATGCGGTCAATCGCGAGCAGTGGGTGGCGGTCACCGGCTGGACGCCGCACTGGAAATTCGCTCAGTGGGATCTCAAATATCTCGAAGATCCGAAAAATGTCTATGGCGGCGCCGAGCAAATTCACACCATCGTGCGCCAGGGTCTTGAGCAGGACATGCCCGAGGTCCATCGGTTTCTCGACAACTTTTCCTGGACGACGGACGACATGCAGCAGGTCATGGTGTGGAATCGCGAGGAGGGCGCGACGCCCTCCGAGACCGCCAAGCGCTGGATCGCCGAAAATCCCGACAAGGTGGCGGCCTGGCTACGTTGAGCTGTGCATGGACATCGTCGCGTGTGAAAAAGCCGCTCCCCGGGGAGCGGCTTTTTCGTCGACGGGGCTTGTTCAACCCTTTGCGACAAGGCTCTTCAATTCGCTCAGAAGCCCGGCGACGAAATCATACCCCTTTTGCCAGAAATCGGGATCGGCGAGATCGATGCCCAGGGGCGCGAGCAGTTCCTGGGGTTTCTGGCTGCCGCCCTTGCGCAGCAGGTCGAGATACTTGGGCACGAAGGCTTCGCCCTCCTCGCGGTATTTCTGGTAGAGGGCGAGCACCAGCAGCTCGCCGAACACGTAGCTGAAGCAGTAAAAGCGCGCGTGGATGAAGTGGCTGATGTAGCTCCAGCCCCAGCGGTAGGGTTCGATCATGCTCACCGCGTCGCCGAACAGCTTGGTGTTTTCCCGCCACCAGAGTTCGCAGTAGTCCTCGGGCGCGAGCAGCCCCTCGGCGCGGCGGCGGTGGGCGGCGATCTCGAAGCGGGTGAGCACCGTCTGGCGGAAGGTGGTGGCGATGATGTCCTCGAGCTTGGCGCACAACAGCGCGATCTTGACTCGCGGATCGCTCTCGCGATCAAGCAGGTGACGGGTGAGCAGCATCTCGCCGAACACGCTGGCGGTCTCGGCGAAGGGCAGCGACGCCTGGTAATGAAACAGGTTCTGTTCCTGGGAGAGAGCGAAATGCACGCCGTGGCCGAGCTCGTGGGCGAGGGTCGCCACGTCGCGCGGGTTGCCGGTGTAGTTGAGCAGCACGTAAGGCGCGAGACCGGGCATCATGCCCATGCAGAAGGCGCCGCCGGTCTTGCCCGGCCGTGGCGCCACGTCGATGCGCCCCTCGTCGAAAAAGGCGGCCGCCGCTTGCGCCAGTTCCGGGGCAAAACCGGCGAAGGCATCGAGCACCAGGGCGCGCGCCGCGGCAAAGCTGATTTCGCGCTGTTGGTTGTCGAGGGGGGCGTAGAGGTCGGTGTTTTTCATCGCGGGCAGGCCGAGGAGCTGGCGTTTCAGGCGAAAATACTCCTGGGCCAGGCCGTAGTTGGCTTCCGTCACCTCCATCATGCGCTCGACCATGGCCGCCTCGGTCTCGCTGCTCAGATGGGTCGGCGTCAGGATGTCGGGATAGTTGCGCAGCTCGACTTCCTTGGCGTGATCGAGGAGCAGGTTGTTGAAGCAGCTGGTCAGCACCAGGCCGTGTTCGGCGTGCTTGTCGAGAAAGGTGGCGAAGGCCTGCTCGCGCACCGCGCCTTCGGGATGGTGCAGCAGGGCCAGCAGCTCCTCGCCCGTGACCTCGCGGGGCTGCTCCTCGTCGGGCAGCTGGAAGCGGTAGGCGAGGGACGAGGTCAGTTCCTCGAAGAGCTGGACAAAGGCCTCCTTGCCGGTCAGATCCTTGCGCTTGAGGGCCTGCTCGACCTCCTCGCCCAGGGTGTAGGGCGCATGGGCGCGCACCTGGCCCAGATAGTGGGCGTAGGCAGCGACACCCTCATCCTTGAGCAGCCGGGCGAAGTGCTCCTCGTCGATGCGCAGCAGTTCCAGCTCGAAGAACAGCACCTCCTCGCTGATCTCGCTCCACAGCTCGCGCACCTTGGCGAGCAGCGCCTTGTGGGCGTCGGGCCGGCTGTCGCCGGAGAACAGCAACTGGGCGTAGAGATAGGGCTTGAGACCCAGGCGCTGCAGGCTCTCGTAGCTGCGCAGGGCGGCGGCGAGCAGGTCGGCGCAGAGGTTGTCCGAGGCGATGCGCCCGCGAAAGTCGCGGCGGAAGGTGCGCGCCGCCTGGCGCAGCTGCTTGAGGTCCTGGTCGAGAGCGGGATCCTCGGCGCCCGCGTAGAGCGGGGCGAGGTTCCAGAGGGTCGGGCCGGCGTCGGTCATGGTCAACTCCTTGAAAAAGCCTGGGGCGCAATCCAAGGCCAAAGGTAGCCGCCCGTCCCGCCCCTGTCAATCGTCCCGGCCGGGGGCGGCGGGATTGACAAGGGGGATGGGCCGGGCTTAACCTCGCAGCCGAATTCCCCGAGGGAGGCTTCCATGACCACCGACCCGCGCGGCGCCGCGTCCCCGCCCGGCAAGCCGCGCCCCGCCCCGCGCCGCATTCCGCCCCTGCTGCCGCGCTATCTGGTGCAGGCGGGCTTTTTGGTTTTTTACGTTTGGCTGGCCCTGCGCTTCGCCCGCTGGGTGGCCCTGCTCAAGGCCGGACAGTTGCCGGAATTCGCGCGTCCGGCCGCCGTCGACGGCTTTCTGCCCATCAGCGGGCTCATGGGGCTGCGCCACTGGTTCGAGACGGGCAGCCTGTTTCCCGTGCATCCGGCGGCGGCGCTGATCCTGTTCGCCGCCCTGCTCACCGCCCT
>NZ_JAUVWH010000082.1 GCF_030604225.1 Geoalkalibacter sp.
CCGGCGCGGACAAGGCCTTCATTGACGATTTCGATGCGCTCGATGTCGAGCCAGACCGGAAGCTGCCGCTGGTTACGACAAAGGACATCCTGTCGGGCGAGGTGATATGGCGCGGGCAGGGTGTTATTAATCCCTTTGCCGATTCGGGGGGGCTAGTTGATCTCGATGTTTACCCGCGTTTGCAGCGCTACCTTGATGCGCGCCGCGAGCTGATCGCCGGGCGTCACTGTGCGAAGAAGGCTCCAGCCAGCTGGTATCGCACCATTGACCGCATTACCCCGGCGCTTGCAGCCAAGCCGAAGCTCCTGATCCCCGACATCAAGGGCGAGGCGCATATCGTCTTTGAGGGCGGCGAGCTGTACCCCCACCACAACCTCTATTACGTCACATCAGACGATTGGGATTTACGGGCCTTGCAGGCTGTGTTGTTGTCCGCCGTCACTCGCCTCTTCGTGGCGACCTATTCAACAAAAATGCGGGGCGGATTCCTGCGCTTTCAAGCGCAGTACCTGCGACGCATTCGCATTCCACGCTGGTCGGATGTGTCTGAATCGCTGCGGCGAGAGCTGGCCGAGGCTGCCGTCAAGCTGGACGTGCAAGCCTGCAACCGGGCCGTGTTCAAGCTCTACGACCTGAGTCACGAAGAACGATCTGCTCTTGGAGGCAATGGAGAATAAATGGCGCTCGATCTCGTCGATTACGAACAGAAAGCCAGCGAAGCGGTGAAGGCGTTTTGGAAAAACCGCGAAGCAGCGAGACGGAAACAGATTGAATCGGGCAAGGCCGACCAAGGTGAGCGCGCTGGTGTTACCGCCGGCAAGAACATGGACGGCTTCTTGGCTTTGATGCTCGACGTCATCCGGGCTAATGGTTTGGCCCAGGCGGAGACACATCAGAACAGAGAGATGCTGACCTTGCCCGGTTACTTCCGCCCGACAAAGCTGTGGGATCTCTTGGTGATCTACAAGGGCGAGCTGATTGCCGCCATCGAGCTGAAAAGCCAAGTTGGCCCATCGTTCGGTAACAACTTCAACAACCGGACCGAAGAAGCCATCGGGACGGCCCATGATCTCTGGACGGCCTTCCGTGAAGAGGCTTTCGGCAAACAGCCGCGGCCTTTTGTCGGTTGGCTGATGATGGTCGAGGATGCGCCGGAGTCGCGCAGGCCCGTGCGTGATTTTTCGCCACATTTCCCAGTGTTCGAGGAGTTTAAGGGCGCGTCGTACCTCAAGCGGTACGACCTACTCTGTCAGCGTCTGGTGCAGGAGCAGCTATACACGACAGCCACGGTTGTCACCGCAGAGCGGAGCGCGGCAGATTCAGGCGATTTCGCCAGTCTTTCGGCCATGGCAAGCTTGAAAACATTCGTGACAGCGCTCGCTGGGCATGTCGCGGCAACAGCTGCAAGGCTGGAATAAAAACCGCCAATCTTGGACGGCCAGGAATGGGCTAAGTCCCAGGATCGGACCATGATCATAGGGGACACCTCTCTGCCGACTGCTGTGGCCGCGACGCGCGAGGCGCTGCGGCGTGAATTGATGATCGACTGCAGTGGGGACGCTCCCCGAGACCAGAACTGCCTGTTACGGCTGGGTTCTGTTATCCAATCACGACCACTTCCTTTTCCGGACCGGCGCTGTCCCGCTGTCCACTCTCATGTGCCGGCTGCTCACCGGCTATGTCGTCGGCTTCAACAAACGCCACTCCCGCAGCGGCCAACTTTTCCAAAACCGCTTCAAATCCATCGTGTGCCAGGAAGAAGGAGCCGATGGCGACGCTGGAGAGAGAACGCTGATTTTGTCGCAGACGGTGCGGCAATACCGACTCCCCGGACAACATCCGCCTCTACAAAGATTTGGCCTGGCTCAGACCGCTGGACCCTGGGCTTATTTCCCCTGGCGGTCTGGACGCAGCTTCTGCGCGACGCGGGTTTTGTGGTCCATGAGCACGCATATGCGCAGGATGACGCGCCATACCTCAGCCTGGCGTGCGTGAAACCTTAATCACCGGGTGAAATCGCAATCGCGCGGAGCGGATCTCTTCTTCCGAGGGCAATGGCCTTACCCTCGCTGCAATCCACCGAACAGGGATAGGGTAAAAAGAAGCAGGAAGATGCCGCAAAGAATCTTGGCGATCTTGTTCATGGGAGGGGAGATGTCGAGAAACAGCAAAACGGCGGCAACGCAGGCGATGGTGAAAAAAAGAGTGCCAAAATCGAGCATGATGTCCTCCTTGATGCGGGGTATGGGTAAGCTCTCAACGCCGGATGTTCTTATCTGATCAATCCCGAGAGGCCGATGAGAACCAGCTAGGTGGCCACGATTTCGTTGGGCAGCCTGGGGATTGTGAGGATAAAAACGCCGGCGATGACTGCGAGGGTCGACTCAATCGGCCTACGCATGGCGCGACTCCCCAAAAATAACAGCCACTTGACAAAAGGTCAAAAAGAGTCGGCCGATTTTCGCCAAAAATCAGCCTGTCCCTGTTCCCTCCCGGATGAGAAAGTTCAGAAAGGTGCGATGATGTGGCGAGGTTGGAATTTATTTCCCATGGGCAAAGGGGTCGATTATTCTTGAGGGAGTCGACTTCGGGAGGACGTCATGCCCATCTATCTGGACTGTAATGCGACCACGCCCATGGAACCGGCCGTGGCGGCCATCGTGAGGCGGTTCATGGAAACGGACTTCGGCAATCCCGCCAGCCCGATCCATGACTTTGGGGTTTTTGCGCGCGCCGCCGTGGATCACGCGCGCAAGCAAATCGCCCGGGTGGTCGATGCCCGGCCCGACGAGGTGATCTTCACCAGCGGCGCGACGGAAAGCAACAACCTGGCGATTCTCGGCCTGATCGCCGAGGGCGAGCGCAGCGGGCGGCGCCACCTGATGACCACGGCGATTGAACATAAGGCGGTGCTGGAGCCCTTTGAAGTGATGGCGCGTCTCGGGTTCGAGGTCGAGATCGTGCCCGTGGGGCCGGACGGGCGTTTTGATCCGGAACGGATCGCCGCGGGCTTGCGCCCCGATACCCTGCTGGTGTCCACCATGCAGGTCAACAACGAAACGGGGGTGCTGCAGCCCCTCGCGGAATTGGGCGCGATCCTGGCGGGGCATGACGCCTGGTGGCACGTCGATGCCGCCCAGGGGTTCGGCAAGGACCTCGCATCCCTGGGGCAGGGCCGCATGGATCTGATTTCCCTCAGCGGACACAAGATCCATGGGCCCAAGGGCATCGGCGCCCTGATTGCGCGCAAGCGCGGCCCCAGCCTGCCGCCGCTGCGTCCCCTCATGTACGGGGGCGGGCAGGAGCAGGGGCTGCGGGCGGGCACCCTGCCGGTGCCCCTGATCGCCGGTCTCGGCGAAGCCGCCAAGCTCGCCCTGCGCCATCACGGCGAGCGCCGCGAGAAATGCCTGGCCATTAGGGCGCAGGCCATCAACGCCTTGACGGCGCTGGGCGCGCGCCAAAATGGCGACGAGCGCCATACCCTGCCCCATGCCCTCAATGTGTCCTTGCCCGGCATCGAGTCCGATCGGGCCATCGCGGCCCTCAAGGACGTCATCGCGGTATCCAGCACCTCGGCCTGCACCTCCCATACCCGAACCCCGAGCCATGTCCTGCTGGCCATGGGGTGTTCGCCGGAGCGGGTGGAAACCTCCCTGAGGTTTTCCTGGTGCCACCTGACCGATGCGGTGGACTGGGACAGGGTGACGAGCATTCTTTCCGGCCTACGCGGCAGCAAAGGAGCGTGACGATGAATCCGATTTTCAGGGAACTTGAGCAGGCGACCACCGATCAGTTCGAGAATGGCGAATTGCCCAAGTGGCTGGCCGATCCGGTCTTGCAGGTGGCCAGAAACCCGGCCCGGTACGCGGGGCAGGAATATCTCATTGAGATCCTGCTCGATCAGATTCGCGACTTTGATGTGTATGCCGAGGCGGGTTGCTGCAAATGGGCCTACGACCATGAGGACATTGCCCGGACGCTGCGCTGGCTGGAGGAGAAATCCTGAGAGTTTTCGCGCGGCTCAGGCCGGCCTCACCCCTGCTCTTGTTCGGCGCGTTTTTCGAGGGTCAGGCGCAGACACCTTGTCGCAGGCGCGGGAGGTGATAATTTTGTAAAGGTCTTCCGCCAGGAGCGCCAAAGCTTCGGTGCCGACGGATCCGCGCAAAGTGACGGGAGGAACCACTCTCCGCTCCAGAACAGGGTCAACTTGAGGGAAAATTCATGGACTTCCAGGTTTCGCTGGCCGAGAGCCAAGATTACATCCTGATCAAAGTCTTTAAACCCATGACCACTGAAATCAGCCAGCGGTTTGCACCGGAAGCCATCCGGCTTGCTGAGGAGCATGGCATAAAAAAGTACTTGTTTGATGTCAGGCAAGCGCCCAACGTCCAGTCCGTCAGCAAAAACTATATGTTCGCCCATCGGGAGTTGCCCGAAATCAAATTTCCCCGGGCGTCGATTTCCGCGTTTTTAATCAGTGAAAACGACAAATCCCACGAGTTTATCGAATTGGCGTTCAAGAACGCGGGTTATCTGGTGAAATCCTTTACCGAGGAACAAGCGGCGCTCGCATGGCTGAAAAAATTCTGAATTGATGTGTTGGATGGATCTCCTTGGTTCCTGCCACTCGGGCCTCCCGTAACCGCCCCCGTCATTCACCCCTTGCGCTGAAAAAATTGACGAAGGCCCCTTTCTCCTGTCCAAATACCTGTTATCTTTACAATATCCCCATTGAAAAGGAAAGGATGAGACGATGAGTGCAGCGGGCAGCGAGGAAAAACGGTCCCTGGAGGTGGCGGAGGCGGCGCGGGAAGGCGAATGGCGTCGCCCGAGTTTCGTGAAGGCGATGTTCATGGGGCAGTTGCAGCCCGAACTCCTCTTCCCCTTTCCCGAGCAGGATGCGGCGGACAGGGCGGCGGGGGATGAAATCCTCGCCCAGGTGCGGGAGTTTCTCGCCAAGAACCTCGATGCCGATCGCATCGACCGCACCGGCAATATCCCCAAGCCGCTCATCGCCGGGCTCGCCAAGCTGGGCCTGTTCGGCATCAAGATTCCCAAGGAATACGGCGGCCTGGGGCTCTCCCAGATCAACTACAACCGCATCATCCATCTGGTATCCAGCCACTGCGCCTCGACGGCGGTGTTTCTCTCGGCTCATCAGAGCATCGGCGTGCCCCAGCCCCTGAAGATGTTCGGCACGCCCGAGCAGAAACAGACATACCTGCCGCGCTTGGCCGCCGGGGCGATCAGCGCCTTTGCCCTGACCGAACCGGGCGTGGGCTCGGACCCCTCGCGCATGAGCACCCGCGCGGTGCGCAGCGAGGACGGCGAGAGCTGGATCCTCAACGGCGAGAAACTCTGGATTACCAACGGCCCCATCGCCGAGCTGCTCATCGTCATGGCGCGCACCAATGACCCCGAGGCGGACAAGCCCGAAATCACCGCCTTTATCGTCGAGGGCGACAGTCCCGGCCTGGAGCGCGTGCACCGCTGCGATTTCATGGGGCTCAAGGGGCTGCGCAACGGCCTGCTGCGCTTCACCGACGTGCGCGTGCCGGCGGAGAATGTCCTGGGCGGGGTGGGGGAGGGGCTGCGCTTGGCTCTGATCACCCTCAACACCGGGCGACTTACCCTGCCCGCGGCCTGCGCGGCGGCCATGAAGCAGGCCCTGGCGATTGCCGTGGATTTCGGCAACAGCCGCTGCCAATGGGGCGCGCCCGTCGGCCATCACGAGGCGGTGGCGGCCAAGATCGCGCGCATGAGCGCCGATATCTTCGCCGTCGACAGCCTGACCTGGC
This sequence comes from Geoalkalibacter sp., assembly GCF_030604225.1. Lineage (GTDB taxonomy): Bacteria > Desulfobacterota > Desulfuromonadia > Desulfuromonadales > Geoalkalibacteraceae > Geoalkalibacter. The sequence continues at coordinate 5,799 of NZ_JAUVWH010000082.1, forward strand.
TGACCTCGGCCATGGCCGATGGCGGCACCCAGGACATCCGCCTGGAGGCGGCCATGGCCAAGCTCTACTGCACCGAGGCCCTGTGGCGCTGCACCGACGATGCGGTGCAGGTGCGCGGCGGACGCGGCTATGAAACCGCCGATTCCCTGCGCGGGCGCGGCGAGGCGCCGGTGCCCACGGAGCGCATGCTGCGCGATGCGCGCATCAACCTGATCATCGAGGGCACCAGCGAGATCATGCATCTATTCATCGCCCGCGAGGCGCTGGACGCTCACCTCAAGGTGGCGGGGATGAGCGGCGCGACCGGCAAGATGGACATCAAGAGCGCCGCCGCCTATTACGCCAAGTGGTATCCCCTGCTGTGGCTACCGCGCGCGGCGGTGCTCAAGAGCGTCGATCTGCCCTTTGCCCTCAAGGTGCACTTCTGGTACCTGGAGCGCGCCACGCGGCGCCTGGCGCGAGATCTGTTCCACATGATGCTGCGTCACCGCCAGGGATTGCAGAAAAAGCAGCGGGTCCTGGCGCGCTTGGTGGACAGCGGCGCCGAACTTTTCGCCATGGCGGCGGTGTTGGCGCGTGCCCTGAGTCCCGGCGCGCCCCCCGGCGCCGACAAACTGGCGGATCTGTTCTGCCGCCAGGCACGGCGGCGCCTCAACCGGCTGCACCGCGCGGTGTATTTCAACGACGATGGTCGTGATTACCGGCTGGCGCGCGAAATCCTCGCCGGACAGTATCCCTGGCTGGAGGAGAACATTCTCTCCACCTGGAAGGAGCAGGACTCGGGATCATGAAGGCGCCCTACGATTTCATCATCCTCGGTTCCGGCTCCACGGCCTTTGCCGCGGCGCGCAAGGCATCGGAGCTGGGCGCCAGGGTGCTCATGGTGGAGCAGAGTCAGCTTGGCGGCACCTGCGTCAACTGGGGCTGCATCCCCAGCAAGACCCTGATTCACAAGGCCAAGGAATACTACGCCGCGGTGCGCGGCGCGCCCTTCGGCGTCAACCTGCGCGCCGAGGAGCCCGACTACGCTCTGCTCATGCAGGCCAAGCGCAAGGCGGTGGAGGATGTGCGTCGCGAGCACTACCAGCAGGTGCTCGACGCCGATCCCGACATCGAGGTGCTGCGCGGCCACGGCCGGTTTCTCTCGCCGCGTGAGTTGCAGGTGGGCGCCGAGGTGCTGGTGAGCGACCGCTTTCTCATCGCCACCGGTGGTGTGCCACGCACCCTGCGCCTGCCGGGGCTGGTGGAGGCGGGCTACCTCAACAGCTATTCGGCCCTCAACCTGCCGGCTTTCCCCGAATCCCTGCTGATCATCGGCGGCGGCGTCATCGCCGTGGAAATGGGCCAGATGTTCGCCCGCTTCGGCACGCGGGTCAGTATCGTCGAGAGGGGCGAGCGGCTGCTCAAGGACTTCGACCCGCGCCTGAGCGCGATTTTTTCCGACATTCTGCACCATGAAGGGGTCGAGTTGATCTGCAACTTCGAGCCCACCGAGGTGCGCCGCGAGGACGACCGCGTCTGCCTGCACGGCCGCTGCGGCGAATCCGAATCCGATCGCTGCCTGCGCGCCGAGCGCATTCTGCTCGCGGTGGGCACGGCGCCGGCGAGCGGCGGCATCGGCCTGGAGGAGGCCGGGGTGGCCTGCGACGAGTTGGGCTTTATCTGCGTTGATGAGGAAATGCGCACCAGCGCGCCGGGCATCTGGGCCGCCGGCGATGTTGCCGGGCCGCCCCTCATCGCCCCTTCGGGCGCCCGCGAGGGCGAGGTCGCGGCGGTGAACATCCTTGATCCCGCCGCGCACCGGCGCATCGACCATCGCTTGACGCCCATGGCGGTGTTCGTCGATCCGGAACTGGCGACGGTGGGGCTTTCATCGGCCCAGGTGCGCGCCGCCGGCAAGGAAGTGGTGGAGACCTTTTTCAGCCTCGACCATGTGGCCAAGGCGCACGTCATGGGCGGCAAGCGCGGCGGCTTCGTGCTTTGCGCGGAGAAGGGCTCGGGGCGGGTGCTCGGCGCGCAGATCCTGGCGCCGCGCGCGGCGGACATCATCCACGAGGCGGCGCTGGCGGTGCGCTTCGGCCTGAGCGTTTACGACCTGGCCGAGACCATCCACGTCTATCCCACCATCGCCGATGGTCTGCGCCTGGCGGCCCTGGAGAACATCCACGCCCAGCGAGAATGAGCGCCGCTTTCAGGTGCGCAGCGCCGTTTTGGCTTCCGTGGGGGCGCAGAGGGCGTCAACGTCGTCGAAATTAAACCGGAAACCGGAGAGTTCGCGCAGCAGGTCGAGTTTTTCCCGGTCCTCGGCGGTGATCTTGGAGACATCCTCGGTGATCAGGTTGTGCAGCCCCGAGGTGGTATGGCGGGTGGTGCGCAGGTAGGGGATGTGGCTGCGGTCGAGAATCTTCTGGGTGATGCTGCTGATGGGGATGATGCCGGGGATCACCAGCCCGACCAGTTTGGAGCGGTATTCGGGCATCTGGTAGAGATTGGCCAGGGTCACCAGCAGTTCGTCGCGGCTGCTGGTGACGATGAGCAGGGAGGATTCCTGCAGCAGTTCGGTGACGCGCTGGGTGGAGGCGGCGCCGATCTGCACGTGATGGATGATGCGGCCCGCCTCACGGCGGTTGCCCTGCAGGGGCGCGTCGAGCAGGCGCGCGATGCGCCGCAGGGTGGGGTTGGCCAGCACCGGCTGGTAGTTGAAGCCGCCGAGCACCTGGAAGGGTTCGTGGGCGAAGGCGCGGCGCAGGTAGTCGAGTGTCTGGTCGCGCTTGTCAGGCACCAGCTTGTTGGCGACGATGCCGCGCACCTCCACGCCCTGCTCGCGAAACAGGGCCAGGTTGAGATAGACCGCGTCGATGACGTTGCCCACCCCGCCGCCGGTGACCATCAGCACCGGGGCGTCGAGCAGCCGGGCGATGCGCGCGTTGGACAGGCCCATCACCGAGCCCACCCCGGTGTGGCCGGCGCCCTCGATGATGACGAAATCGCAGCTGCGGTCGAGTTCGGCGTAGGCGTCGAGAATCTTTTTTTCCAGGGCGCGCGGGTCGATTTCGCCGTCGATCATGCGCCGCGTGGTGTCGGGCTGCAAAACCACCGGCGACATGTGGCGCAGGTTGGCGCCCAGGTGAAAGACCTGGGCCATGAGGGCGGCGTCCTTGTCCACGGCCTGCCCCCGGAAAACAGTCGCCTTGGGCCCCATGGGCTTCATGAAGCCGATGCGGGCGTACTTCTCGCGCGCCAGGTGCAGCAGGGAGATGCTGGTGGTGGTTTTGCCGCAGTTCTGGCCGGTGGCGGCGACGAAGATCTTGCGGGCCATGGCTTGAGCTCCTGGGGAGGGATGGCGGGGCGAATGCGTATACACAATAGCCCCAAGCCGCCGGCAACGCAACAGGCGGAATCATCCCCGGGGCTAAACACCTCCAACCGGGCCGCCGCCGGGCGCCCGCGACAGAAAGGAAGACCTGACTTATGTGGCGATTTCTCAACAAATACCGTGATCTGGGCTTGCTGCTCATGCGCCTGGGGCTGGGCGGGATGTTTCTTTTTCACGGGGTGCCCAAGCTGCTCGGCGGCCCCGAGCGCTGGCAGCAGCTGGGGCAGGCCATGCAGTATGTCGGCATCGATGCCTTTCCCCTGGTCTGGGGGCTGGCGGCGGCGCTGAGCGAAACCCTGGGGGCGATCTGTCTGATTCTCGGCCTGTTCATGCGCCCGGCCTGCCTGTTTCTGGCCATCACCATGGCGGTGGCGGCAACCATGCATCTGGGCCGCGGCGACGGACTCAAGGGCGCCGCCCATGCCATCGAGCTGGGCATCGTCTTTATCGGCCTGCTGGTGATCGGCGCGGGGCGCTACAGTGTCGACAAGAGCTGAGAGCGCCCGGCAAGGACGTGCGGCGCCGCGTGCGGCAAGCGCGGAAAGCCTGTCATGATGCGCGTCCTGCTGACCTGGGGGGCGGTCGGGTTTCTCATGGCGGCCCTCCTCGATCCTCTGTGGGCCTGGGGGCTGGGGCGGCCGATTTCCTGGTCGCGCGATCTGCTGCTGGCGCTGGGGGGGATCCTGTGTTTTTACGCCCGGGTGAGGTTTCGTGACCTGCTGTGAATGATCCCCGCCCTGGCCTCAGGGGGTCGGGCCCTGGCAGTCGCGGCGCCACAGGCAGTCGTCCTGCCCGCATTCCAGGCGCCAGGGCGCGGCGTAGCAATCGGCGTTGCCTTCGTGGCTCTGAATGGCGTGGATGAGCTCGGTTTTTTTCAGCTTGCTGGTGCCCTTGATGCCCAGGGTCTTGGCGATTTCCCGGATTTCGGCGACATTCATGGCGATTTCTCCCTGAGGGTTGATTGCGAACGGGACCGGCGCGGCCGGTTCTGCACAAGGGAACCACATGGGGAGAAAAAGTCAAGAGGTGCGGCCGCGGCCATCCGCATGAGCTCAGGGGGCGCCTGGCCCGCTGCTGGGCATAGGGAGAAATGCTTTGATGTTCGGTGAGCGGCAACTGATTCTGACCTGCGAGCACGGCGGCAACGAGGTGCCCGCCGCCTATGCCGACTTGTTTCATGGCCGCGACGCGCTACTCGCAACCCATCGCGGCTACGACATCGGCGCCCTGGAGTTGGCGCGGCGCCTGGCGGCGGAGCTGGACGCGCCCCTGGCGGCGGCGACGGTGACGCGTCTGCTGGTGGATCTCAACCGTTCGCCGCACAACCGGCGCGGGCTCTTTTCGGAGCTGACCCGCCCGCTGCCGGCGGCGGAGCAAGCGAAGATTCTAATTCGCCACTACTACCCCTACCGCGAGGCCGTGACACGCCAGGTGCAGGCGTTGCTCGACAGCGGGCGCGGCGTGGTGCATCTGGCGGTGCATAGCTTCACACCGGTGTTGCGCGGCCAGGTGCGCAACGCCGACATCGGCCTTCTCTACGACCCGGCGCGGTCCCTGGAGGCCGACTTCTGCCGCGCCTGGGCAGAGAGGCTGCACCGCCTGGCGCCGACCCTGCGCGTGCGGCGCAACTATCCCTATCGCGGCGCGTCCGATGCCTTGGTCACCGGGCTGCGCCGCCGCTTGCCGGCGGCGTTTTACCTTGGCCTGGAACTCGAGGTCAACCAGGCCCTGGCCCTGGGCGGCGGCCCGGTCTGGAAAGATCTTTCGCGCCTGCTCGCCACGTCCCTGCGCTGAGCAAGAGCTGCCCCTCGATCCGGGCGGCGCCTGCCGTTTGTGCCTTGACATCCGGGTTTTTTTCGTTATCTGGTTTAGGGCTTTTGCGGGATTTTCGGTCCCTCGGCGCTTGGTCGCGGGGCCTGTCAACCTTTAATCGGGGAGGAATCTTCATGATGCGAAAACTTCTGTCGGCGACCCTGCTGGTGCTGCTTGCCGTCGGTCTGGCCTGGGCCGATGAGGATCTGCTGCGACGCGCCAAGGCCCAGTTCCAGCCCATTCCCGAAACCCCGCCGGTGCTCGAGGGCAATCCCGCCACCCCGGAAAAGGTCGAGCTGGGGCGCATGCTCTACTTCGATCCGCGTCTCTCCAAATCCCAGCTGATCAGCTGCCAGACCTGCCACAACGTCGGCCTGGCGGGCGCCGATCTGCAGGAGGTCTCCACGGGGCACGGCTGGCAGAAGGGTCCGCGCAATTCGCCGACGACCTTCAATGCTGTGTTCAACGTCGCCCAGTTCTGGGACGGCCGCGCCAAGGATCTCGCCGAGCAGGCCAAGGGCCCGGTGCAGGCCTCGGTGGAAATGAACAACACGCCCGAGCAGGTGGTTGTGACCCTCAACAGCATGCCCGGCTACGTCGATGCTTTCCAGAAGGCCTTTCCCGGCGAGGAGCAGGCGGTGAGCTTCGACAACATGGCCAAGGCCATCGAGGTGTTCGAGGCGACCCTGATCACGCCCCATTCGCCCTTCGACCGCTATCTCAAGGGCGATGCCGAGGCCTTGAGCACCGCCGAGAAGGTCGGCCTCAAAACCTATATGGACAAGGGCTGTGCCAGCTGTCACAATGGCGTGAATTTGGGCGGGCTGGGCTATTTCCCCTTCGGCGTGGTCGAGCGGCCCGCCGGAGACGTACTGCCCGAGGGCGACCTGGGACGCTACCAGGTGACCAACACCGCCGCCGACAAGTATGTGTTCCGCGCCCCGCCCCTGCGCAACGTGGCCATCACCCAGCCCTATTTTCATTCGGGCCGGGTGTGGAAATTGAGCGACGCGGTGGCCATCATGGGGTCGGCGCAGCTCGGCATTCAGCTCAGCGCGGAAGATACCGCCGGCATCACCGCGTTTCTCGCCACCCTGACCGGCGAGCAACCCCAGGTGATGCATCCGGTGCTGCCGCCCAGCACGGAGAACACGCCCAAGCCGGTTCTCGACTGAACCCGGCTTTGACATGCACGGATCGGCAAGGCCCCTGCCCTGCGGCGGGGGCTTTGCTGTCTGGGCCGCACGCAGCGGCCCTGATAAGGGATTGAGGAAGGCAAGGAACGATGGTGAAGAATTGCTGGAAATGGATGCAGGTTGCCTGGTTGCTGCTGCTGGGATTGGCCTCGCTGGGCGCGACCCAGGTTCACGCCCAGGATTTCCCGGCCCTGTCTCAGGTGCCGGGACAAGCGGCCGAGGTTTCCGCCCAGGCGGTGCAGGACGAGGCGCAGTTGCCGGCGCTGCTCGACACCTCCTGGTTTGAAACCCAGCTCGAGCAGTCCGAGGGGCGCCTGCGCCAGGTCGATCAGCGTGTCGCCCAGTACGGCGAGTTCGCCACCTGGAACATCGACCGGCTGCTCGACACCCGCGCCCTGCTGCAGGATGAACGCACCCGCCTGGAGCGCGTCCTGCAAGCCCTCTCCACCCGGCAGGCGGAAAGTGAAACCTTGCTGCGGCGCTGGGAAGAGCGCCGCGATTTCTGGCGCCAATGGGAAAAGCACCTGACCCGGGACAGCGTTGCCCTGCCCCAGGAAACCTTCGCCCAGACCCGGGAAACCATCGCCCGCATCCTGAGCGAGGCCGAGGCGGCCACCGCCCCCCTGGTGGTGTTCCAGGAGGAGTTGACGCGGCTGCTCAACCGCAACCTCGGCTACCTGACGCGGGTTGACGGCGCCCTGCGCGAGTTGCGTCTGCGGACCTTTCAGCGCACCGGGCATCCCCTGCTCAGCCTGGAGTTTTTCCGCCAGTTTTCCGCGGGGCTGTTCGAAGAGGTGCGCGCCGGCATCCGTGACGCCCTGCGCATCGATCCGCGGATGTTCCAGGGGCAGGGCTGGCTGGTCCTGAGCCAGCTGCTGGTGGTGTTCGCCACCGCCATTTTCATCCTGCGCCATCGGCGCACCGCCGAGGGCACCGCCGAGTGGCGCTTCATCCTCGATCATCCCTGGGCGACGGGGATCTTCACCTCCATGTCGGCCTTGGCCCCGCTCTACGCGACGCCGCCCGCCCTGTGGCGGCTGATCCTCTGGGTGCTGCTCGCCTTTTCCGCGGCGGTGCTCATTTCCGCCCTGGTGCGCAACCCCCTCAAGCGCTTCACCGTCTACCTGCTCGCCTCGGTGCTCGTCGCCTCCATGGCCTTTCAGCTGATCCTGCTGCCGGCGCCGTTGTTCCGGTTGTTTTTCGTGCTGGTGGCCCTGGTGGGCATGCCCCTGGGGCTGATCCTGGCGCGCTCCAACATCGCGCGCCACGAAGGCAAGGTGGCTGCCTTTTCCCTGGGGCTGCGCCTGGGCTCCCTGGTCTGCCTGCTGTCCTTTCTCGCTCAGCTCGCCGGCTACAGCACCCTCGCCGCCCATCTCCTCGATGCGTCCATCAAGTCGGTGTTCATCGGCATCTTCGCCCTGATGGCGACGCGCCTGGGGCAGGGCGGCATCGATTTTCTGCGCGAGCAGCCCTTTCTACAGAAGCGCGTCTTCGTCCAGCGCTTCGGCGTCGAGGTTGCGCAGCGCCTCAAGACCCTGCTCAAGATGATCGTGTGGGTGGGGGCTTTTTACAATTTCCTGTCCGTCTGGGGCTTCTACGACAGCTTCGGCGAAGCCTGGGCGGATCTCACCGGGGTCGGCTTCACCTTCGGCCAGGTGCATCTCACCCTGGCCATGCTCATGCTGTCGCTGCTGGTCATCTATCTCTCCATCCAGGCGTCCTGGGTGCTGCGCGGTGTGCTCGACACCCAGATCTTTCCCTACAGCAGTTTGGATCGCGGCGTGAGCGACGCCATCAAGAAGCTGCTCCACTATTTCCTGGTGTTCATCGGCTTTCTGCTGGCCATGAGCCTGGCCGGCATCGAGATGCGCAACTTCGCGGTGCTCGCCGGTGCCTTCGGCATCGGTATCGGTTTCGGCCTGCAGAACATCGTCAACAACTTCGTCAGCGGCCTGATCCTGCTTTTCGAGCGGCCGGTCAAGGTGGGGGACACCGTGGTGGTGTCCAATGAATGGGGGACGGTGCGCAAGATCGGTCTGCGTTCGACGCTCATCGAGACCTTCGACAACTCGGAGGTGATCGTGCCCAACTCGCAACTTATCGCCGAAAAGGTCACCAACTGGACGCTGACCACCACCCGGGCGCGGGTGATCCTGCCGGTGGGCGTGGCCTACGGCAGCAACGTCGATCGGGTCATGGAGATTCTCCAGGAAGCCGGCGAGAAGCACTCCCTGGTGCTCGAGGAGCCGGCGCCGTCGGCGATTTTCATCGGTTTCGGCGACAGTTCCCTCGACTTTGAGCTGCGCTGCTACATCGGCGATGTCTCCAAGCGCCTGTCGGTGCGCAGTGACCTGGGCCGCTACGTGGATCGGCGCTTCCGCGAGGAGAATATCGAGATTCCCTTCCCGCAGCGCGACCTGCACCTGCGCTCCGTGGACGGCGCGGTCCTCGCCAATAGCGGGCGCCAGACCGGTCCTCCCACGCCGCAGGAGGACA
>NZ_JAUVWH010000133.1 GCF_030604225.1 Geoalkalibacter sp.
ATGCTTGCGGGCAAGGGATTCAAATTCATGTCTCTTGAAAAAACCGACCACTTGATTGAGGACTGTGCTACAATGCGCCACGGCTCGGATCTCCTTGTGAATATTGGTGTTTTGGCGAACTCAATATGCCACAAGCAGCTCTCCGAGCCTCCTTTTTTCTGATCAAACTATGGGACAGCAGTGCCTGAAAGCATAACAAAGATTTGAGTTTTTTTCGAAGCGCTCAGATCTTGACGATCTCTGGTAGTATTTGAGCGAAAAACCTAAGTTTGCTGAGAGAACCTGAATATATGTCCCTGACCACCACCTTGCTCATGGCCCTGGTCGCCGGGCTGTCCATTCCGCTGGGCGCTTTTATTTCAACGCGCGCGCGCCTGCGCTCGATTTGTCTGCGTCATGAGATCGACAGCTTTGTCTCCTATTTCGGCGGCGGCGCGCTGCTGGCGGCGATCGCCCTGGTGCTGATCCCGCACGGGGTCGCACAGGTCTCGGTTTTGTCGGCCTGCGGCGCTTTTCTGCTCGGCGGTTTGGCCTTCTGGCAGATCAACGCCTGGTTGAAGCGCCGGGGCAGCGTCGCGTCCCAATTCATCGGCATGCTGTTGGATTTCGTCCCGGAAGCCATTTTGCTCGGCGTGGTGGCCACCACCGGGTCCGAAATGGTTTATCTGTTGGTAATCCTGATCATGCTACAAAACATGCCGGAGGGGTTCGCCGCCTACACCGAGATGTCGCGGAATGGCAAATCGGCCGCGTGGCTCTGGCCGACTTTCCTGTCGATCGCCCTGGTGGGGCCTCTGTGCGCCTGGCTCGGATACGGCTGGTTGGCGGCGGACGCCCAAAGCCTGGGGGCGCTCATGCTGTTTTGCAGCGGCGGGATTCTCTACCTGATATTTGACGACATCGCGCCCCGCGCCCATCTGAAACACCATGATTTCCCGGCGGTCGGGGCGGTCTCGGGGTTTCTGCTGGGTTTGGCGGGGACGATGTTGGTGCATTGAAGGTTTGTTTGCTCCGCGTCAGCAGCACGCCTGCGGCGCCCTGTCTCCCTTCGAAGGCGCGGCCGGGTCGCAGGGGAAGGGGCCGAAGTGCACCGATTTGTCGCCCTCGACCCGGAAATGGCCGGCGAAGCGGGTTTGCGCGAGCATGTCGGCGGTATTGCCGCACACCCGCAAGGGGCGGCCGGTTTCAAACAGATGATGGTCGTCGAGGGCAAAATGGTGCGGGCATTCGGGCAGGGTGCCAAGATAAACGGCGACCTGGCCGTAATCCTCGCAGATATCTTCCAGGGGCAGTTTGAAGGCGCGCACGGTGATGGAGTAGAAATCGATCATGCCCGCCGTGGCTTCCACCTCCTCATTGTCCAGGGCGATGCGGCGGCTGGACATCGTGCGGTAATCCAGGCAGCCCAGTTCGCGCAGCAGCCGACGGAAATCCTCGGTATACAGCGCCCCGGACAGACATTCGCCGTGCAGCACCGGATCGGCGCGTAAGGCGTCGGGAATGCGCCGGCCGGCGAAGACGTCGGAAAAATACAACTCGCCGCCGGGTTTGAGAACGCGAAAAATTTCGGAGAACACCCGGCGCTTGTCCGGGGAGAGATTGATGACGCAATTGGACACCACCAGGTCGATGGAATCATCCGCGATCCCCGCCCCGCGCAGATCCTCGATGTAGCCCTGCCGGAATTCGACGTTGGGTCGTGCATACCCGAAGCGCGCGGTCTGCCCCGCCAGATGGCGGCGCGCCACCTCGAGCTGCTCGTGCGTCATGTCGAGACCGATGACCCGGCCCTGTTCACCCACCAGTTTGGAGAGCAGATAGGCGTCGCGCCCGGTGCCGCAGCCCAGATCGAGCACCGTGCAGCCTTCCAGGGCTGCGGGGATGGGTGAACCGCAGCCGTAAAAGCGTTCGATGATTTCGCCGTCGATCTGAGCCAGAATGGCGCGATGGTGCGCGGGCAGCGCCTCGATGCTGCAACAGGCGCTGGTTTTGAGATCCTTGCTGTTTTTGAGCACCTGGCCGTAGTAGTCCTTGACTGCGGCAAGAGTGCCCTGCGTGTCGTTAGCCATAAAAATGACCTCCCTTGAATATTGATTTTTTCTGATTTTACCTGTTTTCGTCTTTACACAAGCAATCCGGCAACGCCTTGCCGTTCATCAGCGGTTCGACAAGCCGCGAGAAAACCAGCGCCGCCGCGCACCCGCCGGCAATCGGCCCCAGAACGTAAACCACCAGAAATCCCAACGAACGATCCGGCAGCGCTGCCGTGCCCCAGCCGGCAAGCATGGAAAACAAGCGCGGCGAAAGGTCGCGCGCCGGGTTGAGCCCCGCTTGGGTGAGCGGTGCCAGAATGGAAATGATGAGGGTGACGCTCATGCCGATGAACAATGGCGCGAGGGCGTCGTCCGGCCGGCCAAGGTTGCAGCCTTCGGTCAGGGAAAAAATCAGAAACACCAGCGCGAAGGTGCCGATCGCCTCGGCGAGAAAAGCCAACGGCATGCTCACGGCGGCAGCCGCCCCCGCTCCGGGATTGGGGAAGAATTCGCCGAACATCATGGCGGTGGTCGTCGATTCGGCGGAACCGCGGGTGATGCCGTGCAGCAGTTCGAATTGCGCGATGCTTGGTGAAAAAAGCAGATAGAGAACGGCCGCCGCGACAAAGGCGCCGGCGAACTGCGCGCTCAGGTAGGCCGGCAGGCGCCTGGCCGACATGCGCCGCGCGACGACCATGGCCAGGCTCACCGCTGGATTGAGGTGGGCGCAACTGAGGTGGCGCGTGGCGTAGATGGCCAGCGTCACGCCCAGCCCCCAGACCATGGCTACCTGAAACAGGCCCATGTGCGCGGAAAAAAGCACGGTGGTCGCCACCGAGCCGCAACCGAAGAAAACCAGAATGAACGTGCCGATGAATTCCCCGGTGAAATCCTGCCTGACGCTCATTTTTGATCCCTTCTGATCTTTGGTTTGGCCTGAAAGGCGATTTTACAACAGCCCAGATCGATGGCCGGGCCGGTAGCCGAGCAGTCGAGTCCGGCGCGTAGGGTCATTCCTCTTGCGCCGCATCTTCCCGCGTTAGTTACCGGGGCGCCCGATACAAATTGCTGTCGGGATGAATCTCCTTCCACACGAACCAGTAGGTGCTGATGTAGGGCACCGTCTCGTTGTCCTGATCGGTGATGCGCAACTCGCCCGTCACCTGATCGAAGGTGAAGGTGAGCGTTTTGTCGCCCAGGCGATCGGTGTGCGGTTCACCCTTGCGCATTTCTTCCAGGGGATAGGCTTTGGCCACGCCGTCGCTGAGAACGCCGGCCACCACCTCCTTGCCGGGGAAATCGGAGACCAACTCCCGGAAGAAGCCGAACAGCCCGCTGCGACTGCGGTAGTAGCTTTCGTAGGGGTCGCGGCTGTAATCGCGCACATGCCCGGTTTCGAGGGACAGGACAGCGGTGTCGGGGTGGCGCCTTCGCCACTGGTCCCAGGTGGTGATGGTCGAGGGCAGCACCTGCATGCGCGTGCCGGTCATGGGGCCGGTGACGGCCTGGTTTTTCACCTGCGACCAGAGCGATTCGCTCTGATGGTCGTACATGAGCACATTGGACTTGTAGAGCAGGCCCGACACGCCGAAAGTCAGAGTTTTTCCGTCGATGTTGCGAGAGTACACGACTCCCGAAAAGGCCAGCGGTCACCAACTCACCAGCAGGGGATCACCGCCGAAGCTGTCGTTGACCAGTTCATGCCAACTGAGCACGTGCAGTGGATAGGCGCGCGCGACGCCGTTGTGGAAGACGCCGAGCACCCGCTCGTCGCCGCGCATGAAATCGGCTTTCGCCGCCGGTACGTAGTTCGGGTTGAACAACGCGGGAATGCCGTCGCGCGGCGGACCGCCCGCCTTGATTTCGTCGAGGGGAATGGCGTGGCGGGAAAAATCCCAGGCGGCCTGTCCCAACCCGGGCAGGCAAAGAGGATGAGCAGCAAAAATAAGGCACGCATGGCGACAATCTCCTTGGGCCTGCAACGAAACCGTTGAGAAACAATGGGCCGGACACGGGCGCATGGCTTCTTGCGTCCATGCGCCCGTGTCCTGGCTCCGGGGCGTCGAAAATGAACCTGAACAGGTATGCTAAGGTCCATTGTCGCAGAATGGCGCCAAGAACAATGTCAGCGAGATGACACTTGGACGTACCTTCTCGACCGGCGGCGGGAGGAATTTGTCAGGAGGATTTCTTTTCGCTGTTGATTTTACAGGATGAGACCTCATCCCTGTCGCGGGGCCTTCAGACAAAGGGGTTATTGCGCAGGCCCGCCTTGTCAATACCCAATGCGCGCATGATGCGTCGATCTTCCCTGCGATGACAGCGGGCATAGGTGCGTTCGCTGCCGCACCAACAGGGATCCCCGGGGCGCAGTTTGGTCAGGCTGTCCGGCAGTTCGGACGACTTTTTCCCGCGGAATATCCAGGCAATCCAACGCATATCGAAACATCAGGAATAAGGTGGTTTTTGAATCCCCATTTTTTTGACCCTGGCGGACAGGGTGGTCGGCGGCAGCCCCAGGAGCTGGGCTGCGCCATGGGGGCCGTATATCCTGCCGGCGCACTGCTTGAGCGCGGCTTCAATATTTTTTCGCTCCAGGCTGCGTATCTCCATTTCGGTCAGGGCCGTGCTCTGATCCTGAGCATTTTGATTGGTCCGCAACAACTGACGTTGGCCGGGAACATTCCCCAGATCCAGGCGCAATCGGTTTCCGCTGCTCACGATTACCGCCCGCTCAATCACGTTCTGCAACTCCCGCACATTGCCGGGCCAGTCATAGTTCTGCAATTGCAGAAGGTCGGCCTGAGTCAACCCCGATACGGCGCGGTTGAACCGCAGAGCGGCGCGTTGCAGAAAGATGGACGCCAGAGGAAGGATGTCTTCCTTGCGTTCGCGCAGCGGCGCAACCTCGATGGGAAAAACATTGAGCCGATAATAAAGGTCACTGCGAAATCCTCCCCGAGCGACCTCGTTTTTCAAATCCCGGTTGGTGGCGGCGATGATCCGAACGTTCACCTTCCGGGTACGTTCCTCACCGACCCGCTCGAACTCTCCTTCCTGCAGGACCCGCAACAGCTTGCCTTGTAGTTGGATGGGAATTTCTCCCACCTCATCTAGAAACAAGGTTCCGCCGTCAGCGGCCTCGAAACGCCCGCCGCGATCCTTGAGCGCCCCGGTAAAGGCACCCTTGACATGACCAAAAAATTCGCTCTCGAACAGATCTTTCGGGATGGAGGCGCAATTGACTTTGATCATCGGCCGCTCGCGCCGCGCACTTCGTTTGTGAATTTCGCGGGCAACCAATTCCTTTCCTGTTCCAGATTCGCCAAGCACCAGCACGTTTGCATCGGTCGGCGCCACCAGATCAATCTGCCGCACCACATTCTGCAGAGCCGCGCTTTGCCCGACGAATTGCCCCATGGCCCCGATATCGACGATCTCCTGGCGAAGAAAATCTCTTTCCAGTTCCAGATGCCGATGCAAGCGGTTGATTTCTTCAAAAGCGCGGGCATTGACGATGCTCATGGCGGCATGGTCGGCCACCATGCGCAGCCATTGAACTTCTTCCATGTCCGGCTGCTGGCGGGTAAAAAGCGCAAGCACCCCGAGCTTTTCTTCCCGGCAGACCAGGGGCTGACCAAGAAAGCCTTTGATTCTCTCCCGCCGAACCCACTCAGGACGGGCCACCCAGGAATCGTCTTCTTCGATATTGAGAACTTCGATCGGTTGTCCCGAGGCCGCGATCGTACCTACTTTGCGCACGCCCACTGGAAAACGGCTGAATTGCCCGTCCAGACGCGTCCAGTCCTCTCCAGGCGAATTGACGGGATTCCCGGCGCTGGCCACCAGATGCAGACAATTTCCCTCTTGCGGGCATTCCCCTCGTAAGGGGCAGGCGGCACAGATATCCGCCGGGTTCAGCAGCCAGATCCTGGCCAGGGCCGTTTGGGGAAGGGCTGCCAGACGCTGGACGACAAGGTGCAAAACTCCCACCAGGGAACGTTGCTGTGGCATGTCGAGCAGCAGCGCTCGGTATTCCTCCACCACATGATTTTTTTCAGCGGAATTGATCATGTTTCCAGGATAACAATATTTCGTTGCATGACAACAATATTTCGTTTTTCAACCAAATATCGTTGCTCCTCATGGTCGAACGAATAGTGAAAAATCAAAACAATACAGTTGTTTAGCGGGAAAGAAGCGGCCGGCATGGTCGTTGAATTTGCATCAGGGTAAGGGCTCCTCAATAGATTCGGTGGGCGAGGAGCATCAATCATTAAACAAATAAGATCCGTCGAACCCGAAGACTCCGGGGAATCGAAAGGAGAAAAAACATGAAAGCAAGAGCTCTTTCCTTAGGCAAATCGCTGAACACGCCATCCGCCCTGATGACCAGCCTCGTTTTGATTCTGCTGGCTTTCGTCTGGGCTTATCCTGCGGCCGCCGCCAAGTCAGTGCCGGCGGTGGCGCCAGCACAAATTTTTCACAAAACCATCACCATCGACGGCGTTGAGATTTTTTATCGCGAGGCCGGGCCTCCTGATGCTCCGACCATACTGCTCCTGCATGGATTTCCGACCTCTTCGCACATGTTTCGCAATCTGATCCCTGCGCTATCTGATCAGTTTCACCTGGTGGCTCCCGATTACCCGGGATTCGGCAACAGTGCGCAACCGGCCATGGACGAATTTGACTACACCTTTGACAACCTGGCCAGGGTGATGGAGCGCTTCGTCGCGGAACTCGGGATAAAAAAATACAGCCTGTATCTGATGGATTACGGTGCCCCCATCGGCTTTCGCCTGGCGGTTAAACACCCTGAGCAGGTACAGGCCCTGATTATCCAGAACGGCAATGCCTACAATGAAGGCCTGCGTGACTTCTGGGATCCGATTCGCCTTTATTGGAAGGAGCGGACGCCCGCAAACGCCGAACCCTTGGCCGCCTTCATCTCGCCGGAGGGGGTGAAATGGCAATACACCCACGGCGTTAGAAACGAGCAGACGATCAGTCCGGACAACTGGAATGTGGATCTGCGCCACCTGACCCGCGAGGGCAATCCTGAGATCCAACTGGCACTTTTCTATGACTACCAGAACAATGTGCCCCATTACCCTGAATGGCAGGGCTATTTTCGCCAGTTCCAGCCGGCGACATTGATCGTTTGGGGCAAAAACGATTATATCTTTCCGGCAGAGGGTGCTTATCCCTATCGGCGTGATCTCAAGAGTCTGGAGTTTCACTTGCTGGACACCGGCCATTTCGCCCTGGAGGAGGATGGGCAGGTGATCGCAGATATGATGAGAAAATTTTTAAACCAAAAGGTTGTTGATGCGAAGTAGAAGGCTTCCGTGTTGCTGATCATTTCGGGGCTATTGGTCAAAGACGTCCCCGGCGGGACAGCCGCATCTAGCTGTCCCGCCTTTCCGCCCACGCAAAGCTCTGGATCGAGAACTCTTCTTGCCTGTAGGTGCGCAGTTCACCCCTGCCGCAGAAAATCCACCACTTCTTGCGGGTGCGTTTCCGCCTTGGCCACCTTGGGCCAGTGTTTGAGCACCTTGCCGTCGGGACCGACGACCACCGTCGAGCGGATCACTCCCGTGACCTTCTTGCCGTACATCATCTTTTCGCCGAAGGCGCCGTAGGCCGCCATCATCTGGCCGTCGGGATCGCTGAGCAGGACGAAGGGCAGGCCGAACCGCGCGATGAATTTGTCGTGGGAGCCGAGGCTGTCGCGGCTGACGCCGAGGACGGTGACGCCCAGTTTGCGGACTTCGTCGTGCAGGTCGCGAAAGCCGCAGGCCTCCTTGGTGCAGCCGGGGGTGTTGTCGCGCGGGTAGAAATAGATCACCAGGGTCTTTCCCCGGTAATCGGCGAGGCTGTGCGACTTGCCGTCGCTGCCGGACAGGGTGAAGGACGGGGCGGGTTGGCCATCGAGTGTCGCCATGATGGTTGCCTCCTTGGGGGAGTGTTTAAAAGGGCCAGAACATGGGGATGAACAGCACCGCGAGAACCCAGAAGATCAGATTGAGGGGCACCCCGACCTTGACATAGTCGGTGTACTTGTAGCCGCCCAGGCCATAAACCATGGCGTTGGTC
>NZ_JAUVWH010000172.1 GCF_030604225.1 Geoalkalibacter sp.
GGAAGTCGGCGCGGCTTTTCTTGAAGCCGGCGGTGTTGACGTTGGCCAGGTTGTTGGAAATGACGTCCATGTTGAGCTGCTGGGCGGTCATGCCCGTGGCGGAAGTCCAAAGCGCTCTGATCATCGCTGCGATTCTCCTTGTGTCCTGACAGGGGCGGCGCGCGCCGCCCGCTTATTCCGAATGAAATGGTCCTAGCCGAGACTGCCCAGCTCGTCGGCCTTGCTGTTGACGTTCGAGTAGATCTTGAACACCTTGGTGAAGGACTCGAAGCTGCGGTGCGCCTCGATGAGCAGGGTCATTTCCTCCAGGGGATTGACGTTGGAGGCCTCCACCTGTCCCTGCACCAGGGTCGGCCGCTCCAGGGGCTCTTCGACGGTCTCGGCGCCCGGGGCGAAGAGGCCGTCGGCGCGTTTCTCCAGGGTGCGCGGGTCGTTGACCGTCACCACCTCCAGGCGGCCCGCCTCGGCCTCACCGTTCCAGACGCGGCCGTTCTCGTCGATGCGCACCTCGTCCTCGACGGTGAGGCGCAGGGGGCCGTTGGCCCCCAGGACGCGGTGACCGGCGCCGCTGACGAGAAAGCCCTCGGCGTCGAGGCGAAAGTTGCCCTGGCGGGTGTAGAAGGTGCCGCCCTGACCTTCGATCTTGAAGAAGCCGGGCCCTTCCAGGGCCACATGCAGGGGATTGCCGGTGGTTTCCAGGGTGCCCTGGCGCAGATCGGTATAGCCTTCGGCGCTGCGGTTGAAGTTCACGCCCTTGGCGGCGCCGCGCTGGCGGGCACCGTCGATGAGGGCCTCGAAGGCCAGGCGATCCTTCTTGTAGCCGGTGGTGTTGGCGTTGGCCAGGTTGTTGCCGACCATATCGAGCAGCTGCGTCCGGGCGCGCGCGCCGGAGAGGGCGCTGTAAACTCCGTTACTCATGTTTCATCCTTTGTCGAAGCGGGATGTCTTTCCCGGCCGTTTCCCACGGCTGTCCATCGTTTCGACCGAAAATCCGGGCAACTTTAGCTTTTTCCGCGGGCGACCTCGGCCAGGCGCACCAGCTGTTGGGCTTCGTCGGGCGAGACCTGCAAGACTTGGGCGATTTCCTCGGAGGCCAGGCCCTTTTCCGCCAGGGTCGCCACATGACGATAACGCTCCGGCGCGCTGCCGCCGCCCACCGTGCCGGCTTGACGCAGGCGCTCGCGCAGCACGCCCTCGTCGCAGGGCTGCGCCTCGACGACGGTGCCCAGGGCCGGGGTGGCCGGTGGTTCGGCGGCGGCGCTCTCCTCGGCGGCGGGGTTCGCTCCGCGCAGCGCCACCTTCTGCCACAGGGCCAGCTCCTCGCGCAGCTGGGCCAGCTCGCGGCGCAGCTTGCCCTGACTCAGATGCACGACGATCAGGGTCAGGCCGACGATGAGGGCGAGCAGGGCGACGCCGATGAAATTGACGGTTTGCAGGTCCATGGGGGTTCGGTTGCCGATTGTCGGTTGTCGGATTAAGGCTTCAGCGGCGCCGCTTGATGGTGCTGCTCATGCGCGCCTTGAGCTTGTGCAGGGCCTGGCTGTGCAACTGGGACACGCGCCCTTCGGTGAGGGAGAGCACCTCGGCGATCTCCTTTTGGGTGAGTTCCTCGTAGTAATAGAGGCTGATCACCAGGCGTTCCTTTTCCGTGAGCCGCTCCAGATGCTCGGCCAGCTCGCGGGTCAGCTCGCGTCGCTCGATGTGTTCGAGGGGCGTGACGGCCTGGGGGTCGGCGAGATTGTCGATGAAGGTGCGTCCCTCTTCGTACTCGTCGATGGTCTGGTGCAGGCTCACGCAGCCCAGGTGGCTGACCTCGGTGAGCAGGTCGCGGTAGCTGTCCAGATCGAGGTCCAGAGCCGCGGCGATCTCGTGTTCCTCCGCCCCGCGCCCGAGCTGCTGCTCGAGCTGCTCCAGGGTGCGGGTGAGGCGCGTCTGCTTGTCGCGCAGGGAGCGCGAGAACCAGTCGGTACGGCGCGCCTCGTCGAGCATGGCGCCGCGCATGCGGTGCTCGGCGAAGGTCTTGAAGAGGATGCCGCGCGTCGGGTCGAAGCGGTTGGCGGCATCGAGCAGCCCCATCATCGCCGCGCTGGCCAGATCATCGCGGGTCATGGACGCCGGCACCTGGGTGACCATGCGCTCCACCAGAAAATTGACCAGGGGCAGATGCTCCTCCACCAGGCGGCTGCGCTGGTCGCTCGCGGGCGGATAATGGAATTCGGGAGGATTCATGGTCATCACCCGCGGGTCAGGCTCCCTGACCAAACGACAGCAGCCGCCGCCAGAAGAACTGCAAACTGCCCTTGGGGCTCGGCTCGGCCTGGCCCGCGACCAGATGGCGCGCGATGTCCTCGAAGGCCGAGCTGGCCTTGGTCTTGGGAAACAGATCGACCATCACCTTCTGCCGCCGCACCGCCTCGCGCATGCGCTTGTCCTGGGGGATGCAGCCCAGGTAATCGATGGAGATGTCCAGGTAGCGGTTGGATACCATGGTCAGCTTGCGGTAGACGTCGAGGGCTTCCTCGCTGCTGGTCACCGAATTGACGATGAGGTTGAAGCGCTTTTCGTGGTACTGCACCGAGAGCAGCTTCATCAGCGCGTAGGCGTCGGTGATGGCGGTGGGCTCCGGCGTGGTGACCACCAGGATGTCCTGCGCGGCCACGTTGAAGTAGGTGACGTTCTCGGAAATGCCCGCCTCGGTGTCGATGATGACGATCTCGAAATCGCCGTGCAGCGCGTCGAGCTCGTTGAGAAACTTCATTTTCTGCTCGGAGCTCAGGCGCGTGACGGTTTGCATGCCCGAGCCCGCGGGCAAAATCTTGATGCCGCCCGGGCCTTCGACCATGATCTCGCTCAGGGAGCGCTCGCCGCTGAAGAAGTGGTTGAGGTTGTATTGCGGCGCCAGGCCAAAGACCACGTCGATGTTGGCCAGACCCAGATCGGCGTCGATGATCAGCACTCTTTTCCCCAGCCGCGCCAGGGCCAGGGCCACGTTGGACACCACGGCGGTCTTGCCCACCCCGCCCTTGCCGCTCGTCACCGACAGCACCCGCGCCGCCTTGCGTCCGGTTTCGGCCTCCACCGCGCGCGTCGCGCCGAAGCGTTCGCTCAGCGAACGCAGGGTTCCGGCCTGATCCAGTCGTTCCTGCACCATTTCCATAGCTGTCCTTCCTATGCCTGGCCCATGATCAGTTGGGCGATCTTCTTCGCGTCGGCCACCAGAATATCCTCCGGCACGCGCTGACCGTTGGTCAGATAAGCCAGGGGAAAATTGTGGCGCAGATGCACGTTGAGCAGCACGCCAAGGGCGGCGCATTCATCGATTTTGGTGAAAATCAGGTTGTGCAGTGGCACGCGGCCGAAGCGCGCCACCGCGTCGCACAGATCCTCGTCGCGGGTCGCGGCCGAGAGCACCAAGTGGTTTTCCGTGCGCAGCTCGGGTGTCAAGATCTCGGCTAGGCCGCGCAGGCTCTCCTCGTCGCGCGGGCTGCGCCCGGCGGTGTCGATGAGAATCAGATCCTTGTCGTTGTGCCGGTTGAGCACGCCGCGCATCTGCTTGGGCGACACCACCACCTCGACGGGCAGGTTCATGATTTCGCCGTAGACCTTGAGCTGCTCGACGGCGGCGATGCGGAAGGTGTCGATGGTCACCAGGGCCACGCCCTTGCCGCCGCTCAGCAGATGATCGGCGGCCAACTTGGCGATGGTGGTGGTCTTGCCCACCCCCGTCGGCCCGATCAGCGCCAGGCGCCGCTGGCCCTGGGTACGCCGCGCCGGCCGGCTCACCTGGATGAGGTCGCCGATGACGTCGCTGAACAGGGCGCGCATCACCTCGGGATTCTGCAATTGCCCGGCGGCGGCGCGCTGCGCGGCGAAGCGCACGATGGTTTCGGCGGCCTCTTCGTTGATGCCGCGCGCTCGCAGCAGGGCGATCAGCGGATCGAGCCGGGCATCGGCGTTGGTGGCGGCGGCGCGGCGGCGCGGCGCGGCGACCGGCGGCGCGCTCACCCTAACCTGGGGCTCCGGCATCACCGGCGCCGCCGGAGCGGGCTGAGGCGGGACGCTGCGCGCCTCGCTGATGAAATCGCGCACCATGGCCTTGAGTTCGTCGATCTCGCCGCGCAGGCTGTCGAGTTCGACCCGCTCGCGGGGCCGCTCTTCGACGGGCGCGGCCTTGGGCGCCGGATCCTGGCGGCGCCCGGCCCAGATGTTCTCGTAACTGAGTTCGTCGCCGTCGCCGCCCACCTCGACCCGGGTGCGCCGCGCGGGGAGATTGGCCAGGGCGCGCTTGGCCTCCGGCGCCCGTCCCGCTCCGACCGGAGCCACGGCTTCGACGGCCGCCGTCACTTCGAGGATCGGCTTGCCCAGCACGCCGAGGCCGCCCTTGCGGATGGTGCGGGTGGAGAGAATCAGGGCGTCGGGCCCCAGGGCCTCCTTGACCTTCTTCAGGGCCGAAGCCATGTCTTCGGATTCAAAGACTTTAACCAGCATGGGCCTTCACCGTTCCGACCGCGCGGATCTTCAGATCCGGGGCCACTTCGTTATGGGAAATCACCATCAGATTCGGCAGATAGCGCTCGGTCAACCTTTTGACGTGCGGTCGGATCGTTGGCGGACACAAGAGCACCGGATCGCCGCCCGCATACTGCTGGATCACCTCGCCCAGGCCGCTGAGAATGTTCTGCGCGGTGGCCGGATCCAAGGCCAGGTAGCTGCCCTGACCGCTGTGCTGGATGGCGTCCTGGATGCGCGCCTCGACGTCGCGGGCGAAGGTCAGCACCGGCAGCACGCCGTCGCCGGCCACCACGCCGGAGCAGATGGAACGCGCCATGGAGCGGCGCACGTGCTCGGTGAGCTGGTCGGGATCCTGACTGGCCGGCGCCCAGTCGGCCAGGGTTTCGAGAATCGAGCGCAGATCGCGGATCGAGACATGTTCCCGCAGCAGATTTTGCAGCACGCGCATCACCGTTCCGAGGTTGAGCA
This sequence comes from Geoalkalibacter sp., assembly GCF_030604225.1. Lineage (GTDB taxonomy): Bacteria > Desulfobacterota > Desulfuromonadia > Desulfuromonadales > Geoalkalibacteraceae > Geoalkalibacter. The sequence continues at coordinate 4,981 of NZ_JAUVWH010000172.1, forward strand.
GATCGGGCACCAGTTCCTCCACCACCTTGGGGTGGCTCTTGCGGAAGTTATCCAGCAAGTTCTGTACCTCCTGGCGGCCCAAAAGTTCGTGCGCGTGTCTTTTTATGATTTCGCTGATGTGGGTGGCGACCA
>NZ_JAUVWH010000131.1 GCF_030604225.1 Geoalkalibacter sp.
AAGACCGGCGTTTCGGCAACACCCAGGGCTTTCCACAAACCACCACTGCCACGGATACCACCGTCCCGACCCTGGATGCGGGCAAGCTCACCAGCCCCGCCAACGGGTCTCAGCTCAACCCCCGGGGGCGCGGTCTCTACGCGGTCAAGCTCGGTGAATTCAGCGGGGGGACGTTCGTGCCCGCCACCGCGCCCAGTAAGCTCTGGGGCTTCACGGTTACGAACGATGCCGCCATGACCTTCTCCTTCCCCGGCGAGGTCGCGGCTCTCGATCTGTCCCACGACGGCTATGTCGATCGGTTTTACGCGGCCGATTCAGGTGGCCAGCTTTGGCGGGTCGATGCGCAAAGCGCCGACTCCGCCCAGTGGACGGTCAAGCGAATCTTCCAGGCCAACGGCGGCGCCGGCAGCGAAAAGGGGCGCAAGTTTCTCAGCCGGCCCTCCGTGACGGTGGAGCGCAACCGTCAGCCGATGATCTTCATCGGCAGCGGCGACCGCGAGCATCCCCTCAACGAAGCGGTGGTCGATCGCATTTACGCGGTCAAGGATCCCGCGGATCGCCCTTCGTCCCAAACGGCCTGGGATGGCGTGGCCCTGGTCGAAGCGCAGTTGGTCGATGTCACGGAAAACGTTTTGCAGGCCGAGACGCTGCCGGACACGGTCAAGGACGCGCTTGGGGTCTCGACCCTGGATGAGGCGGTGAACCAGACCCTGCAAGACCTGCGGAACAAGGATGGCTGGTTCATCAAGCTGAATCTGGAATCGCGCGCCGGCGAAAAAATTCTCTCGCCCGTCCTGGTCTTCAACAAGGTGGCCTATTTCACCACCTTCACCCCGGAAATCCTGGTCAATGACGATCCCTGCCAGACCAGCAACCTCGGCGTCGCGCGCCTGTACGCCGTGGATTATCTGACGGGCGAGGCGGTGAACAATTATGACAAGACCAATGACGGCCAGGAAACGGAAACCAACCTGCGCGCCAAGAGTTCCGACGGCAAGGTGCTGCGTCGCTCGGACCGCGAGCGCACCCTGGGCGGCGGCATTCCCTCAGGGGTGACGGTGGTGGTGTCGGAAACCGGTGAGCCGCGGGTCCTGGTCGGCTGCGACGGCGGCATCTGCCTGGAGGATGCCTTGCCAGGCGGGCGGCTGCATCCCTTGTATTGGCTGCAACGCTAGGTTTTTAATTGGGGGGATAAAATGAGGCTTATTTCCTTAGTTCTGGGGCTATTATTGGCGAGCGCCGCGCCTGTTTTCGCGGACCCCGACGATTACGTGGGCGACACCATCATTTTCGGCGGCAACACCGTCGAAATTTCGCCCAATGTGCTGATTCTGCTCGATTCCTCGACGAGCATGCGGGAGCGCATTCCCTACGTGCCCGGCTTTGATTATCCGGTGAAGAATTCCTGCGGCGCCAATGGCAAGGAGGCTTGCGAAAAGGACACGGTATACCGGTGCAACGGATCCCATTGGGATCCCGTCGAACAGGAATGCGTGGTGGGCAACCCGGAAAAGGACAAGGAAAAGTGGAAGAACGAGAGGGTCGCGTTCGATAAGCTGGTCAATTGCGTCGAGGGGTCGAACAACCTGGCGGAAAACGGCTACTGGCTGACCAGCAAGCTGCTGGGCAACAACGAATGCAGGGACGATCCCGGCAACAAGCAGTATTTTACCGGCAACTACATCAATTACCTGGAGTCCGCGCCGCGCAAAATCGAAGTTGCCCGCGACATCATCGCCGACCTGGCCGTCAAGACCGATGGCATCAACATCGGCTTGATGCGCCTCGACAATCAGGTTGGCGGCAAGGTGGTCGCGCCCGTCGAGATGCTGTCCACCCCCACCAAGGCCAATGCCTTCACCAGCGCCATGAAAGCCATTCCCGCCGATGGGGATTCGCCTTTGGCCAAGGCCCTGTACGAGGCGTCCCGGTACTATGCCGGCGACGGCGGCTATGCCTCGCCCATCACCGAAACCTGCCAGCGCAATTACGTGATCTTGATTAGCGACGGCTTGCCCAACAAGGATCTCGCGACCCCTCCCGCCGGCTTGTGTCCCCCGGAAGGCTGTTCGCCGACCTCTCTCTCCAGCGGGTGCGAAACCGATCCCATGCGCCTGGCGGCGGGACGCGACCTGATGGCGCCAGGCGTCAGTTACTTTGAGGATGTGGTCGATTACCTCTATCGCAATGATCATCGGCCGGATATGGATGGCACGCAGAACGTGCAGACCTATGTCGTGGGCTATGGCCTCAAGGGGGGCAACGCCTGCGTGCTTCCCCTGCTTGACCGGGGCATGGCCAAGGGCAGCGGCGGGCGCCTGAACAAGGCGTTTGTCGCCATGGACGACAACGATCTGGCCGCGCATCTGGAGCGCATCTTCGATCTCATCCGTGAGCACAAGACCTCTTTTTCCATTCCGGTGACGCCGCCAAGCCCCGAGAACTCCCATGCCTCGGGCAATCGTATTTATCTGGGCCTGTTTCAGCCACAAATTGACGGTTTCTGGTTCGGCAACCTGAAAAAATACGCCATCGACGACAAGGGCAGGATTCTCGACAGCAACAACGCGACGGCCACTTGGCCCGACGGTTCTTTCCGCCATAATTCGGTTTCTTTCTGGAGCGCAACCGGCGATGGCGGCGAAGTCACCCAGGGCGGCGCCGGCGCGCTGCTGCAGGCGCGCGACCTGACGAACAATTCCCGTCGCATCTTCACCAATCTCGGGGGCTCGAAGATCCTCAGCGATGCCGGAAACCGCTTTGACACCGGCAATGCCGCCCTCACCGCGGCCCGGCTCGGCGTCGCGGCGGCGGATCGGGACAAGCTGATCCGCTTCGTGCATGGATTCGATGCCTTCGACGACAACGGCAACGGCACCAGCACGGAAAAGCGTCCCTGGATTTTGGGGGATATCCTGCATTCCAGCCCGGTGGTGGTCCACTACAACAAATTCAGCTCCGCCCTGGAAAGCGATCCGAGCCTCAACCGGAGCTTGATTTTCGTCGGCGCCAACGACGGCCAGTTGCGGGCCTTTCGCGATGCCGACGGGCAGGAGCTCTGGTCCTACATCCCCGATGTACTGCTCGCCGACCTCCAGCACCTGCGGGACGGCAATCACACCTATTTCGTCGATATGAATCCTTCGGTGTTCGTGTTCGATGCCAACCGCAACGGCATCATCGAAAACGGCGATCGGGTGATTCTGGGGTTTGGCTTGCGTCGTGGGGGCGGCAAGGATCGTCTGGCCGCCGACCAGGTGCGCGGCGCCTATTACGCCCTGGATGTCACCAACCCCGAGCATCCCGAGCTTTTGTGGAGCCTCACCCGCGACACCCCCGGCTTCGCGGAGCTTGGCGAGACCTGGAGCCAGCCCGCCCTGGTGCGCATGAAGGCCCAGGAGGACGGGGTGCTCAAGGATATGCTGGTGGCCGTATTCGGCGCAGGCTACGACAACAACGAAGACCTGAGGTTCGGCAACACCCAGGGTTTTCCCAAAACCGGCGACCAGACCAATACCACCCTGGCGACCAACGATGCCGGTGCGGTGACCAGCAAGGCCGACGGCAAGCAGCATCACTCCCAGGGGCGCGGCATTTATGTGGTCAAGGTGGGAGAATTCAGCGGCGGCGCCTTCAATCGGGCCGAAAGCGTGAGTCGTATTTGGAGCGCCACCTTCGCCACACATAAGGAGATGACCTTCTCCTTTCCCACGGAGGTGGCCGCCCTCGACACCGCCCACAACGGCTACGTCGATCGTTTCTACCTCGCCGATACGGGGGGGCGTCTGTGGCGCATCGATGCATCCGCCGCCGTCCCCGCATCCTGGACGGTCGACATGATTTTCGAGGCCAACGCCGAGCACCTGGCGCAAAAGGGGCGCAAGTTCTTCTATCGCCCATCGGTTACGGTTGAGCGTAACGGGCAGGCGATGATTTTCCTCGGCAGCGGCGACCGGGAGCATCCCCTCAACGAGGGGGTAGAGGATCGGCTGTATGCGGTCAAGGACCCCCTTCAGCGCCCCAAGTCGCAAACACCTTGGGACGGCACGGCCCTCAACGAAAGCGATCTGGTCGACGTCACCACCAACATTTTGCAGGTCGATGCGCTCACCGAGGCCATGCAGGCTGAATTGGGCGTGACCACCGTCGATGAGGCGGTGGCCAAGATCCTCAAGAACCTGCGGGAGCGCGATGGCTGGTTCATCCGTCTGGATCAGCGTTTCGGCGAAAAGGTCTTGGCATCGCCCCTGGTCTTCAATAAAGTGGCCTATTTCACCACCTTCACCCCCCTGGTGCAGGAGGATGACCCCTGCCGCCCCGGCAACCTGGGCGTTGCGCGGGTTTATGTCGTGGATTATCTGACGGGCGAGGCGGTGATCAATTACGACCAGAGCAACGACGGAGAACTGACCGACAACAACGCCCGCGGTCAAACTCGGGACGGGAAGGTGTTGCGCCGCTCGGACCGCGAGCGCACCCTGAGCAGCGGCATCCCCTCGGGCGTCGGAGTCATGGTTCCCGATAACGGCAACCCGCTGGTGGTCATCGGCTGCGACGGCGGCATCTGCGTGGAAGACGCCCTGCCGGGGTCGCGCGTCCATCCTCTTTATTGGCTTGAGAAATAGGGCAGATGATGAAATGGTTCTTTTTGTTATTCATCCTGTGGGCAACCGCCGGGTTGGGTGGGTGTCGGGGCAGTGAACCCGAGAGCGCCCCTCCGGCCAACGTTGTAAACTCCGAAAGTGCCGAGGCCGTAACGCCCGCCTCCGCAACGAGTGACGCGGACTCTCGGGCCGGGGGCAGGGTGCGGTTCTTCCCCGATCCGCCGTCTTCCGCCGACGAGGTGCGCCTGAGCTTGTATCAGATCCCCGCGGAATACGCTGTGGCCTGGGAGCGCAATGGGCAACTCATCGAGGATGAGCATGGCGATCGTCTGCCCAAGGGGCGCCTGGTGCGTGACGATCTGCTGACCGCCCGCGTGCGTTTCGAGGGCGGCGAGGTGACGGCCGACACCCGGGTGATCAACAGCCCGCCCGAGATGCTCGCCATCAATTTCGCCGATGCCCGCATTCATCGCGGGGTCGATATCGTTCTTGAGCCCGTGGCTTTTGATGCCGACGGCGACCCCGTCAGTTTCAGCTACCGCTGGTGGCTCAACGGCGAGGAGCTTCACGGCCAGACGAGCGAGCGCCTGGCCGGGGATCTCTTCAGCAAGGGCGACCGCATCGCCGTGCAGGTCACTGCCGCCGATGCCTTCGCCGAGGGCAAACCTTTCACGGGACGTGAATTCGTGATCCCCGGCGCCCCGCCCAAATTCGTCACGGAACCGCCGCTGAATTTTCAAAGCCTGATGTATCAGTATCAGGCCCAGGCCGAGGATGCCGACGGCGACGAGATTCGCTATGCTCTTGCGGAAGCGCCGGAGGGCATGAGTCTCGACGACGCGAGTGGCCGCATCACCTGGAAGCTGGGTGGCGTGGCCCCCGGCGAGTACCGGATTCGCCTTCGCGCCGTCGACAGCGACGGCATGGAAGCCTTCCAGGAATTCACCCTGAACCTTTCCGTGGCGGAGCAATAAGGCTGATGCTTTTCTCCCGACGCGGATTCGCCCTCATCGAGGCGCTTGTGGTGCTCGGCCTCATCGGCATTCTGCTCAGCATCGCCACGCCCTACTATCAGGTGTACATGCAGAACGCCAGCTACCGCGCCGCCGCCCGGGAAATCGCCGCGACCCTGCGGCAGGCTCGCGCCGAGGCGGTGACGAAGAACCGGGAGCAGCGGGTTGAAATCAATTTGGCGAACAATGAGGTACGGCTAAGCCAAGGCAATGAGGCACGCGGTAGCAACGCCTGGCCGCAAGTGCAAAACTGGCGGACCTTTCCCACCCTGGTTGATCTGCGCGGGCTGGATGGCGACAACCAATGCACCGTTAACGCCGACACCCTCGATCTACGCTTCTTTCCCGACGGCACGGCAAGCAATGTCGCGGGCATCTGCGTGCAAAACCGCGCCGGCGAGCGCCGCTTCCTCGTGCAGCTGACCTCGCGCACCACTGGCCATGTGGCGGTGGGGCGGTAAGCCTGAACGTCTTGAAACGGTAAAGGTCAACGGTGGGTGATCGGTTATTGCCTCAGGCTTTGCTCCATGGCGGCTTTCAGTTCAGGGAGGCGGCTGTGGATGGTCTGCCATACGAGGTGGGCATTGACGCCGAAATAAAAATGAATCAGCTTGTCGCGCATTCCGGCAATTTGCTTCCACGGGATCTCAGGGTGTGTCTGCCGGATGTCTTCTCCAAGCTGCTTGACGGCCTCGCCGATGATTTCCAGTTTGCGGATGACAGCGCTCAGGGTTTTGTCATCCGTCTCGAAGGCATTGAAATCAAGACCGGCAACGAACGATTCGATGCTGACGATTGCCGCCAAAATATCCTTCAGTTACAGAGACTGATCCCTCATGGGTAAAGAACCTCCCGGAAAACCCTGTCTCGGATTTCCTTGCGCAAGGATGCCTTGGGTACCACATCGACCTTGCGGTGCAGCCTTTCTTCCAAATATTGACCGAGTCCTATCAGATCCAGCAAATCCGCCGATTCATCCAACTCAACAAGCAGGTCGATGTCGCTGAATGCTTTTTCCTCGCCTCGCGCCACCGAGCCAAATAGGCCGATTTGATTGACCTTGTATTTGCGGCTCAAGGTCGGTTTCAGGTCGCGTAATTGATCGAGAATTTGCTGGGCGCAGGCCATGAGAAAATCCTTGAATCATTAGGGATACGCCTAGAAACATAGCCAATCCCGCCAGCCAAGGCAAGCATCTGGCATTTGGACGCTGACAATTCTTGACTTTCACCTGCAAAAGGCCATGCAAACTTTGCATGGCCTTTCGTCCTTCCTGTTTTTTCACGCAAAAAATCATATGAAAATCAATAGCCTGGCAACATTCGCGTTGGCGGTATCAGATTTGCAGGAGGAAATGAGGCAAGGCTAACTTCGCTAATGTTCCGACGAGGCACACCCATGATTCTGGCTAACCAAAAGGGCTTTTCCCTCATTGAAATGCTCGCCGCGGTGACGGTTCTCGCCGTCGGTCTGCTGGCTTTGGCGGGCTTGCAGATGACCGCCATCCGCACCAACAGCCATGCCGCCAACCTCACCGAAGCCACGGCCCTGGCGCAAGCGGCGGTGGAACGCATTCAGGCGCTGGAGGGCGATCGGCCCTGGCTGCAATCCACACTTGTGGCTGCCGAGCCGACGGATCTGGCCGATCTGGTCGCCGGCTCGGCGTATGTGCTGATGGTCGATACGGATGTGGATTTCAACGGTGTGGACAATGTTACCAAGATCGACATCACCGTCGAGTCCCTCAATGCGGTACAGAAAGTCGGCGGCAACGCAAAGCAGACCGTCAGCTTGACGGTGCTCAAGCGCTACTTCTGAGGCAGGTTTGTGATGATGCGAAAGCTTCTCAACGATAATCGTGGGTTCACCCTGACGGAAATTCTTGTCGCCGCCGGTGTGATGCTGGTGATTATGGCCGGCGTCATGTCGCTGTATCTCGGCAGCCAGCGCACCGCTCGGGTCGAGACGGATTTCGCCGACGTGCAGGACAATCTGCGCCTGGCCCTGGATCAACTGACCAAGGATGTGCGTATGGCCGGGTTTCTGGTGGTGGGTGAACCCATAACCGATACCTCGGGAACCGCTTTTACCTTGCGCACCACCAGTCCGTTTCGGCGCTATGCGCGAATCACCGTGCCCGACGCATCCACCGCAGGCACCAAAACCTTTACCGTCTACTCCGACTCCATGGTCCAGCGTTTTCGTCCCGGCGACAAGGTGCGCATCATCCGCCCCCCTAATCAGGAACAGCCGGGCGAGGGCGTGGTCGGCGCGGCATTGGTATTTGACGTGAGCGCCATCGACGCCGATGTCCCAAGCATCAGCCTTTCAGGCTTTTCAGTGGGCACCGATTATGCCTATGCCGCAGGCGACATGATCGTGCGCGTGACTGAGGGTGCGCCGGTGGTCAGTGAGATCCGTTATCAGTTCAATCCCAATCCGGCCAACTCCCTGGCGCGTATCGTCAACGGCGGGGTTCCTCAGGTCCTGGCCCGTAATCTTACCGACGTAACTTTTGAATATGTGCTCAATGACGCGGATGAGGTTCAGACGGTCAGCGTGGTTCTCACTGGAGCTACCAGTCCCGAACCCGACCCGAACAACAATATCCCGCGGCGCACCCGCACGGTCCGAACCAACATTGCCGTCCGCAACATTTGAGTGCAAGGAAGGGTGCCATGATGCACGATTTGAAGTCTCCTAAGGTCTCCCAAAGGGCGAGAATTTGCCAACGCCTTATCGATGACAGCGGCATGGCGCTGGTGCTGTCCGTTGCCATGTTGCTGATTCTGACCGTTCTCGGCGCGGTGGTCTGGACGGCCAGCAATCGGCAAATCGGCGAAGCTGGGGAAAAACAGGCCAATCAGCAAACTTTTTTCGCCGCCCAGCG
>NZ_JAUVWH010000078.1 GCF_030604225.1 Geoalkalibacter sp.
AGGCCGCCATGAGGCCGGCCGTTACCGCCATGAACACCGTGAGCATGGCAAAACGCAAAGTGCCGTAATAGCGGATTTGCAAAGAAAGTTCGGTAAGTTTTTGCATGATGCGGTTCCATCCGCTGGTAGTTTGAAAAATTTTACCAGAGGATGGGACGCAAGGAAGGCGGGAAATGAGAATTGCCTGGGCGCAGATTGGCGATTAATGGATGAACTCCAGCGCCAGCCGCCCCACGCCCAGACCGATGGCTGAGCCGAGCAGGGCGCCGACCAGCACGTCGGTGGGATAGTGCAGGCCGAGGAAGATGCGCGACAGGCCGATGAGGATGGCGGCGGGCAGAAAGAAGGCCAGGGAGCCGGGCAGCAGCACCGCCAGGGTGCCGCACACGGCAAAGGCGGTCATGGTGTGCCCCGAGGGAAAGGAAAAGCGGTCCGGTGGGAGCATCTGGCAGGGTAGGTCGACCCATACCTCGAAGGGGCGGGGACGGCCGATGAGGTTCTTGAGAATCTTGAAGAGGCTCACGCACAAGACGATGGACAGGGCCGTGGCCAGGACCGCCCAACGGCCGGTGCTGCCGCCCGTCGCCAGCAGGACCAGGGCGGTGAGGTACCAAAGGGGGGCGTCGCCCAGGCGGCTGGCGAGGCGCATCAGGGTCGTGAGGGGTTTGTAGCGGCGCAGATCGCAGAAGCGCAGCATCATCCGCGCTTCCTTGGGGGTGATGTGGCGGGCGTAGTAGTCCACCAGATCACCGGCAAGTTTGGGTTTTTTCGGCATCAACATGGCTTAGCTCCTTTCTTTCCTCGTTTTGCTGGGGTGCCAGGGCGGATTGAGCACCCGGACCGGTGGTTGGTTTTTGGCAGACCTCCACATAGGCCTGTCGCACCACGTCGTTGATGTCTTGCCAGTTCTGTTTCTGGGCATAGGCGCGGGCGTTGGCGCCGAGGCGTCGGCGCTTTGGCGCATCTTGCATCAGCTCTTCCATGGCCCGGCTCAGGGCCGCGGCCTCGACGGTTTCCAACAGCAGGCCGGTCTCGCCGGGGCGAACGATATCCTGGGGGCCGGGAACCCTGAAGCCGATCACCGGCAGGCCGGCGGCCATGGCTTCGAGCATGACGTTGCCGAAGGTTTCCGTGAGGGAGGGAAAGGCCATGACGTCGGCGCATGCGTACAGGCGCGCGAGTTCCTCGCCCTGCCGATAACCGGTGAACACCACCCGCGCGTCGGCATCGGCGGCCAGCTGTTCGCGCAGGGGGCCGTCGCCGATGAGCAGCAGCCGCGCCCGAGGAGCGGTGAGCCCGCGGAAGGCGCGCAGGAGCAACGGCAGGTTCTTTTCGGCGGCGAGGCGGCCGCAGTAGAGAAACACCAGATCCTCGGGGCCGAAACCGAGGCTGCGACGCAGTTCCGGGTCGCGCTTGGCCGGGTGGAAGCGCTCGCCGTCGACGCCCCGGCCCCAGGTGGCGACCCGCTCGAACCCCTTGGCCAGCAGGATGTCGCGAATGGAGGCGGTGGGGCAGAAGGTGCGCGCCGTGCGGTTGTGGAACCAGCGCAGGTAGCGCCAGGCGCCGCTCTCGACGAACCCCAGGCGGTAGGCGCTCATGTACTGGGAAAAGTTGGTGTGGTAGGAACTGATCACCGGCAGACCCAGCCCTCGTGCCGCGCGCAGGGCCGACCAGCCGAGGGGGCCCTCGGTGGCGATGTGCACCACGTCCGGCGCCACTTCGCGCAGCAGTCGCCCCAGGGCCTTCGGGGTGGCGAAAGGCAGCAGAATTTCCGGATAGTTGGGCAGGGGTACCGCGGGAAAGGTGGAGATGGCGAGGCCGGGTTTCGGCGTCGATGTCCCCTCGCGGTAGCGGGGAATCAGCAGGTGGGCTTGGTCGCCCTGGGCGAGAAGATGTTCGACCAGGCGGTTGAGGGTCTGGGAGACACCGTTGATCTGCGGCAGGAAGGTTTCGGTGACGATGGCGACTTTCAGGGCTATCCTCCTGGGGGCCTGAGAATGGTCAGGGCATCGCGTGCCACGGAAAATTCCATGGGCAGGCGACCGATAAGGTCGCCGTCGGCCTGAACCGGCAAGGGTTTGGCGCAGCGCAGGCTGACCGTTTGGGCCTTGCGGTAGAGCACGTCGGAGAGCTCCAGATGGCGGCCGCGGGCGATGCCGCCGGCGTAGCGCAGCAGCGGCAGCAAGCCGCGCCGCTGAAAAATGCACAGGTCGAGTTCGGGCAGATGCAGGCCGGCCAGCGGGGTCGCCTGGAAGCTGCCGCCGTAATGCCGGGCCTTGCCGATGATGATCCCGTAGCCGTGCAGGGTTTCGCCGTCGGCGATGATGTCGAGCTGCTGGCTGGGCGGGGCGAGCAGCACCTTGAGACCGGTCAGGACATAGGCCAGCTTGCCGAGCATTTTCTTCAGCCCCAGATCGAGCTCGTAGACCACCTGGGCGTCGAAGCCCACCCCGGCCATGAGCAGAAAGTAGCGCTCGCCGGCGCGGCCGAGATGCACCCGCTCGGCGCGGCCCTCGGCGATGGTGGCGATGGCTTTTTGCAGATCGTTGCCTAGGCCGATTTCCTGGGCAAAGACGTTGGCCGTGCCGATGGGCAGGATACCCAGGGGGATGTCGCTGCCGGCCAGACCGTTGATCACCTCGTTGATGGTGCCGTCGCCGCCCGCCGCCACCAGCACGGCCGGGCGCTGCTTGATGGCTTCGCCGCACAACTCCTGGCCGTCGCCGCGCTTGCTGGTGTACCAGAGATCGACCCGCGCTCCGCGGCGACGCAGGGCGGCCACCGCCTCTTCGATGCGTTGCGGGCCCTGGCGTCCGGCGGTGGGGTTGGCGATGACGATGATGTGGCGGTTGCTGAGCTCCATTGCATGTCCTTCCCGGGATATTGGGGGGCCGATGTTTGGCTCCGGTTAAAGGGATGTCAGGATTCGATTATTTTTTTCTGAAAATGTCTCGGGGATTGTAGCTTTTTTGGGGGCGGCTGGTAAAAATTTAAAAATAACGGCTTGTTGGATTGTTGTCGGAACGGCAGTTGCTGAACGTCATATGGAGCAAACACCGAAGGGTCACACCTTCACCACCAGCGGAGGAGGACGACATGCCACAGGAATACAAGATGCAGGAAGCCCTCAGGATGGCGATTCTGGCCAAGAAGAACCTCATGGACTTCTATCGCGAAGCCGCCGCCCTCACCGAGAACGAAAACGGCAAGAAAGTGTTGACCCGCCTGGCCGACGAGGTGCGGGAGAATGCCCAAAAGTTTTTCAACTATTACAAATGGGATGATCTCGGCACCTTCGGGGAGCTGATCAATGCACCGCCCAAGGCCGATTCGGTGATGCTGGTCGAGTTGAAAAAGGCTCTCGACAAGAACCTTCACGAACGCCGCGCCCGCGAGTTGGCCCTCAAGGAGGAGGAAGACCTGGAAAGAACATTCCGCCTCGCCGCCTCGCACATCATCGATCCCCAGGTGCGCGCCATCTTCGAGGAGGTGGCCCGCGACACGCGCAACCACTACGCCATCATCGAATCCGAATATGCCCGCACCATGGCCATGGTGCATGAAACCGACATCGATACCTATGTGCGCGAATAATCCCTGAGGGATGGTCATCGACCGAAAAAAGCCGCAAGGCCGTCACCCCGAGGGGCAGGCCTTGCGGCTTTTTTTGTGCGTTACGTCAGTCTACTTCGCCAGAACGAACCGGCCGTCCTTGACCTGCACGATCACCATGGAATCCACATCCAGACCGTTGTGGTCCTCGGGGGTGAGGTTGAACACGCCCGAGGTACCGACAAAGCCCTTGGTTTCCTCGATGGCTCGGCGCAGCGCCTTGGGTTCGATGCCGGCTTTTTTCAGCGCCTCGGCGACAATCAGAATCGCATCCCAGGCATAGCCCGAATGGGTGTTGATGGGGAACTGGCGGTCGTAGCCTTTTTCCGTGTAGAGGCGGATGAACTCTCGGATCACCGGTTTTTGCGGATCGCTGTCGGGCAGCTCCTCGACCACCATGAGCTTGGTGGCGGGCATGCGGTCGCCCTCGGCGGCGGCGCCGGCCAGCTCGATGTACTTGGGATCGGGCAGGCCGTGGCACTGGAAAAGCGGGATGTCGATGGCCAGTTGCACGCGGTTTTTGGCGACGATAGCGCCGGCGGGGCCGATGGTCCAGCAGACGATGGCCTGGGGCGCGGCGTTCTTGAGCCGGGTGAGCTGCGCGGTCATGTCCGTGTCGTTGGGACCGAAGGACTCCTGGGCGACGATCTCCAGGCCGAATTCAGGGGCCAATTGCTCCAGCCAGCCCTGGCCGTCCTTGCCGAAGCCGTCGGAGGCGACCAGCAGGGCGACGCGGGTGAGGCCCTGCTCCTTGAGGTACATGTAAAGGCGCTTGACGGCGGTGGAAGAACGCTGCGGCGACTTGAACACGTAGTCGAAGCTGCCGAATTTCTCGCCGCCCATGATCACCGGATCACCGCCCACGGTCATGAAGGTGGGGATGCCCTCCTTCTCGACGATGGGCTTGACGTTCATGCCGGTGCCGGTGCGCGTCGGGCCGATGATGGCCGCCACCTTGTCCTTGTGGATGAATTTCTTGGCGATGTTGGCCGCCTTGGCCGGATCGCCCTCGGTGTCGCCGAGCACCAGCTGCAGGGGCCGGCCGTTGATGCCGCCCTCGGCGTTGATCTTCTCCACCGCCATCTCGGCCACCAGTTTGGTGGGCGTGCCGATGAACGCCGCCGGACCCGAAAGGTCGAAAAAGGCGCCGATCTTGATGGGTTTTTCCGCCAGGGCAGGCGCCGCGCACAGGCTCAGGGCTGCAACCAGGGCAAGAATTCGCTTCATGGGGTGTCCTCCTACAAACTGATTTTGGTTCAACGCAACGATGCAAAGGGATTTTCAATCGTCAAGCCATCGATTGAGCGGCCAGCCTGCAGGTCTTCGGTCAACAGCAGGCGAGCCCCGGCCGCTATGGCCGATTCGATGATCAGGGCATCCCAAAAGGAAATTTTCATGCGGCGGCAACGCTGAATCGCCGCAATGATCAGGGGCGGGTCGACCGGGGTGATATTGAGATCGGCCAACGTGGCGACGGCTTCTTCCGCGCTTTCCGCGGTCAGGGGCTCGGCAAGCTTGCGGGTCACCGTGACATAGAACTCCTGCAACACCTGGGTGCTGGCGACAAAGCGGCCGGCTTCGACCTCGTCGGCGAATAACTGGCGGGCGCGCTGCTGCTTGGCGGGAGCGTCCTGGTCAAACAGATAGACCAAAATATTGGTGTCGAAAAAGCTCAGCATCAGGCATTTCGCTCATGAAGGTCGTCACGGTTCCAGGTTTTATCGCCGCGCCGTGCATCGCTTTTGGCCGCCAGCTCGAGCAATCTTCGCGCTGCCTGCTGTTGATGTCCGTGCACGCCGGCATAGCTCTCAAGGTATTCGCGCAAAATCGCATTGACCGAGGTGCCCTGCTCCAAGGCGCGTAAACGCGCTTTTTTTAGGGCCTCGTCGTTCACGCTGATGGTCAGATTTGCCATGGACACCCCCCTTTCGTGCTTCACGGGAACAGTGTAGCACGAATCGCGATCGGGACAATCAGACGATCTCATCCTGGATGCGCGTGTCGAAAACCCGCCGGCTCTTGCGTTCCGAGCGGGGCAGGCTGCCGTAGTCGACCAGTTCGAGGTCGGCGGTGACCAGCAGCTGTTTCTTGATCTGGTGGCTGGCTTCGTGGATGAGTTCCGGGGTGCGCTTTTTGTCGACTCCCTCGGCGCGCTCGATGACCAGGCGCATGTGGTCGCGGCCCGAGCCGTCCTCGCGGGTGAGGTGGATCTGGTACTCGGACCCCAGGCCCGGCACGGCGGAGAGGATGGTGTCGATGCTCGACGGGTAGATGTTGACGCCGCGAAACTTGATGGTGTCGTCGGAGCGGCCCTTGATGCGCGAATGGCGCGGCAGGGGCGAGCCGCAGGTGCAGGGGCCGGGAATGATGCGGGTGATGTCGCGGGTGCGGTAGCGGATGAGGGGCGCGCCCTCCTTGCGCAGGCTGGTGACGACCATCTCGCCCCATTCGCCGTCGGGCAGGGGCTCAAGGGTTTCGGGATCGATGATTTCGAGCAAATAGTAATCGCCCCAGTAATGAATGCAGTCGTGGTCCGCGCACTCTATGCCGGTACCTGGCCCGTAGAGTTCGGTGAGGCCGGTGATGTCGAAGAGTTCGGCGCCGCCGAAGAGCTCGGAAATCTTTTTGCGCATGGAGCGGCTGGAGCGCTCCGAACCGTAGATGATGCGCTTCACGGCGATCTTGTCGGCGATGCCGCGCCGGTGGATTTCCTCGGCCATGAGCAGGGCCATGGAGGCGGTGGAGCAGAACACCGTCGATTGGAAATCGAGGAGAAACTGGATCTGCATATCGATGTTGCCGGGGCCGACGGGCACCGCCATGGCGCCGATTTTCTCGCAGCCGAGCTGAAAGCCCAGGCCCGCCGTCCACACCCCGTAGCCCACGGCGATCTGCACCCGGTCCAGGGGCGTGACGCCGGCCATCTGGTAGCAGCGGGCGAAGAAATGGGTCCAGTCGTCGATGTCCTTCTGCGTGTAGCAGAGCACCTTGCGCTTGCCGGTGGTGCCGGAGCTGGCGTGGATGCGCACGATCTGCTCGAAGGGCACGGCGCGCAAGGGAAAGGGATAGCCTTCGCGCAAATCGTCGGCGGTGGTGAAGGGCAGTTTTCGCAGATCAGCGAGATCCTTGATGTCGTCGGGGGTCAGTCCGGCGCCTTCCAGACATTGGCGATAGAAGCTCGAACCCTCCCAGACATGACGGAGGGTCCATTGCAGGCCCTTGAGTTGATGGGCGGCCAGTTCCTCGGCGGAGGCAAATGCGGGCATGAAATCAAGACGGCTCATGTCGGGTTTCTCCAGACGGATATTGGTCAGGCCCGCCGCGCCCAGGCGGCTGTGGGCCGGATTGGCTTCGGAGGCGGCGCCGAGAAAGGCGGCGCGCAGCTTGGGATCCTTGAGCAGCCGGCGGCTCTCGCCCTGCTCGACGATGCGGCCGTTGGCGAGCAGATAGGCGCTGTGCGAGGCCGACAGGGCGCGCGCGGCATTCTGCTCGACCAGCAGGATGGTGACGCCGCCGCGCGCGAGTTGATGGATGATGGCGAAAATCTCGTCGGTGATCAGGGGCGCCAGGCCCAGGCTCGGCTCGTCGAGCAGCAGCAGGCGCGGGCGTGCCATGAGGGCACGGCCCATGGCGAGCATCTGCTGTTCGCCGCCCGAGAGGGTACCGGCCAACTGCGCGGTGCGCTCGCGCAGGCGCGGGAAGCGGTCGAACACCTCGTCCATGCGTTCGCTGGTTTGGCTTTTGGGCAATTTGAGGGACAGGGCGCCAAGTTCGAGGTTGTCGCGCACCGAAAGATGGGGAAACACCTCGCGCCCTTCGGGCGACAGGGCGACGCCGCGCTGCACCATGCGCGCCGCGCTGCTGCCGGTGATCTCCTCGCCGTCGAGGAGGATGCGTCCCCCGGAGGGCTTGACCAGGCCCATCAGGCACTTGAGCAGGGTGCTCTTGCCCGCGCCGTTGGCCCCGACCAGGGCGAGCGTTTCGCCCTTTTTTACTTCCAGATCGATGCCGAACAGCGCCTGGGCGGCGCCGTAGTGGGCGGTGAGATGTTCCATGCGCAGCATCATGCGGTCGGCTCCATGCGCCCCAAATAGGCTTCGAGGACCAAGGGATTGCGCTGCACTTCGGCGGGGGTGCCGCGCGCGATGCAGCGGCCGCTGTCGAGGACCACCACCTGATCGGCGATGCTCATCACCAGATCCATGTCGTGCTCCACCAGCAGCAGGGTGTGACCTTCGGATTTCAAACGCACAATCTCCCGGCCGACGGCGGCGGTTTCCGCGGCGTTAAGCCCGGCCACCGGCTCATCGAGAAGCACCAGTTGCGGTTCGCCGACAAAGGCGCGGGCCATCTCCAGGCGCTTGCGGTCGCCATAGGCGAGAATCCCGGCGGGCCAGGCCGCCTTGTCGGCCAGGGAAAAGCGGTCGAGGGCCTCCAGGGCCCGCAGGCGCAGGCGGCGTTCGCGATGGCGCAAGGGCGGCAGGCGCAGCATGGCCGAAAAAAACGAGCGGCCCGCTTCCAGGGTCAGGCCGCAGAGCACGTTGTCGAGCACCGAGAGACGCGGGAAGATGCGCAGATTCTGAAAGGTGCGGGCGATGCCGCTGCGCGTCACCTCATGGGCGGGAAGGCCGGTCAGATCCCGGCCGAGAAAGTCCACCCGGCCCGCGCTGGGCGCGAGCACCCCGGTGATGCAGTTGATCAGGGTGCTCTTGCCCGCGCCGTTGGGGCCGATGAGGGCGGTGATGTCGCCGCCGCGCAAGCGGAAGGAGACCTCCTGCAGCGCCGGCAGGCCGCCGAAATTCTTGCTCAGGCCCTCAAGCGTCAGCATCGCGGGACTCCAGGCGGCGCCGGTAAAGGGCCAGGCGCTGTTTGAGCAGGTCCGCCAGGCCGGTGATCAGTCCCTGGGGCAGGAACATGAGGATCAGCACCAGGATCAGTCCGTGGATGAGATCCTTGTAGGTATCGAAGACCTCGATCCATTCGGGCAGCAGGGTGACCAGGGCGGCACCGAACAGGCTGCCCCAGATGGAGCCCAGGCCGCCGAGGACCACCATGATGACGAAATCGACGGAACGGAAGATGCCGAAGGAATCGGGACTGACAAAACCGTAGCAGTGAGCGAAGAGGCTGCCCGCCAGGGAGGCGAACACCGCCGAGAGCACGAACACCTTGACCTTGGCGCTGCGCACGTCGACCCCCAGGCAGGCGGCGGCCGTCTCGTCGGCCGCCAGGGCGGCCAGGCCGCGGCCCACGCCGCTGCGCACCAGGTTGAGGCTGGCGAGCAGCGCAAGCAGAGTGAAACTCCATACGAGGTAATGGAAACGACCTTCTTCGTCAAAGACAAAGTCACCCAAGGCCAGGGGCGGAATGCCGGAAAAGCCGCTGTGGCCGCCGGTGACGGGATGCCATTGCACGAGTACGGTGTAAACGACGATGTTGCAGCCCAAGGTGGCCATGGCCAGGTAATGACCGTGCAGACGCAGGGCGGGCAGGCCCACCACCAAGGCGACCAGCGCCACCAGGGCGGCGACCAGGGCCATGGCCGGCCAGGGCGGCAGGTTGAAGGCGGTGGTGGCGATGGCCGAGCCATAGGCGCCCAGGCCGAAAAAAGCCGCATGGCCCAGGGAGATCTGCCCCGCGTAGCCGATGAAGAGGTTGAGGCCGAGCACCACCAGGGCGTAGAGGGCGATGAGATTGGTCAACCCCAGGGTGTAGGGATTGTCCTCGACCAGGGGAAACACCAGCACGAAGGCCGCGAAAGCCGTGACCGTAAGCCCGGTGCGATGCAGGTAGAGGAAATAGAGGATTTTGTCTTTCGCGGTCATGGAAATCCGATGGCAGATTGTCCCCCTCCCTTTATGGGAGGGGGTGAGGGGGAGGGCGGATTGCCCTGAGCCAAGGCGCCCCCTCTCCCTGACCCTCTCCCACGAGGGGAGAGGGATAATGCGTTACATTCCCATCCCCCGGTGCAGGGCCGCGAGGTTCTGGGCGAGGAATTTTTCCGGCGCCAGGGTGCGAATCGCTTGTTCGCAGTCCGCCGCCGTGCAGAACAGCGCCCCTTCGCGCACGGCCAGGCCGAGCAGAACCAGATTGCTCAACACCGCGTTGCCCAGTTCGCGGGCCAGCCCGCCGGCATCGACGCGCATTCCCGGCCCTGGTTTGTCGGCGTTGATCAGCAGATGCCCCTCGGGCTTGAGCAATCCCTGATGCACCGCGAGATTGGCCTCCCACAGCAAGAGACCCACGTCGGCCTGGCCGCTGCGGATCAGCGGGCTGTGAAAATCGCCGACCTTGATGGTGGAGAGCACCGTGCCGCCGCGCTGCGCCATGCCGTGGGTTTCGGCGGTCAAGACCGGGATGCCGCGATCCACGGCCGCCTGGGCGATGACGCGGGTGAGAAACAGCACCCCCTGGCCGCCGATACCGCTGACGATGATCTGCTGTTTCATGGGCGCTTCTCCTTGACGATGGCCGCAACGGGGCACACCGGAATGCAGGTGCCGCAACCGACGCAGCGGTCCTGATCGACCAGCGCCTTGCCGGTTTCCGCATCCATCAGCAGGGCCGGGCACTCGAACTGATCGACGCATTTGCGGCAGGCGATGCAGGCCGCGTTGATGGTGACGAGAAAACTCTCCTGGCCGCGACGCACGCTGGGCTCCATGAGGCAGCCGTGGCGCGAGATGATCACCGCCACACCGCCTTCGGGCGCGCGGATGTGCGCATCGGCCAGGCGCAGCAGTTCGGCCAGGCGCGGCTGATCGTAGGGGTCGCAGACTTCGAGGAAATCGACGCCGCCGGCCCGCACCAGGGGTTCGATGGCCACCGCCTTGGCGGCGCCGCCGTCGGCGGCCCGGCCCAGATGCGGCACCGGCTGGCCGCCGGTCATGGCGGTGGTGGCATTGTCGAGAATCATCACGATGATGCGCGCCTTCTGGATGACCGCGTTGATCAGGGCCGGAATACCCGCGTGGAAAAAGGTCGAGTCGCCGATGGTCACCACCACAGTGGGGAAATCGCCGTCCTGGGCGTAGGCCTGATAAAAACCCGCGCCCTGGCTGATGCAGGCGCCCATGCAATGCACCGTATGCACCGCGCCGAGATTCATGCCCAGGGTGTAGCAGCCGATATCCGAGGGGAAAATCCCCTTGGGAAAGGTCTGCTTGATGACGGCAAAAGACACGCGATGCGGGCAGCCCGGGCACAGGGACGGCCGCCGGCCACGGCGCTCCGCCGGAACCTCGGGCGGACGCGGCAGGGCGAGGAAATCGGCCAGCACCTGATGCAGGATGTCGGGGGTCAGTTCCCCCTCGCGCGGCACCGCGCCGCCCTGCTTGCCGACGGCGCCGGGATGGGCCAGTTGCAGTTCGATGACCGGGTAGGTTTCTTCCAGCACCAGGATGTGGTCGTAGTCGCGATGCAGGGTCGCGATGAAATCCGGACTCAGGGGATAGGGCATGAGTACCTGGAACAGGTCGACAGCCTTGTCCAGACCGAGTTCGCCGAGCAGATCGACGAGATGCCCGTGAACGATGCCCGAGGCGACCAGAGCCGTGCGCGGGCGGCTGCCGTCGCCGGGCGCCAGGCGCGGCTGCCAGGCCGGTTCCCGGGCGATCTGCGCGAGCTTGGCGTTGAGCTTGCGGTGCAAGGCCGGAAGAAACGCCGGGGTGGCCGCCCAGCGCGTCGGATCCTTCTGGAAGTCGGCCCGCCGTTCGAGACGCACGGGCTCGCCCAGTTCGACGTTCTGACGCGCATGGCAGATGCGCGTGGTGGGGCGCAGCACCACCGCCACCTCGTACTGCTCCGAGAGCGCGAAGGCCGCCGGAATCATCTCCTTGGCCTCGGCGGGGCTCGCCGGGTCGAGCACCGGCACCCGCGCCTGCAGGCAGAACAGACGGGTGTCCTGCTCGTTCTGCGAGCTGTGCGGCCCCGGGTCATCGGCGACGATGGCGAGCAGGCCCCCCTTGACGCCGAGATAGGCAGTGCGCATGAAGGGATCGGCGGCGACGTTGAGCCCGACCTGCTTCATGATGGCCGCAGCGCGTTTGCCCGTGTAGCTCGCGGCCAGGGCGACCTCGAAGGCGATTTTTTCGTTCACCGACCATTCGACGTGCAGGGGCTCCACGGCCTCGGCGCGCCGGTCGATGACCGCCTGCAGAATTTCCGTGGAGGGGGTGCCGGGATAGGCCGCCGCGATCTGGCAGCCGGCCTCGATGAGCCCGCGGCCCATGGCCTCGTTGCCCATCAGCAGTTGGATATCTTTGACATCAGACATGGATGACCTCTCAGGGTGGTTGGAACCACCAATGCACGCGAAGGAACACGAATGGAAGCCAAGGCTCAATTGCCCTTCCGCTTTTGGGGTTGTTAGTTTATTCGTGCCTATTGGTGTCCATTCGTGGTTGACAAAAAACGGTTACTTGCCCATCAGGCCCTTGGGGCGCACGAACAGCACCAGCAGCAGCACGACAAAGGCGGTGACGTCCTTGTAGGCGCTGGAGAGATAGCCCGCCGAAAAGGATTCGAGCAGTCCCAGGCACAACCCGCCGAGGATGGCGCCGGGAAAGGAGCCGAAGCCGCCGAGAATGGCCGCCGCGAAACCCTTGAGGCCGAGCAGCACCCCCACATCGTAGCTCAGGGTGGTGATGGGGGTGACCAGCACCCCGGCCAGCCCGCCGAGGGCGCCGGCCAGGGCGTAGCTCGCCGCCCGCACCCGCCCCGCCGAAAGCCCCACCACCGCCGCCGCCGTGGGGTTGGACGCCACCGCGCGCATGGCCAAGCCGAGGGAGGTCTGGTAGAAAAAAAACACCAATAAGGCGATGGCCGCCAGGGTCAGGGCGAAAATCCACAGGGCCTGCGGGGTGATGGCGGCGCCCATCAGAACCAGGGGCGCGTCGCTGGTCAGGGGCGGCACCGCCATGCGGTTCTTGCCCCAGATCAGGCTCATGAGGCCGCGCAGGATAATGGACAGGCCGATGGTGATAAAAATCAGGATGAGGGGATTGTCCGAGCGCGCCGGACGCAGGCCGATGCGTTCGACCAGCAGTGCCGCCAGGGTCACGCCCAGGACCGCGGCGGGCAGCGCCAGGGGCATGGCCAGCCCGGCGGCGAACAGGGCCGAAAACATCAGCATGCCGCCCAGGGAGACAAAATCCACCTGGGCGAAATTGACGATGCCCATGGTGTTGTGCACCACGCAGAAGCCCAAGGCGATCAGGGCATAGATGGCGCCGCTGGTCAGGCCGGCGAAGACGAATTGCAGAAAATCGGGAAATGACGACAAGAAACAGCGCCCTCGACAGCAAAAATAACGCCCGGATAGGCGAATTCCCTAGCCTATTGCAGGAGGGTTCGCAGGTCAAGAACGACTTGCCAGCGATAGGCTTCCGGGGCTAGAATCGCCCCTCAATTCCACGCCAAGGACAACCGCCCCATGACCCAGCCCATGATTCTCGTCACCATGACCGGTCCCGACCGGCCCGGCATCATCGCCGCCATGACCGGGCAGATCGCCGAGGCCGGAGCGCGCATCCGCGACATCGAGCAGACCGTCACCCACACCCTGCTGTCCCTGTCGGTGGTCATCGATTTCCCGACCGGCGAGAGCAACCAGAAGCCGCTCATCAAGGATCTGCTGTTTCTTGCTAAAGAGTGGGGACTGGATCTGGATTTCCAGGTGCTCGACGAACAGGATTACCGGCGTCGCACGGGGCGAAACTCTTACGTTTTGACCATCATGGGGGGCGAGGTCAACGCCCGCGCCCTGGCCCAGATTTCGCGGATTCTGGCCGAGGATCGGGTCAATATCGAGCGCATTTCAAAGCTTACGCAAGGTCAGTTGCGCTGCGTCGAACTGCTCATCAATGTGCCCGCCGGCCTCGATGTGCGGACCCTCAACCGCAAGCTGCTCAGCGCGGGTGGCGATCTCGGCGTTGATGTGGCGGTGCAGAAGGAAAGCCTGCATCGGCGCGCCAAGCGCCTGGTGGTCATGGACATGGATTCGACCCTGATCCAGATCGAGGTCATCGACGAACTGGCGCGGCTTGCCGGAGTCGGCGACCAGGTGGCGCGGATCACCCACCGCGCCATGAACGGCGAACTCGACTTCCAGGGCGCCTTGCGCGAGCGCGTGGCGCTGCTCAAGGGGCTGCCCGCCGCCGCCCTGGAAGAGGTCTACCGCACCATCCCCTTCACCCCAGGCGCCAAGACCCTGGTGCGCATCCTCAAGCGCCTCGGTTTTCGCACGGCGGTCATCTCCGGCGGCTTCACCTTTTTCACCGACCGCCTCAAGGAGGAACTGGGCCTCGACTACGCTTTCGCCAACGGCCTGGAGATCGTCGCCGGCCAGGTGACCGGGCAGGTGAACGGAACTATCGTCGACGGCGCGCGCAAGGCGGAACTGCTCGAGGAGATCGCGCGCCGGGAGGGCATCGCTCTGGACCAGACCATCGCCATCGGCGACGGCGCCAACGATTTGCCCATGCTCGGCCGCGCCGGATTGGGTATCGCCTTCAACGCCAAGGCGCGGGTGCGCGAGGAGGCCGACACCCACATCAACCAGCAGAGCCTCGATTCCATCCTCTATCTGCTCGGCCTCTCCGAGTGGGAAATGGCCGAACTTGACGCATGAACCTGCCCCAACCGCTGCTTGAAGGCGTGCTGGTACGCCGCTACCAGCGCTTTCTCACCGAGGTGCGCCTGCCCGACGGCAGCCTGGTGACGGCTCACACCCCCAACACCGGCAGCATGAAGCAGTGCGCGGTGCCCGGTTACCGCGTGCTGATTTCGCGCAGCAGCAATCCGGCGCGCAAACTCGCCCATACCCTGGAACTCATCGAGGTCGGCGGCCACTGGGTCGACACCCACACCCAGCGCAGCAACCGCGTGGTGGAGGAAGGCCTGCAACAGGGACTCATCACCGAACTCAAAGGCTTTCAGGTGCGCCGCGAATATCCCTTCGGCGCCAGCCGCATGGATTTTTTGTTGGAAAATGACCGCGAGAAAGTTCTGCTCGAAGTGAAAAACGTCACTCTGTGCTGCACGCCGCGCCTGGCCTGCTTTCCCGACGCCGTGACCCTGCGCGGCCAGAAACACCTGCACGAACTGCACGCGGCCCTGGCACAGGGGTACCGCGCGGTGATTTTCTTTCTCGTGCAGCGCGGCGAGGCGCAAGCCTTCACCCCCGCCGACGCTATCGACCCGGCCTACGGTCGCCTGTTGCGCGAAGCCTGCGCCGCCGGCGTCGAGGCCCTGGCCTATCGCACGCGCGTCACCACCCGCGAAAACCGCATCGGTGAGCGGCTGCCGGTGGTGCTGTAAAGCACCAAGCCAGGCCCCCAAAAAAAAGCCGGA
This sequence comes from Geoalkalibacter sp., assembly GCF_030604225.1. Taxonomy (GTDB): domain Bacteria; phylum Desulfobacterota; class Desulfuromonadia; order Desulfuromonadales; family Geoalkalibacteraceae; genus Geoalkalibacter. The sequence goes on from NZ_JAUVWH010000078.1 coordinate 14,965, forward strand.
GCGCATTGCCCCGGCTTTTCCATCTTTCCCAGGTTTAAACTATTTTATTTCTTCGCCTTCTTCACCGTGTAGCCCACCAGGGCTTCGGGGGTAATGACGCGGAAGGTGAAGGATTCGGTCATGAACAGGTGGATTTCCTCGGCGGTGTGGTGATGATAGCCGATGGCGAAATCCTGGCCGAGGGTCAGTTCCAGATCGCCGCCGCGCGAGGCGGCGAGCAGTGCGCCCTGCACCGCGTTGGAGTAGGTGACCGCGCCGCC
>NZ_JAUVWH010000079.1 GCF_030604225.1 Geoalkalibacter sp.
AATCCGCAGGCGCGCCGAGGCGCGATAGACGATGTCCTTGATGACGCGCGGACAGGCATCGGCATCAATCCAGATCTTCATAAGCAATCCGTAGCTGTTCGGAATGGGGTCGCAGCCCCCATGAAAAGGGTGTCTGGCGCCATGGATGGCGCCAGTCAAGCGGCCATGGACGGCGAAAAGCGGCCCTTGTCATGGGGGCTGCGACCCCATTCCGAACAGCTACGGATTGCTTATGAAGATCTGGATTGATGCCGATGCCTGTCCGCGCGTCATCAAGGACATCGTCTATCGCGCCTCGGCGCGCCTGCGGATTCCTGTCTGCCTGGTCGCCAACAGCGACCTGTCGCGCTCTCATTCCCCCCTGATCAGCTCGGTGCGGGTCACCGACGGCGACAACGCCGCCGATGACTACATTGTCGCGCACGCGGCGCCGACGGACCTCGTCATTACCGCCGATATTCCCCTGGCGGCGCGCATCGTGGCGCGCGACGGGGTGGCCATCGATCCCCGCGGGGATGTCTACAGCGAGGATAATGTGGGTGAGCGGCTATCGACGCGCAATCTGCTGAATGAATTGCGCGAAGCCGGGCTTGTGCAGGGCGGGCCGGGGCGCCTGGGCCTGACCGATCGCCAGAAATTCGCCTCGGCCCTGGACCGGCTGCTGACTCGTCGGATGAAAGGGGTACGATGATTTCGTCGGTCAGGTCTCGCTGAGCCAGTAGCAGCCGAAGCCGGGGATGACCAGGCTGTCATTGATCCCCTCGGGATGCTTGCCGGTGATCAAATCGACCAGACGGCCGCAGCGGGGCGACCAGCCGGCGACATCGGCCAGGGCCAGAGGCTGGGGCTTGTGGCTGAAATTGCCGATCACCAGTACACGCTCGCTTGGTTTGTTCAGGTTGTAGCGGCCAAAGGCAAACAGGTGGGGATTGCCCACTTCGAGGAGTTCACGGTTGTTGAAATCGGCGAATACTCCGATTTCCTTGCGCACGGCGATCATCCGCTTGAGGGGAGTGAAAATCCGGAATTCCGCGGTGCCGGGCGTGTGGCGTCGGGCCGCCCGTTCCCAGTTGATGGCGGGGCGGTGAATCCAGCGGGAATCCTCCCTTTTGTGGGGGTCGTCGAGGTAGGAATCGTCGTTGCATGTTCCCAAGGCGTCGCCATAGTAAAGCAGGGCGATACCGCCGAAGGAGAAAATCATGGCGTGCAACAGAATTATCAGGGCGATGGCGTCCTCCGTCCCTTGGCTGTCGCCGACTTCCAGCGCATGCTCGAGGCCGACCAGGGAGGCCAACGCCCCGGAGATGCGGGCGTCGCCGGTCTTTTCATTTTCACCGAAGGGCAGTCCCCGGGCGTGGGAACCTGGGTAGCGGCCAGTGAAATAGTCGATGAGAAAGCGCCGGTGTTCCTGCGGCTGGTAGCCTGCCAGAACGATGTCCTGGTCGTCAAAGCCTAGGCCGATGTCGTCATGGCAGCGGATATAGTTGAGCCAGGTGGCGCGCTCCAGCTTCACCGGCAGACTCTTGATCCCTTGGTTGAGCAGGCGGGCGTTCTTGGTGGCCACCGCGTCCCAGAGCAAGGCCATGAATGTGGCGTTGTAGGCGATTTCGCACTCTTTGGCGATGACCGCGTCCTCGCCGAAATACTTGGCCACCTCCACGGGTGCCACGATCGCCTCGGCAATAAAGATCACCCCAGGGGCCGCCACCTGGCAGCAGTCCTTGAACAGCTGCAAGATCAAGTGCGCCTCCCGCTCATTCTGGCAGGTGCTGCCGATCTTCTTCCATAAGAATGCCACGGCGTCCAGGCGCAGAATGTCCGCGCCTTGATTGGCCCAGAACAGGATGATGTCGAGCATTTCGATGAATACCGCCGGATTGCCGTAGTTCAGATCCCATTGGTAGGAGTTGAATACGGTCATCACCCAGCGCTGCATTGTTTCGTCCCAAGTAAAGTTACCTGGTGCTTGCTGGGGAAAAATCTCCGGCATGTTCTGCTCAAACATGTCGGGAACGACGCGGTTGCCGAAAGTGTAGTAGTAATCCTGATAGGTCGGGGCGCCGCTCCGGGCGCGTTGTGCCCATTCGTGCTCGTCGGAGGTGTGGTTGACGACCACATCCAGCACCAGCAACATATCGCGCCGTCGCATCTCCTCGCTCAGCGCCGCCAGATCCTCCAAGGTGCCGACCCGCGGATCGATGCGGCGGAAGTCGCTCACCGCATAGCCGCCGTCGCTTCTGCCCTCGGGGCAGAGCATGATCGGCATGATGTGTACCAGATTGACGCCAAGCTCGCTGAAATAGTTCAAGTTTTCCCGCAAACCTCGCAGGTCGCCGGCGAAGCCGCCGACGTACAGGGCCATGCCGACCCATTTCTGGCTCAGGAACCAGTTGTAGTCCCGCTCTCGTTCCAAATCGAGTTGTCGCAGCGCGTCGGGACGCCGGATGTACTGCCTGGCCATGGTTTCCACAAGGTTTTGGGCCTGCTCGGCAAAATCGGAGCGGTGGCCGTAGAGCCGTTCGAACAGGGAGTGGATGGCGTAGAAGTTGGCCCCCAGGCGTGTGTAGAAATGGCGCAGATCCTGATTGGAAATCTCCGGATTGATCCGGTTGAGGATGTCGTTGAGCAGTGAATGGGATACTTGTTCGTACATGGTTGCCCTTGAGATTTTTTGTGGTGCGTCAGTCCGTGCGGAATTCCTGATAAAATGCCCGCTCCCGTGTAGTGGCGCCGTGCAGCCCGAGCACCTTGGCGGCGAAGCGCTGGGCCCGCTCCAGAGTGCGCGAGAGAGGCCAGTCGCGCTGCAGGCCCTGAAGATAAGCAGCGGTAAAGGCGTCGCCCGCGCCGACAACGTCGACAATGTGCTCCACTGAAGGTGGTGTCTGATGATGGATGTCGCCGTCGGCTGTGCAGACCAGCGCTCCTTCTCTCCCCACGGTCAAAATGGCCTGCTCCAGGCCAAAACGCCGCCGGAAGGCCGCCAATTCATGCCTTGGGTTGCTGGTTTCCGGACTAAGTTGCCGCAGCTCCTCTCGGTTGAGCTTGGCCCAGCGGGCCCGCCGTAGCCAGGCGTGCAGGTCCTCCAGCCGCCACCAAGGGGGACGCAGATTGACGTCGAGGAAGATGCCCCCCTGCGCACAGGCGGCCAGGCGGTCGCAGGCGGCGCGGGAACCGGCCTGACGCAATGCGAGGCTGCCGTGGTAGAGGATGGCGCCGGGCGGCAGGCTCGGCACATCCTCGGCGCGGATGAAATCGTAGGCGCAATCGGGCTCAATATGATAGCGAGGTTCCCCGGCGACCATCTCAATTTGAACCTGGCCGGTGGGATGCCGAGGGTCGTTCTGCACCCCGGCGGCGTCCATTCCCCAGTCTTTCATGGCCTGGCGGATCTGCGCGCCCAGCGGGTCGCAGCCGATGGCGGAAACGAAACAGGGGGCGTCACCCAGCGCTTGCAGGTGCCAGGCGACGTTGAAAGGGGCACCGCCGAGAATCCGTTCCCCGTCGGGGAAACAATCGAACAGCACTTCGCCGAATATGCAGAGGGGCGAGGTTCGGGTCATGACGGCGGCGCGATGGCTTGGAGAAAAGGGCGCAAGGCCGGGACAAAGTGCCAGACCCCTTGCAGCACCCCGGCGGCATAGTTTCCTCCCAGGGGGAAGGGGCCGTCGACGGCTTGGTAAAGAGTTTGGCGCCGGCCCTGGCGTCGGGCCAGGGTTTGGGCCTGGGCTTTTACTTCGGCATCGGCATTGGCGACCAGCACCGAGGGAATCGGGCCTGCCAGCACCGGCAAGTCGTTGCCGCTGTCTCCGGCGAAGACCACCTCGCGGCGCGCATAATGCAAATGCCGGCGCAGGAACTCGATGCCGTGCAGTTTGGTGGCCCGAGCCGGCAGGACGTCGAGCAGCCCGATTCGGGCGGGCTCATCCACGCTCCAGACCAGGCTTGCCGTGACTCCAAGCCCCCGCAGGATCTGCGTCACCCACCCCAGAACCCTTTCTCTGTCGCAGTTTAGATCAAGGTAGTAGCTGAGCTTAAAGGGAGCCTGCTTGCTTTGCTCCTGCAGCTGTAACTCAGCGCAGGGGGCCAGGGCCCGGGCCAATTCTTCATGGGTTGTCCCGCGCCAGTCCCGGGCAATTTCCGCCTCCCACGCGGTCAACTCTGTCCAGGGTTCATGGTCGAGGTCGTAGATGCGCGTGCCGACGTCGGCGACGAGGTAGGCGGGGGTCGGCAGGTCGTAATCCGCGATCGCCTCCCGCACCAGCGCCTGATGGCGGCCGGTGACGTAAACCAGGGTGACCTCGGGCCGACGGCAGAACTCCCGGAAGCAGGCACGCGCATCGGGATGCTCGGGTTGCGCGCCATTGGGAATGAGCGTGCGATCCAGGTCGGTGCAGAGCAATAGTTTAGGCGGACATGTCGGGTGGGCGGGGTTCCCGCGGATCCCGGCAGCTGTTGAAAAAATCATAAAACTCCAGAGCTTCAAGGATTCCCTCGGCATAGGGGCGGCGGGCGAAATAGACGCGTTCCACCTCCAGAAGTTGAGAGAGCTCCTCGTGATGGCGGTTGGCGACCACGGCGGCCAGGGTGTTGCCGCGCATCATGTCCTCGTCGGCGCCGGAGCCGCCGGCGACGAACACCGAATTCAGCGCGATGCCCATCCGATCGGCCACGTAACGCAACGCCAGCCCCTTGGACGCGCGCAGGGGCAGAATGTCGAGGAACTGGCCGAAAGCGGTCTGCGCATGCACCGAGAGTTCCTCCTGATGCAGCAGGCGCTTGATCTCTTCCATTTCGATCCGCCGCGGATCGATAAAGTAGCTCAGCTTAAAGCGGCTTTGTTCAAGTTTCGGTTGACGAACCAGCCCGGGCACGTCGTCCAGAACGCGCCGCACCTTGTGCGGCGTCCAGAGATGGTCGATATGCCGGGCCCAGGCGATGTCGGCGGCCAGCTCGGGTGCATGGTAGATCTCGGTGCCACTGCTGGTGATCAGGACGTCCGGCTCCGGCATGCGGTGCTGCTTCATGAGTTTGAGCGCCGAATCAAATCTGCGGCCGGTGGCGATGATGAACTTGGTGGTGGTGCGATGATGACGCAACACCCCAAGCAGGCGCTGCAGGGATTGGTCGTCACCGAGCAGGTTCTGGTCGAGGTCGCTGACGATGGCCCGATCGCTGTAGAGGCCGCGGCGACGTTCGAGGAGGGGACGCGGCAGCACGTCGGAGCAATGGATGATCGGCTCGACCATGGTTTGGTAGCGGCGGGCGTGGGCATCCCAGGAGTAGTGCTCGCGTACCCCGGCCAGCCCGCGCTCGCGGCTGCGTCGCCAGAGAGCGGGATCCTCCAGAAGCCGCAACAGAGCATCGCGGATGGTGGAAGGCTCCAAGGGATTGATCAGGATGCCGTTGCGGCAGTTGCCGAGGATGTCACGCGGACCACCGTCCTCGGTGGCGACGATGGGCAGCCCTGTTGCGGCCGCCTCGATCAGGGTCAGCCCAAAGGGCTCCGTTAAGGCCGGATTGACGAAGACCCCTCCGGATGCCGCGGCGATGCGATAGATCATCGGCACCTGGTCGCGCCGATGCTGCTTGGGTAGCGCCACTTTGCCGTAGAGATCAAAACGGTCGATGGCCACGAGAAGCTCGTGAAAGACCTCCTGCGCCCCCTCGTCAAGGTCGTCGATATCCTCGCGGTTGCCCGCGATGATCATGAGGTTGGCCAATTCCTGAAGCCGCGATGACTGGCCGTAGGCCTCCACCAAGGCGGCGATGTTCTTGCGCCGATCGGGGCGGGAAAGGGCGAGAATGATCGGTTTGTCCGGCTCTCGCAGGTGGCGGGTCAGCTCACGGAACAGGGCACTGGTTTGCTCGCCGCCGTCGGAGGGCTGGAATTGATCCAGGTTGGTGCCAGGGGGGATGACGCACATCTTCTCCGGCTGGTAGTGGTCATAGAGTGCGTACTGCTCCTGGATCTCCTGGGACGTGCTGGTGATGATCCGCTGGGCGGTGGCCAGGGTCAATTCCTCCGCCTCGATGCGCCTGCTTATATTGAAGCGGGCCTCGATTTGCTCGGTGCTTAAACCGCCGGCCAAAAACCGGCTGCGTTTGACCCGACCGAGGGAATGGCCGGTGTGGATCAACGGCAGGCCGAGCATGCTGGCGAGACGCGAACCCACATAGCCTGCGTCGGCGTAGTGGCTGTGGAGCAGGTCGGGAAATTTGTTTTGCCGCTGAAACCAGGTAACGAGGTTGTCGGCAAAACCATCGAGGTGGTCCCAAAGCTGTTCCTTGGGGATGTAGCCGGAGGGGCCGCCCTGGATGCGAACAATGCGCAGCCGCTTGGAGAGCACCTCGACGCTCTCGGCGTAATCGGCGTCGACTGCGGCATCCTCCACCTTGCGGGTGATTAGGTCGACCCTGCGCACCTGGGGCAGCGACGCTAGCGCCTGGGCCAGTTCCACCACGTATAGCGTCTGGCCGCCGGTGTCGGCGTCACGGCCCAGCTCCAAATTCTTGCCGCGGATCAGGCCGTGAATGCTCAGCAGGGCGACGTAGAGGCCGTCGCTTGATGAGGAAGAGGGGCAATGCATAGCCCACTCAGTCTAACATCCCCGGCTGGATAGGGCAAATTCGAGGGCGGCAACCATGGAAAGGGCGGCGCTGATTTTTTTGGTCAGGCCGCGCCGCCGACCAGAATCTCCAGGGAAGTTTCAACGCTCTGCCCGGCGCTGGTCAGATACAGGGTGGCGTCGCTGATGGTCAGTTCCCAGGAGAGGGTTCGTTCAAGGCCCTCGGCCAGCTTGCCGACGAAAACGTAGTCGACACCGATGACCTGGATATTGGTCGCACCGGCCAGCTTGTCGCGATAAATCGCGTCCCAGCGAAAGCGGCTGGGCGCGGCGGCCAGCAGCACCACGCGCGCGGCATGGCGCGCGGCCTTGAGCAACCGCTCGGGCTCGGGCGTGCCCACCTCGATCCAGAGCCGCACCCGGCCGTCCGGCTCCTTGCTCCACAGATCGGGCTCGTCCCCGGCGCAGATCCCCTTGGTAAAACTTAAATCCGGCTCATAGCAGAGGGCATAGGCCAGCAGGCGCAGCACCAGGCGCTGGGCGGTTTCCGAGGGATGGCGGGCCAGGGTGGCCTGCAGGGTTTCGTAAACGCCGCGGTCCACGTCGGAGAGCTGAACGACGGCGCGATGGATGGTGGAGGGTAGGGCCATGGCGATTGTCCTTGCGGAAGAGTGTTCCTTGTATAATGGAAAAAGATCAGGAGCGGCAAGGAAATCTTCGGCAACCTTTCCTGTGCGGGAGCATCACCCATGAAAAAGACCTATGTCGGCGGCTGTCATTGCGGTGCGGTCCGTTATGAAGCGGACCTGGATCTGAGCGCCGGAACCCTCAAGTGCAATTGTTCGATTTGCACCAAGGTGCGCAACTGGCTGGCCTTCGTCAAGCCCGAGGGCTTTCGCCTGCTGGCGGGCGAGAGCGAACTTGGCGATTACCAGTTCGGCGCCAAGCACCTCCATCATCTGTTCTGCAAGCGCTGCGGCGTGCATTCCTTCGGCTGGGGCGAGGCGCCTGAGCTCGGCGGCAAAACCTACGCCGTCAACGTCAACTGCCTGGAGAATGCGCCGGTCGAGGAATTGGTCAACGCGCCCGTGATGTTCATCGACGGGCGCAACGACAACTGGCGTTCACCGCCGAGCGATACCCGGCATCTTTGAGGGGAGGGACCTCGCCGGTGTTTTGCATTACACCGGCAGCCATGAATGCGCGGCGCCGCGTATCTGGTCTGCTGTGATTTGAGCAGAAAGGCAATGAATGCAGAGTGGGGAATCATTTACTCGTCCCGAGACCGGTTGACAATATCCGCCTATGCGGATATTGTCTTGGCGAAATGGTCGCCCTCTAGCGGCGAATCGGGATTCTCGGAGAACAACCATGAGCATTCGCATCGGTATCAACGGTTTTGGCCGCATGGGCCGTCTGGCCTTGCGCGCGGCCTGGGATTGGCCGGAAATTGAGATCGTGCACATCAACGAGGTCAAGGGCGGGACGGCCTGCGCCGCGCATCTGCTGGAATTTGATTCGGTGCACGGCCGCTGGTCACGAGGCATCAGGGAGGATGGAGCGTCCCTGAGCGTCGACGGCCGGCGGATCGGCTTCACCGAGCACAAAAGCCCCGGCGAGGTGCCCTGGGATGAGTTGGGCGTGGATATCGTCATCGAGGCATCCGGCAAGTTTCGCACCACGGCCCTGCTTGATCCCTATTTCAACCGCGGCGTCAGGAAGGTGATTGTCGCCGCACCGGTCAAGCAAGGGGCGTTGAACGTCGTCATGGGGGTCAATGACCACCTCTACGATCCGCAAACCCACCATCTGTTGACCGCCGCCAGTTGCACCACCAACTGCCTGGCGCCCTTGGTCAAGGTGCTGCACGAAAAAATCGGCATCGAGCACGGCATCATCACCACCATTCATGACGCCACCAACACCCAGGTGATCGTCGATGCGCCGCACAAGGATCTGCGCCGGGCGCGGGCGGCGGGGCTGTCGCTGATTCCCACCACCACCGGCAGCGCCACCGCCATCACCCTGATCTATCCGGAGCTCAAGGGCAAGCTCAACGGCCACGCGGTGCGCGTGCCGTTGCTCACCGGCTCGCTCACCGACGCGGTCTTCGAAATGACACGGCCGGTCAGCGCCGCCGAGGTCAACCAACTCTTCCATGAGGCGGCGGATTCCTATCTCAAGGGGATTCTCGGCATCGAGGAGCGGCCCCTGGTGTCCATCGATTTCAAGGGCGATCCGCGTTCGGCCATTGTCGATGCGCTCTCGACGATGGTGGTCGACGGCACCCAGCTCAAGGTGTACGCCTGGTACGACAACGAGATGGGTTATGTGCATCGCATGATGGAGCTGTGCCGCAAAGTGGCCCTGAGCCTGTCATGAGTGAGCTGCGCAACTATGCCCTGGTGACCGGTGCCTACTGGGGCTTCACCCTCACGGACGGCGCCTTGCGCATGCTGGTGCTGCTGCACTTTCATCAGCTCGGCTACTCACCGGTGCAGATCGCCTTTTTGTTTTTGTTCTACGAGTTCTTCGGCATCCTCACCAACCTGATCGGCGGCTGGATCGGCTCGCATATGGGACTCAAGGTCACCCTGTTCGCCGGGTTGGCCCTGCAAATTGCGGCCCTGGGCCTGCTGGCGCTGCTCGATCCGGGTTGGTCGGTCGCCTTTTCCGTGGCTTACGTCATGGGGCTGCAAGCCTTGTCGGGCATCGCCAAGGATCTCACCAAGATGAGCAGCAAAAGCGCCATCAAGGTGCTGGTGCCCCCGGAGGCGGACAGCGCCCTGTTCAGGTGGGTGGCGATTCTGACCGGCTCGAAGAACGCTCTGAAAGGAGCAGGCTTTTTCCTCGGCGGGCTGCTGCTCGCCACCGTCGGCTTTCGCGCCGCGCTGCTGCTCATGGCCGGCGGACTGGCACTGGTCCTGCTGGCGACCATCCTCTCCCTGCCCGGCACCATCGGCATGGCGAAAAAAAAGACCAAATTCACCGCGATCCTCTCCAAGAGCCGCGACGTCAATCTGCTCTCGGCGGCGCGACTGTTTCTGTTCGGCTCCCGGGACATCTGGTTCGTGGTCGCACTGCCGGTGTATCTGTCCGTGAGTCTCGGCTGGGGCAAGGCCCAGGTCGGTGGGTTTTTGGCGCTGTGGGTGATCGGCTACGGCGGGGTGCAGACCCTGGCGCCGGTGCTGCTCAAATCCTTCCTCGGTGGCGGCACGCCGCGCGGCGGCAGCGCCGGCGCTGGAGCCTTTGCCCTCGCCGCCCTGACCGCCCTGATCGCCCTGGGAGTCGCGGCCGATGTTTCGCCCTGGCTCACCGTGGTGACCGGGCTCGCCCTATTCGGTGTGATTTTCGCCGTCAATTCCTCGGTGCACAGTTACTTGATCCTCGCCTACAGCGAAGCCGATCACGCGGCCCTCAACGTCGGCTTCTACTACATGGCCAACGCCGCTGGGCGCTTGGTCGGCACCCTGCTCTCCGGGGTGGTCTTCCAATGGGCCGGGTTGGTCGGCTGTCTTTGGGTGTCGGCGGCCTTTGTCCTGCTTGCCGGGGCCATCTCCCTGCGGTTGCCGCGCGGCCGGTTGGTCTGAAGCGATAATTTTCTTTAAAATTATTAATGCTCCCGGTATACTTGACCTTTCATTGCCGGCCTTAGGTGCTGAATCAACCTTGTGGCCCGTCGATCAAAGGTTTTTTCATGACGGCTTCTCTCCCCCTTAAAAAATCAGCTGCGCGAATGCGAGGGTCCACGATCCTCTTGACGGTGTTGGCTGGGATTTTCCTGCTTTGGTCCTGTGCCGTCCCGGCCGAGGGGGCGCGCACAGAACCTCTCGATCCTTCTGCCGCGCCGGTGATTCTGGCGGGCAGCGAGTACGACTTTCCGCCCTTTTGCCTGGTATCCCAAGACGGGCAGGCCGATGGCTTTTCGGTGGAACTGCTGCGGGCCGCCCTCAAGGCCATGGGGCGCGAGGTGACATTCAGGCTCGGCCCCTGGAGCGAGGTCAAGCAGTCCCTGGCCGATGGCGAGGTGCAGGTGTTGCCGTTGGTCGGGCGCACTCCCGAGCGCGAGGCGATCTTCGATTTCACCGTGCCCTACATCACCCTGAACGGAACCATCGTCGTGCGCGAGGACACGACGGAAATCAGTTCCCTGGCTGATCTGGCGGGGCGCCAGGTCGCGGTCATGCGCGGCGATAACGCCGAGGAATTCCTGCGCCGTATCAACCTTGCCGGGACCAGCATCCATACGACCCGCGGTTTCGATGACGCCCTGCGCGAACTCTCCGCCGGTCGCCATGACGCCGTGGTGGCGCAGAAAATGGTGGCCTTGCAACTGATCGGGCAACTGGGGCTGAACAATCTGCGGGTGGTGGGGCCCCCGCTGGAGGATTTTTCCCAGGCCTTCTGTTTTGCCGTGCGCGCCGGTGACCGGGAACTTTTGGGGATACTCAACGAGGGCCTGTCCATCGTTATTGCCGACGGTACCTTGCAGCGCCTCTACGCCAAGTGGATCGCCCCCATCGAAAGCCGCCAAAACCAGCGCAGGCGTATCGTCGTCGGCGGCGACAGTGACTACCCCCCCTTCGAATATCTCGATCAAAACGGTCAACCCGCCGGATTCAACGTCGATCTGACCCGGGCGATCGCCCGGCAGCTAGGGCTGGATGTGACCATTCGCCTGGGGCCGTGGAATGAAATCCGCAAGGCCCTGGCCCGCAACGAGATCGACGTGGTGCAGGGCATGTTCCACTCGCCGATGCGCGAGGAGGAATTCGATTTCTCCCCGCCGCATTCCATCGTCAATCATGCCATCGTGGTGCGCGCTGATACGCCCATGCCGCGCGGCCTGAACGAGCTGGCCGGGCGCGCCATCCTGGTGTTAGAAGGCGACATCATGCATGATGTCGCCCTGGAAATGGGTTTCGCCCATCAACTGCGTCCGGTGGCGTCCCAGGAAGAGGCCCTGCGCCTGCTGGCCGCCGGTGAGGCTGACTGCGCGCTGGTCGCCAAGGTGCCCGCACATTTTTGGATCGAAAAGCACGGCTGGCGCAACCTGCGGGTGTCGGACCATTCGGTGCGCTCGCCCGAATACTGCTACGCCGTGCCGAAAAACAGCGAATGGCTGTTGGCGCTTTTTTCCGAGGGTCTGGCCAACCTGCGCGCCACCGGTGAATATCGCCAAATTTACGCGGCCTGGCTGGGCATTTATGAAGAACCCGAGCTTGTGCTTCGCGATGTGCTGGTCATTCTGGCGTGGATCCTCGGACCCTTGCTGCTTTTGCTGTTCGGCGCGCTGCTCTGGTCGCGCACCCTGCGCAAAACCGTGCGCCGGCGTACCGGGGAGCTGCGCGCGGAGATTGCCGAGCGACGCCTGGCGGTGGAGGAGCTTCAGGCCGCCAACGCGCGGCTGGAAGCGGCCATGGAGCATGCGCGCAACCTGACGCGGGAGGCCGAGCGGGCCAATGCGGCCAAGAGTGAATTTCTCGCCACGATCAGCCATGAAATCCGCACGCCCATGAACGGGGTGATCGGCATGGCGGGCCTGCTCCTCGATTCGCCGCTCAATGAGGAGCAGCGCCAGTACGCCGAGGTCGTGCGCAAGAGTGCCGAATCCCTGCTGGGCCTGATCAACGGCATCCTGGATTTTTCCAAGATCGAGGCGGGCAAGCTGGATCTGGAAGTCCTCGATTTCGACTTGGACGCGTTCCTCGACGATTTCTCCGCACTGGTCGGGCTTCAGGCCCAGAGCAAGGGGTTGACCTTCCAATGCACTGTCGCTCCCGCCGTGCCCCGCTTGCTGCACGGCGATTCCGGGCGCCTGCGCCAGATTCTCGTCAACCTGGCCGATAACGCCATCAAATTCACCGCCCAAGGGCAAGTTGCGGTGCGAGTCGATCTTGTCGAGGAACTGCCCGCGCAGGTGGTGCTGAAATTCTCCGTGCGGGACACGGGCATCGGCATTGCGCGCGAGCGCCAGGAGAAGCTGTTTCAGGCTTTTTCCCAGGTCGATGCGTCGACGACGCGCAAATACGGTGGCTCAGGCCTAGGGCTGGCGATCTGCAAGCAGCTCGCGGAAATGATGGGAGGCCAAATCGGCGTCGAGAGCGACGCGGGCGCGGGCGCGCACTTCTGGTTCACGGTGCGCCTGGGCAAGGCGGCGCGGGCGTCGGGCGCCGCGGCGGCGGAGCTGATCTCCAGGCCGCCGGGGGCCAGCGCCTTCACCGCCAATGCCCGGATTCTGCTGGCCGAGGACAACAGCATCAACCAGTTGGTGGTGGTGCGGCTGCTGGAAAAAATGGGGATGCGGGTGGATGCCGTGGCCAACGGTGCCGAGGCGCTCAGGGCCCTGGAAGAGCGGCCTTACGATCTGGTGTTCATGGATGTCTGCATGCCCGAAATGGACGGCTATGAAGCAACCCGTGAAATTCGCCGGCCAGAATCAGGAGTCCGCAACCCCCGGATTCCGGTCGTGGCCCTGACCGCCCACGCCCTGGAGCAAGACCGCCGGCGCTGCCTCGACGCGGGCATGAACGATTATCTCACCAAACCCATCGACGCGCGAGGTTTGGAAAAAATTCTTGAAAAATGGCTTCCTCCCCAGGGACCGCCTCCCTGATGCATGGTTCGGGCTTTGCGCCGGCAGCGTCTCCTCGCCTGTTATTCCTCGCGGAAGCGGTTACAATCTGAGTTGAGATGAATCACGGGAGGTGGTCATGAGCAAACCGCAAACACCCGAGGGCATGCCCATCGGCCTGACCCTCGAAGCCGGTACCTATTTCCGCTGCACCTGCGGAAAATCACAAAATCTGCCCTTCTGCGATGAATCCCATGGGGGTTCCGGCCGCTTGCCCCTTGCCTTCACCCTCAAGAAACGCCAGAAAGTCTACCTCTGCGGCTGCGGTCTGAGCGGCGATCAGCCCTTTTGCGACGGCAGTTGCGGAGTGTCCCCCGCCGGCCGGGAGTGAGGATCGGAACATGGAGGAGGGCCGGGCTCCAGACTTGAAGGTCTCGGACAAGGAACAGCGGCTGCTGCTCTTCGTCGAGCAGGCGCCGGTCGCCATCGCCATGTTCGATCATGACATGCGCTATCTCAGCGCCAGTCGTCGCTGGCGAACCGATTACGGCCTTGGCGAACGCGCTCTGCACGGCCTCTCGCACTACGAAATTTTTCCTGAAATCGGCGATGCCTGGAAGGCCATCCATCGCCGCGGGCTGGCCGGGGAGGAAGTGGCCGCCGAGGAGGAAGCCTTCACGCGCGCCGATGGTTCCATCCAATGGCTGCGTTGGCAGGTCCAGCCCTGGCGTGAAGCTTCCGGCGCCATCGGCGGCATCATGGTCTTCAGCGAGGACATCAGCAAGCGCAAGCAGGCCGAGCAGGACAAGCGTGAAAGCGAAGAAGAGTTCCGCGTTCTCAGCGAAGCCATGCCGCAACTGGTGTGGGCTTCGGATATTCATGGACGCGCCGATTATTTCAATTCCCGCTGGTTCGAGTACACCGGGCAAAGCTTCGAGGAAGCGAAAAACCTCGGCTGGCTGAGCGCCCTCCATCCCGAGGACGTGGTCCGCACCCAGGACTGTTGGACGGAGGCCGTCACCAAGGGAGCTGTTTACGAGGTGCAGTACCGGATCAAGGGACGCGACGGAACATATCGCTGGTTTCTGTCGCGTGGCGTTCCCAGACGCGGGGCCTCCGCCAAAATCGAGCGTTGGATCGGCACCTGCACGGACATCAGCGCCCAGAAGGATCTCGAAGAGGGGCTGAAATCCGCGCGTGAAGCCGCCGAAGACGCAAGTCGGGCCAAAAGCGAGTTTCTGGTCACCATGAGCCACGAGATCCGCACGCCCATGACCATCTTCATGGGAGCCATCCAGCACCTGATGGAGATCGACCAGAGTCCTGAACATCGCCAATTGTTGGAAATGGCCGATAGCGCGGCCCTGCGCCTACTGACCCTGGTCGACGATATCCTCGATTTTTCCCGCATCGAGGCGCGCAAAATCAATATCGAAGCCGTCGCCTTTGATCTTCGCGCCTGCGTGGACGAGGTCGTGCGGATTTTTGCCCTGGCCGCCCAGGAAAAAAACCTAGTGCTGGAAACCGAGGTGGCCGCGGAGGTTGCCGAACGGGTGATCGGCGATCCCAAAAGATTGGGACAGATCCTGGTCAACCTGGTGGGCAATGCCGTCAAGTTCACCCATGCCGGAGAGATTCGCGTGGGCGTGCGCTCGGCGGGGGAGATTCTTGAGTTCAGCGTCACGGACACCGGCATCGGCATTCCGCCGGAGAAGCACTCGCGGCTTTTCGAGAGGTTCAGTCAGGTGGACAGCTCCTTGACCCGCCGCTATGGCGGCTCCGGGCTGGGCCTGGCCATTTCCAAGGGGCTGGTGGAACTGATGGGCGGCCATATTTCCGTTCAAAGCGCCGCCGGCAAGGGAAGTCGCTTTCTCTTTACCCTGCCCCTGAGGCTCCCGGCCTGATTGCCTCGCCCTGTCTTACAGGAAGGGTACCCTGGATTCACGTTGCAGACGCCGCTGGTTTTCGTGCTCCCTCACCTTGATCTCCAGATATTCGTCGCGCTCCAGTTCGAAGAGTTGTTTACGGTAGCGATCCGTCAGGTCGTACCAATGCTCCAGGCGCAGGTGCA
>NZ_JAUVWH010000191.1 GCF_030604225.1 Geoalkalibacter sp.
AGGTCGTTGAAAAAGGCCGCGTAGGAGCAGCCCAGCACGGCGATGACGTCAGCGCCGCCGCGCAGGAAGCGCTGGGTGCCCTCGATGCAGTCGGCGATCACCTTGGCCTTTTGGGAGCAGGCCTTGAGGCATTTGCCGCAACCGATGCAGCGGGCGTGGATAACCTCCGCCCAGTCGGGACCGACCTTGATCGCCTTGACCGGGCAGTTGCGCACGCAGGAATAGCACTTGCGACAGCGCTCCCGAACGGTTTCGATGGGTCCCATGACATACTCCCCGGCTGGTGGCGATGCGTGCCGGCCGCGGCACAATCGGCCCATTCTGCCGAGGCGCGCAATGGTTGTCAAGAATCCTGGGCGAGGGATGAGCGAGGGACTGGATCAACGGGTGCGGAAGCGTCCCACCTCGTCGCTGAAGTGGCAGGCGGCGAAATGCCCCGACTGTTTTTCCAGTAGTGCCGGCGCCTCGATGGCGCAGATTTCGCGGGCATAGGGGCAGCGTGGATGGAAGGTGCAGCCGCCCGGCGGCGCCAGGGGGGAGGGCACCTCGCCCTTGAGGGGGGTGTAGCTTTTGCGCCGGGTCGGGTCGGGAACCGGCACGGCGTTGAGCAGCGCCTCGGTGTAGGGATGGCGCGGCCGCAGGTAGAGATCCCCGGCATCGGCCTGCTCGACGATGGCGCCGAGGTACATGACCGCCACCTCGTCGCTGATGTGCTCGATGAGGGAGAGGTCGTGGGCGATGAACAGATAGGTGAGGTCGAATTCGCGTTGCAGGTCTTGCAGCAGGTTCACCACCTGGGCCTGGACGGAGAGATCGAGGGCCGACACGGGTTCATCGGCCACCACCAGGCTCGGCCTGAGCGCCAGGGCGCGTGCGATGCCGATCCGCTGGCGTTGCCCGCCGGAAAATTCATGGGGATAGCGGCGGGCATGGTCGGCGCCCAGGCCGACGCGTTCGAGAAGCTCGGTCACGCTCTCCTCGATGGTGCCGATTGCCAGGCCGTGGATGCGCAGGGGTTCGCCGATGATGTCGCCCACGCGCA
Source organism: Geoalkalibacter sp. (assembly GCF_030604225.1). Taxonomy (GTDB): domain Bacteria; phylum Desulfobacterota; class Desulfuromonadia; order Desulfuromonadales; family Geoalkalibacteraceae; genus Geoalkalibacter. Next base: position 1,043 of record NZ_JAUVWH010000191.1, read on the forward strand.
TGCGCGGATTGAGGGAGGAATAGGGGTCTTGAAACACCATCTGCATCCGGCGACGCAGCGGCCGAACCTGCGCGGACGACAGGGGCACCAGGTCGCGTCCCTCGAACAGAATCTCGCCGGCGTCGGCGGCGAGCAGCTTCATGATGAGCTTGCCGGTGGTCGATTTGCCGCAGCCCGATTCGCCCACCAGGCCCAGGGTTCGACCCGGCCGTAACTGGAAGGAGACGCCGTTGACCGCCTTGAGTTCCTCGCGTCGGCCCCGCAGGGGCGAGGTCTTGATCCAGAAGGATTTGCGCAGGTTGCGTACTTCGAGCAGGGGCGTCGCGTCCCGGTTCATGCGGACCTCCAGCAGCGAACCTGATGGCCGGGAGCCACCTCGCGCAAGGGCGGCAGTTCGCCGCGGCAGGGAGCGAAGGCCACCGGGCAGCGCTCGAGAAAGGGACAGCCCTCGGACTGCTTGCGCGGGTCGGGCACCTGGCCGCCGATGGGCGCCAGGCGCGTCTTCTTTTCGCCCAGGCGCGGCACGCAGGCCAGCAGCCCTTGGGTGTAGGGATGGCGGGGGTCGGCGTAAACCCTGGCCACCTCGGCGCGCTCCATCACCAGCCCGGCATACATGATGGCCACCTGGTCGGCGGCCTGGGCGACGATGCCCAGATCGTGAGTGATGAGCAGGGTCGCCATCTGGCGCTCTTCCTTTAAGCCGCGCAGCAGTTCCATGATCTGGGCCTGGATGGTGACATCCAGGGCGGTGGTCGGCTCGTCGGCGATGAGCAGTTGCGGATCGCAGGCCAGGGCCATGGCGATCATCACCCGCTGGCGCATGCCGCCGGAGAGGTTGTGGGGATAATCGAACAGCCGCTGGCGCGGCGCGGCGATACCCACCCGGTGCAGCAGGTCGGCCGCGGCATCCAGGGCCGCGCGGCGTTCCAGACCCTTGTGCAGGCGCAACACCTCGCCGATCTGCTCGCCGATGCGGAAAACCGGGTTGAGGGACGTCATGGGTTCCTGGAAGATCATCGAGATGCGGTTGCCGCGCACGCGGCGCATTTCCGCAAGGGGCAGGCGCAGAAGATCCTCGCCGTGAAAGAGAATCTCGCCCTCGACGATGCGGCCCGGCGAGGGGACCAGGCGCAGAATGGAGAGGGCGGTCATGGATTTGCCGCAACCCGATTCGCCCACCAGGGCCAGGGTTTGGCGTGGCGGCAGGTCGAGATCGACGCCGCGAATGGCCTTGACGATGCCCGAGGAGGTGAAAAAGTAGGTTTTGAGGTTGCGTATCGCCAGAAGGGCCGACATGGGACTCCCGCGGGACAGTCAAAGGGATCGTCTTTGAATTGATGGCTTCAGAATTTAACCCCAATCGGCGACCCGGTCAAGAAATGCCTGGATGGGTTTTCCTTGGGGCGGGCCTTTGTGCTAGGATCGAAACCTTTGCATGCAAATGGCGCACGGACCACCAAGGACGGGCCAGGACGAGCACGCCACGGACAGAGGACAAACTACCAGTGACAAACAACAGCTTGGTCGATTTGCATCTGCACACCAGCTATTCGGATGGCGTGCATACCCCCGAGTCCCTGGTGCGCCTGGCCGCGGAGCAGGGCGTGGTCGCCCTGGCGATTTGCGATCATGATAATCTCGACGGCATCGCGCCGGCCCGCGTCGTGGCCGAACCCCTGGGCATCCGACTGGTCAGCGGCGTGGAGCTTTCCAGCCGCTGGCGCAATTTTGACGACCTGCACATCCTGGGGTATGGCTTTGACCCCGAGCACCCCGAATTGGGTCGCGAGTTGGCGGATTTTCGCGATTTTCGCCTGCGCCGCAACGAGCTTATCGTGGGGCGGGTCAACCGGCGCCTGGCGAGCGAAAAGCGCGCGCCCCTCGATTTCGCTCGGGTTCTGGACCTTGCGGACGGCACCCTCGGACGTCCGCACATCGCCCAGGCCCTGCTGGAAAAAGGCTATGTGACCGACACTGCCGAGGCCTTTCAACGCTATCTCATCCCCTGCAACGTGGAAAAACGCTTCTTTCCCGCCGACCAGGCCATTGACCTGGTGCATCGCGCCGGGGGGGTGGCGGTGCTGGCTCATCCGTCCCTGATCACTCCCGAGCGGCGCCGGTTGGAGAACCTGATCGATGTGCTCGCCAGCTTTGGTCTTGACGGATTGGAGGCCTACCACGGCGGGGCGAACCGCGACGAGGTCGATTATCTCATCAGCCTTGCGCGACGCCGCAACCTGATCGTCACCGGCGGGTCGGACTATCATGGCTTTGCCGGCGATGAGGGGCGCATCGGCTGGTGTCGCGGGGTGCTGCCCATCCCTTATGCCTGCGTCGAGGAAATCCAGGCCGCCTTGCTCAGGCGTCGCGAAGCTGCTAGCCGATAAGGCCCTGTTCGTGGGGTCTGGCGCGTCGCGCTGCGCCCCGGCCGACGCTAAGGGGCACTCCCCGTCGGGGATATGGCCGGTCGACCTGTCGGGATTCTGGCGCGCTCCCCGGCTGCCGGCGCTGACAAAATCCGTGCTCAGCCAGAATATCTAAGTGATTTCTTGCGTTTGCAAAAAGGGTTTTCTTGAGCTTAAAGCCTGTGGTATAAACCTTGCTCATGTTATCGGTCGGAATGTTTAAAAAGCCCTTATCCGGCCTATCTTTGACTACCGAGGAGAATACCCGAGATGCAGTCGTCCGAATTTCAGGAGCAGAGCTCCCTCTGCCCGCTGAACCGTCGAACCTTCATCAAAGG
>NZ_JAUVWH010000166.1 GCF_030604225.1 Geoalkalibacter sp.
AGAACATGGTGGCCGGCGCCCTGGGCCTCGACCGCAACCGCGGCGACCAGATCAAGGTGGTGTCCATGCCCTTCGAGAACGGCCTGGCCGATCTTCCCGGGGTGGAATCGAGCCCCGTGGATCTGTTTTGGCAGTTCTGGCCGCTGATCAAGTATGCCCTGCTCGCCCTCGGCGCGGCGCTGGTCTACTTCATGCTGGTGCGGCCCATGGTGCGCACCATCAAGAGCGAGGCCAAGCTGGTCGAGCACTACAAGACGGTGCAGGAGCTGGAATCGGAGATGAGCCAGACCGGCATGCTGCCCGGACCCAGGGATCCCCTGGCGCAGATCCGCAACGAGGTGCTGGGCGGCCAGGCGACACCGGCCCAGGTGATCAAGACCTGGCTCAAGGAAAGCTGAGGACCTAGGCGATTCCCATGCAATATTCCAAACTTTCCGGTGTTGAAAAAGCGGCCATCCTGCTCTTGTGCCTGGGCGAGGAGGCCTCGGCCCAGATTTTCGCTGAACTCGATGATCTCGAGGTGCGCATGATCAGCCGCTGCATGATGTCCATCGATCATGTGCCCGCCGACATCGCCCGCGAGGTGCTCAACGAGTGCCGCCAGATCCAGAACAAGAGCGTCGGCCTGTTTGTCAACGGCAACGACTTCGTGCGCCGCGCCATCGCCGGCAGCGGCGACGAGGACCGCGCCGAGCATCTTCTCGAACAGGTGGCCAGCGGCACCGAGGGCCGCCCCCTGGAAACCATCTCCATGATGCAGCCGCGCATGGTGGGTAGTTTGCTGGAAAGCGAGCACCCCCAGACCATCGCCCTGATTCTCTCCACCCAGAAGTCGGACCACGCCGGCCGCATCGTCTCCTATCTGCCGGAGGAACTCCAGGCCGACGTCATGTACCGCGTGGCCAAGATCGACCGGGTCTCGCCCGAGGTCATCGCCCAGATCGAGGACGCCCTGCAGCGCGAGATCGGCGTGGTGGTGAGCAAGGAGCAGAAACAGGTGGGCGGCATCGACAAGGTGGTGGAGATTCTCGGGCGCCTCGACAAGGGCGGCGACCGGGCCATTCTCGCCTCCCTGGAGGCCACCGACCCGGAGATGGCCGAAGCCATCCGCAAGAAGATGTTCACCTTCGACGACCTGGTCAAGCTCGACAACCGCTCGCTGCAGATGGTGCTGCGCGAGATTAACAACGACACCCTGACCCTGGCCCTCAAGTCGGCGTCCGAGGAGATCAAGACCAAGATCTTCGGCAACATCTCCCAGCGCGCCGCCGAGATGATCCAGGAAGACCTGGAGGCCATGGGGCCGGTGCGGGTCTCCGAGGTGGAGGCCATGCAGCAGATGATTTTGCAGGTTGCCCTCAAGCTCGAGGAGGAAGGTCAGCTGGTGATTCCGGGCCGCGGCGGGGAGGATGCTCTTGTCTAGGGTGCTGCGTTTGAGTGAGCCGGTGGGGCTCAAGACCCTGCGCTTCCTCGACTTCGACGCCGCGGGTGAGCTCGAAGGCGCCGGTGGGCTGGGCATTTTCGTCGCCGAAGAGCTCACCGCCGCCGCGCCGGTGATCGAGAGTGCGCGCGCCGTCGCCCCGGCCAACGCCGGAGCGACCCGCGAACAGTTGGCCGAAGCCCAGCGCGAGGGGCGCCGGCAGGCCATGGAGGACGGCGCCGGGCAGCTGGTGAGCGCCGCCGATGCCCTGAGCCAAGCCCTGGGGGACATCAGCCGCCTGCGGGCGAGCTTGCTGAAAAACAGCGCCGAGGACATGGTGCGCCTGGTGATGGCGGTCGCCGAGCAGGTCATCGGCGCCGAGATCGCCGTGCGCCCCGAGTTCATTCAAGACACCCTGGCCCGCGCCATGCAGCACGTGCTCAAGGCCGATGAGTACCAGATCCGCGTCCATCCCGCCGACCTGGCGGTGGTCATGGAGCACAAGCCCCTGTTTCTCGCCGGTCAGAGCGGCCACGGCAACATTCGCATCGAGGCCGACGAGAGCATTTCCCGCGGCGGCTGCGTGGTCGAATCGAGCCTCGGCCAAGTGGACGCGACCATCGAAAGTCAACTTGCCGACATCCGGCAACGCCTGCTCGAGCACCTCGGGGGCGGCTGATGGAGGCCTTGCTGGAGAGCCTCCGTGCGGGTCCCGCCCTGCGCGTGCTGGGCAAGGTGACGCGCATCGTCGGCCTCATCGTCGAGGGCTACTGCCCGGAAGCCTCCGTCGGCACCCTGTGCGACATCACGCCCCTGGGCGGCGGCGCGCCGGTGCCCGCCGAGGTGGTGGGCTTTCGCGACTCCCAGGCGCTGCTCATGCCCCTGGGCGAATTGCGCGGCCTGGGGCCCGGCAGCCTGATCCGGGTGCGCCGCTCCAGCGCCACCCTGGCGGTGCATGACGGCCTGCTCGGACGGGTCATCGGCGCCATGGGCGAGCCCCTCGACGAGGGGCCGGCTCTTACCGGCGGGCAGGAAATGCCCCTCTACGCCCTGCCGCCCGGCCCCCTGCAGCGCAAGAAAATCGAAGAGCCCCTCGATCTCGGCGTGCGCGCCATCAACGGCCTGCTCACCAGCGGCCTCGGCCAGCGCATGGGCATCATGGCCGGCTCCGGGGTGGGCAAGAGCGTGCTGCTCGGCATGATGGCCAAGCACGCCCGCGCCGATGTCAACGTCATCGCTCTGATCGGCGAGCGCGGCCGCGAGGTCATGGAATTCATGGAACGCGACCTGGGGCCCGAGGGCCTGGCGCGCTCCGTGGTGGTGGTCGCCACCTCGGATCAGTCGCCGCTCTTGCGCATGCGCGGCGCCTTCGTCGCCACCACCGTCGCCGAGTATTTCTGCGCCCAGGGCGCCAACGTGCTGCTGATGATGGATTCGGTGACGCGCTTCGCCATGGCCATGCGCGAAGTGGGTCTCGCCATCGGCGAGCCGCCCACCACCAAGGGCTACACGCCGTCGGTGTTCGCCACCCTGCCCAAGCTCCTCGAACGCGCCGGTTCCTTTCGCGGCCAGGGCAGCATCACCGGCCTCTACACGGTGCTGGTCGAGGGCGACGACATGAACGAGCCCATCGCCGACGCGGTGCGCTCCATCCTCGACGGCCACATCGTGCTCTCCCGCGCCCTGGCGGCGAAAAACCACTATCCCTGCATCGACATCCTCGCCTCGGCGAGCCGCGTCATGCGCGACATCGTGTCCCCCGAGCACCAGCGCTTCGCCGGCCAGGTGCGCGAGATTCTCGCCACCTACAAGGAAGCCGAGGATCTCGTCAACATCGGCGCCTACGCCAAGGGCAGCAACGCCAAGATCGACTACACCCTGACCCGCATCGACGCGGTCAACGAGTTCCTGCGCCAGGGCATGGAGGACAAGGTCGATCTGGAAACCACGCTGAAAAGCATGGAAGGTCTGGTGCTCGACCGGCGCAAGGAGTTGCGTTGAGGTGGTTGCTTCACGGATTTGCTTGAACCGCTGAAAGGCTGAGTCATGAAAAACCAGTTCAAGCTGCAACCCGTCTTGAATTATCGCCAGATCCTTGAGGACCAGGCCAAGCAGGAACTGGCGCGCAGTCTCCAGCAGGAAGCCGAGTTGCTGGGACGGCTCACCGCCGAGGAGCAGGAGCTGGAGCAGCTCTACCGCGACTACGAACAGCGTCAGCGGGCCGGCATCGGCTGCGCCGAGATGCTGTTGTTCCAGAACCGCATCAGCCACAAGGTCGAGACGGTGGCGCGCCTGCTGGATGCCATGGAGCGCCTGCGGCAGCAGATCGTCCGCAAGCGCCAGGGCCTCACCGAGGCCAGCCGCGAGAAAAAGCTGCTGGAAAAGCTCAAGGAAAAAAACGATGAGGAATTTCAGCAGGAGCTCAAGCGGCGCGAAGGCATCGTGCTCGACGAGGTCGCCGTGCAATTTCACCGGAGATAGGCCATGAAAAGCGTTGTGTCGTCATTGCTGGTCGCCCTGCTGGTGCTGGCGCCCCTGGCCGCCCGGGCCGCCTCGGTGGAGGAGCGCCGCATTCTCACCGAGCTCCAGGAGCAGCGCCGCGCCCTGACGGAAAAGGAACAGGTTCTGGAGCTGCGCGAAATGGAGCTAAAGACTCTGCAGGCCGAGGTCGATAAGAAAATCGAGGAGCTGCGCGAGCGCCGCGAGGAGCTGGCCGCCATGCTGGCGCGGAAGGACGCGGCGGAAATCCAGAAGGCCCAGGAACTGAGCAAGATGTACGAAAAAATGGATCCCAACATCGCCGCGGGCATCATCGCCAACCTCGACAAGGATCTCGCCGTTGCCATTCTCGAAGGCATGCGCGCCAAATCCGCCGGCCGTATTCTCGCCGGCATGGATCAGGACGTCGCCGCCGCCCTCACCGTTTCCTATTCCAGCCTGGCGCAGTAAGGGCGTCCGGCGGATTCACGCAGGACCATTTTTCGCGGAAAGGAGGTGAAACGACATGCAAACTCCCATGATTGACATGACCCAGCTGTTGCCCGGTCTTCCCGCCTCCGCGAGCGCGGGGAAGGGAACCGCGACGGATTTCGCCCAGCTGCTGCAACTGTTCGCCGGCGCTCAAGCCCAGGGCGATCTGCCCCTGATGCTTAAGGTGGACCAAGGCAGCGCTCAACCGGGCGCCGAGAACGAGGGCCTCGCCGCGTTTCTCGAAGCCTTGGGCGCGGGTCAGGCTGTGCCCGTCCCGGCCCCGCCGGAACCGGACGCGGAGGTGCCTGCTCCGGTCGCGGCTTCGGTCGCCGAAGCGATCGCTCCGCAAGCGCAACAACCCCTGATCGCTCCGCAACCCGTGACGGCGCAGCAACCCGTGACGGCGCAGCAGTTTTCTCCGTCGGAACAGTCCCCGCTGGTCGCTTCGGACCTTCCCGCGTCGCAGGAAGAAACCCTGGACGAAGGGTTGCCCAGGCCACAGCGGCCGGTCGCGGAACGCTCCGCCGCTGAAGCGGTTCCGTCCCGGCCCGTTCAGGAGGGCGAAATCCGTAAAACCGCGGATGCAGCCCCAGAGCAAGGCAAGCTGGAGGCGTCTTCGCGGCAGCTCCCCGCCGCCTTGTCCGCCGTGTCCCCCACGGATGTGCGCTTTGCCGCGCTCATTCAGCCGCGCGCCCAGCAGGTCGAGGCGGGGCGTCCCGGTGAGGCCGCGCGTTTCGAGGCGCCGGCCGCCGCGGGCCAGGGCCAGGCCGGTGAAGCACCGCGCGTGGAGAGCGCGGCATCCGGCCAGGGACAATCCGATCTGGGTTCGCTCCTCAACCGCAACAGCACCGCTGAAACGGTTGCGCCGCCGACCCACCCGGCCACGGAAAACGCTCAGGCTTTTACCCTGGAAGCCGCCCGGCCCGCCGCGCCCGCGGCGGAACCGACCGTTCCGGCCGGGCTGCGCCTGGCCAACGGCACGCTGCTGCCCGACAACCAGCTGCTCAACCAGGTGGTCGAGCGCTTGAGCCTGCGCGGGCAAGGCGAGGGCAGCCGCATGACCCTGCGTCTGCATCCCGAGGAACTGGGCGAGCTGCG
>NZ_JAUVWH010000177.1 GCF_030604225.1 Geoalkalibacter sp.
CCGAGGCGCGCGACGGGCGCGAGGCCCTGGACGCGGTGCTGCGCTGCAAGCCGGACCTGGTGATCCTCGACGTGGTCATGCCGGTGATGGACGGCATCAGCGCCGTGCGCGAGATCATGGCGCGCCGACCCACGCCGATCCTGGTGCTCTCGGCCAACGTGCGTCCCAGCGACGCCGGCGGCGCCTTCAACGCCATCGCCCTGGGCGCCCTCGACGTCGTGGAAAAGCCGCGCGGCGCCGTGCAGCAAGTTTTTGAGCCCCTGGCAACCCTGCTCATTGAGAAGGTCAAGGTGCTGGCGCGCCTGCCGGTCAGGCAGATCCCCGCCGCGACCCGCGCGCGCGAGGCAGGCGGCCTGCCCGATGAGCGCCGCACCCTTCTTGCCGTCGGCGCGTCCACCGGGGGGCCGCGGGCGGTGCTGCAGGTGTTGCAGGGCCTTCCCGCCGACACCCGCGCGCGCATGCTCATCGTCCAGCATATCGCTCCCGGCTTCGCGCCGGGTTTCGCCCAGTGGCTGGATCGCGAAACCCCCTTCCGGGTGCGCGCCGCCGAGGACGGCGACGCCCTGCGCCCCGGTCTGGTCCTGGTGGCGCCCAGCGAGCGGCACATGGAGGTGCGCAACGGCCGCATCCGCCTGAGCGACGGCCTGCCGGTCCACAGCTGCCGGCCCTCCGTCGACGTGCTGTTCACCTCCCTGGCCCACGAAGCCCCCAAGGAGGTCGCCGCCGTGCTGCTCACCGGCATGGGCCGCGACGGTGCCGAGGGCCTGGCCGCCCTGCGCCTCGCCGGCGCCGCGACCCTCGCCCAGGATGAGGCGACCAGCGTGGTGTTCGGCATGCCGCGTGCCGCCATCGCCCTGGGCGCCGCCCAGCGCGTGCTGCCCCTCGACGAAATCCCCCGCGCCCTCGCCCGCATTCTGGACCGCGCCGGCGGTTTATGCTAAGGTCCGAAAGCCAAGTCCTTGATGTCCTTGGTGTCCCCTAGGTCCCTTGAATCATGCACCCCCAGGAGCCCACTCTCCATGAGCATCCGCCTCTTCAACACCCTCACCGGCCGCAAGGAAGACTTTCAGCCGCTGGTGCCCGGCAAGGTCGGCATGTACGTGTGCGGCGTCACCACCTACGACTACTGCCACATGGGTCACGCCCGCGCCAACATCGTTTTCGACATCGTCTACCGCTACCTGCGCTATCGCGGCTTCGATGTCACCTACGTGCGCAACTACACCGACGTCGACGACAAGATCATCCAGCGCGCCAACGAGCGCGGCATCCCCAGCCAGGAGTTGGCCGAGCAGTTCATCCGCGCCTTCGACGAGGACATGGCCGCCCTGGGGCTTGATCTGCCCACCCATCAGCCCAAGGCCACCGAGCACATCGCGCACATCATCGCCCTGGTCGAGCGACTTATCGCGCGCGGCATGGCCTACGCGGCGGGCGGCGACGTCTATTTCAGCGTCGAGAAGTTTCCCACCTACCTCAAGCTCTCCAAGCGCAATCTCGACGAAATGCAGGCCGGCGCGCGCATCGCCCCCGGCGAGCACAAGCGCCATCCCATGGATTTCGCCCTGTGGAAGGCCGCCAAGCCCGGCGAACCGGCCTGGGAGTCGCCCTGGGGACCGGGGCGGCCCGGTTGGCACATCGAATGCTCGGCCATGAGCATGGCGCTGCTCGGCGAATCCTTCGACATCCACGGCGGCGGCAAGGACCTGGTGTTCCCCCACCACGAGAACGAAATCGCCCAGAGCGAGGCCGCCACCGGCCGGCCCTTCGTCAAGTACTGGCTGCACAACGGCTTCGTCAACGTCAACCAGGAGAAGATGAGCAAGAGCCTGGGCAATTTCTTCACCATCCGCGAGATCCTCAAGAAATTCGATCCCGAGGTGGTGCGCTTCTTCATCCTCACCGCCCATTACCGCTCGCCCATCGACTTCTCCGACCAGAACCTGCGCGAGGCCCGCGCCGGGCTGAGTCGCTTCTACGAAGCCCTGCAGGGCGCCGCCGAGGTGCTCGTATCCGGCCTGGAGAACAACGCCGCCTCCAGCCAGGGCGCGCAGCTCGAGGAGCGCTTCCGCGAGGCCATGGACGACGATTTCAACACCGCCCAGGCCCTCGGCCATCTCTTCGACGCGGTGCGCAGCCTCAACCGGCTGCTGGCCGAAAAAAAGCTGCGCAAGAGCCCGGAAAAAATCGCCGCCGTGCGCGACCTGCGTGAAACCCTCCTGCGCCTGGGCGGCGTGCTCGGCCTGTTCGTCTCCGACCCCGCCGCCTGGCTGCGGCGAAGCAATCTCGCCGCTCTCCAGGAGTTGGGCCTGAGCGAGGAACAGGTCGAGGCGCGCCTCGCCGAGCGCCTCGCCGCCCGCGCCGCCAAGGATTTCGCCCGCGCCGATCAGATCCGCGACGAACTCGCCGCCCAGGGCGTGCAGCTCCTCGACAGCCCCACGGGCACCACCTGGAAGGTCGGGTAGGGAAGGAGGGGTGATGAACCGCTACGAGGACTGGCTCCGCCAGGCCGAAAATGATCTTGATTGGGCGCGCCACAGCTTCGTCGGGGGATTTTTCGCCCAAACCTGTTTCATCGCCCAGCAGGCCGCCGAGAAAGCTCTCAAATCCTGGTGCTTCTTCAAGGGTTTCGACATCGTGCGGACCCATTCCATCTTCCAGATCGTGCGCGCCCTGGGGGAAAACGGCGCCCTGGAAAAATGGGCGCGCGAACTCGATATCTATTACATCTCGGCGCGCTACCCCGATGCCTTGCCCGCCGGAGCGCCCTTTGAAATCCTCACCCCCGAGCAGGCCCAGGGGGCGATCCGGGCCGCCGAGGGGATTTTTGACCTGGTGCGCGCGCGCCTTGCCGGGGCGGACCAACCATGAAACCCATCCTCGAGCGCAGCCGCCCGTCCGTGTCCGTGGTCGATTTCAGCCGCGAACAGCTCATGGCGCGGCTGCGCGCATTGCTCGGGGGAGAAATCCTGGTCTCGGCTTGGCTCATCGGCTCCTGCGCCCGCGGCGACGCCAAGCCCTGGTCCGACATCGACCTGATCCTGGTGCGCGAAACCGACCTGCCCTTCGTCGAGCGCCCGCGCCTTTTCCCTTGCCTGGATGAAATGGGCGTCCCCGTCGACCTGCTGGTCTATACTCCCGAGGAATTCTCCGCCCTGGAAAACCATCCCACCAGCTTCTGGCGTCAAGCCCAAAAAGAACGCCTGCGGCTCATATAGATCCCATGCGTCCCTGGTGCCCCTCAAGTCCCTTGCCTTCTAGGAGCCACTAACCCATGAAAACAAAAAAAATCAGTCACATCGGCATCGCCGTCAGCAGCCTTGAAGCCGCCATCCCCCTCTATCGCGACGTTCTCGGCATGGAATTCGAGGGCACCGAGGAAGTTGCCGAACAAAGGGTCAAGGTCGCCTTTTTCATCGCCGGCGAAAGCCGCGTCGAACTCCTCGAAGCCACCACGGCCGACTCGCCCGTCGCCAAGTTCATCGAAAAAAACGGCGAGGGCATCCACCATCTCGCCTACGAAGTCGACGACCTCAAGGCCGCCATCGCCGCGCTCCAGGCCCAGGGCGTGCGCCTCATCGACACCGAGCCGCGCCGTGGCGCCCACGGCACCTCCATCGCCTTTCTCCATCCCAAGGCCACCGGCGGCGTGCTCACCGAATTGTGCCAGCCGCACAAGGCGTAAAATTTCCACCAAAACAGTGTTTGCTTGGCAGTGCTCCCTGAAATCGTTGCTAAGGTGTTGGAATAAAATGACAAAAATTTTTATGGTTGACACCGGGGAAGGAAATCTGGAATCTAGGCGGGTAAAAATTAAAACGATGCGATAATTCCGCTCCGCCTTGACTTGTCCCATCTCCCCGTTAAACTATGGGCCGTTTGGTTGGTGAAAGTCTGTTTTGCCGGATCAGGTTTCGGGATTCGGTCGTGAAGCCGGGTCAGCCCCGCATCGGGAGGGAACCCATGGATCAGGCGGTAATTTTCCCAACGGCGGATCGGCCGCACGCCTGGCGCGACGTCAACCCGCCCCGGAGGTTTCCATGAACAAGCGATTTCTTCTTGTTGTGCTGCTCTTTCTGGTGTTCCCGGCCGTTTCCGCCCTCGCCCTGGAGCCCGGCGATCAGGCGCCCGATTTCACCCTGAAGAATCTCGAGGGGCGCGAGGTCAGCCTCTCCGATTACCGCGGGCGCATCGTGCTGCTCAAGCTCTCCACCACCTGGTGCCCCACCTGCAAGCAGCAAACCAGCGACATCCTGCGCGTCGGCGACCTGCTCGCCGAGAAAGACGTGGTGGTGCTCGAGGTGTTCGTGCAGGATTCGGAGAAAATGGTGCGCCGCTTCCTCAAGGACAAGCAGTTGCCCACGACCTTCGAGGCGCTGCTCGACGACGGCCGCGCCCATAAGGCCTACAACGTCTATCTGATTCCGCGCATGCTGGTGCTCGACCGCGCGCACAAGGTCTACCACGACGGCGGCCAGCTCTTCGAGAAAGACCTGCGTCGTCTCATCGAGGAAGTCGCCGCGCAGCCTTTGTAGGGGCGAGGCGCTGCCTCGCCCGGACCGGACGGCCCCGACACGTCCTCTGTTGCAAAAACTCAACACTGATGCACGGGCTCAACAACCGCGTTTCTCGCGGTGAAACACGACGAGGAGCCGGACGCGGCAAAAAACACTGTTTTTCGGCAGGTTAGCAAGGCGAAAAAAGTTTTGAGCGGCAATGAAAAAACTGGCATCGGTCTTGCGTAATGTACGAAAAGGATTGATTTTTGATGCTCGTCCCGGCTAAAACCTCAGGACATGAACTGAATTGATGCGAAAGGAGGTGACAAGATGAAAAAGCTCATGACTCTGATCATGGCGTCCATGATCGCTCTGTCCTTCGCG
>NZ_JAUVWH010000162.1 GCF_030604225.1 Geoalkalibacter sp.
ATAGAGGCTGTCCGATTCCAGGCGCGCCGCCTCGAGCATGTCGCGCACGATCGCCTCAAGCCGGGTCCCGCCTTGCAAAATGGCGCCCAGGAGCTGCCGGTCCTCGGTGTCGAGGCGCGCTTCGAGCTTTTGGCCGAGCAGCTGCGTGCCGGAGAGGATGCAGGTCAGCGGGGTGCGCAGCTCATGGGATGCGAGGGCCATGAAGTTGCTTTTCATGCGCTCCAGGCGCGCCAGTTCACGGTTGTGGCGCTGTGCCTGGTCGAGGTTCTCGCGCAGCTGACGGCGTGAGCGTTCCAGCTCGCGGTTGCCGGCCTCGGTGAGGCGGTTCTGCCAGCGCAGGGCCTCGTAGAGTTCGGCTCCCTGGATGGCGCTGCCGACCTGGTGGCCGATGGCTAGCAGCAGGTGAATTTCCTCGCGGCTGAGCACGCGTCGGTCGCGGTTGTAGAGAAACAGCACCCCCACGGTCTGTTCCTGGGCGCGCAGGGGGATGGCCTGGAAGCCACGCCAGCCGGCGCTGCGGATGGCCTGGCTGCGCAGGCGCAGATCATTTTGCAGATCGGCGGAGCCTTGTGGCTGGCCGGTGGCGGCGACGCGCGCGGCCATGCCCGTGCCCGGCGGTACGCGGCGAATATCCTCCAACACTTCGGGTTCGATGTTGCGATGGGCGGCCAGCTGCAGGCTGTTGCCGCCCTGCTGCACCAGAAAGATGCCGCCGCCCTGGGCTTCGAAAACGCCGATGACATCCTCGAGGATGGTTTGCAGCAGTTCGTCGAGGCGGCGGTGCCCAGCGATGCGGCGCGCGATTTCGTTGAGCAGGGTGAGTTCGCGGTTCTTGCGCCGCAGTTGCTGTTCCGCCTGCCGGACGCGGGTCACGTCGCGAATCGCGCCATGGACCACGGGTTCATCGTCGAACCGGCCGAGGCGCGCCTGAACCGCGCCGATCAGCCGCTGACCGTTTTTATGGCGGAAGTGGAGGTTGGGTTCCTCGCCGTAGCCGTCGCGCAGCACCTGGCGCATAAGCCGCAGGTAGCGCCGTTCGTGACGACCGGGAAAGAGCACGGCGAGGGATTGGCCGCGGATCTCCTCGGCACTGTAGCCGAGCATCTCCTCGGCCTGGCGGTTGATCAGCAGCAGCCGCCCGTCTTGCGGATCGATGAAGAAGATGGCGTCGCCGGCATGATCGAGCAGCTGCTGGAAGCGGCGTTGCGCCCGCTCAAGCTCGAGGTCCGCGCCGGCGAGGGATTGCTCCTGGGTGCCGAGCTGTTCCCCCAGGTTGCGCAGGCGACGGCGCTGATGAACCAGCAGCGCGCCCAGCCCGAGGCCCAGCAGCAGGGCAACGCCTTGCGGCAACAGGGCAAGGACGGGTCGGTGGACGGTACGCCGCTCGGTCTCCTGGGCCTGGGCCGCGGGAGAAAAAACAGCAAAGGCGGCCATCAGCAGGACTGCCGGCAGCCATTTGCGCGAATTGTGCGATGCTCTGGCGATCATGACGTCCCCTGGCAGGTGAGGTTGCGGATCGCTGCTGCGAAACTTCAGGTTTTGGGCCGGCCCCGCTCGATCAGGTAACGGCGGATCCATTCCAAGGCCATGCAGGCGCTGAGCTTGCGGATCTGCTCGCGCGTGCCGCTGAAACGATAACCCTTGGCCTGCTCGGCGTCGTTGGCCGAAAGGGCGATGAATACCGTGCCCACCGGTTTTTCCTCGGTGCCGCCGTCGGGACCGGCGATGCCGGTGATCGCCACGCACAGGTCGGTGCGAGTGCTCTGGCGCAGGCCGGTGGCCATGGCGCGGGCACAGGTCTCGCTGACCGCCCCCTGCTCATGGAGGATGCGCTTGGATACGCCGAGCCAATCGTTTTTGGCCTGATTGGAATAGGTCACCGCGCCGCGGTCGAGAAATGCCGAGGCCCCGGGAATATCGGTGAGCCAGGCCGCCACCAGGCCGCCGGTGCAGGATTCGGCCAGCGACAGGCTCAGGCCGCTGGCGGTGAGCAGCCGCGCCACCGTCTGCGCCAGGGTTTCGCGGCCCCGCGCGACGATGAACTCACCCAGACGGCGTTGCGTGATGACTTCGGCCTGGTCGAGCCGCTCCTCGGCGTCCTCGCCGCGGGCGCGCAGCTTGAGGTGCACCAGGGGAAAATCGACGCCGAAGCCGACCCTCACGCCCTCCGGCATTGTGAGTCCGGCCAGCAGGCTTTCGATGCGCGGCTCGGAGAGACCGAAGATCTTGAGCATCCGCTCGCACTGCGGCGGCTGCCCGCCGCTCAGCGCCTCCAGGCGCGGCAGCAGTTCGATTTCGGCCATGGCCTGCATCTCCACCGGCACTCCGGGGAAGAACAGCAGCCGGCAGCGCCCTTCGCGAAGCAGAAAGCCGGGGGCGGTGCCCAGGGGATTGGGCAGCACCGTGCATTTCTGCGGCAGCAAGGCCTGCTTTTCGTTGCGCGGCTCCATCTCCAGGCCTTGGTCGCGGAAAAAGGCGCGGATCAGCGCCAGGGCCTCGTCGTTGAGCACCAGGGGACGGCCAAAAGCCTGGGCCGCGGCGCGGGCGGTGAGGTCGTCGCGGGTCGGACCCAGTCCGCCGGTGACGGCCACGACCTCATGACGACCCGCCAGTTCACGCAGGGCGGCGACGATGGCCGGCTCCTCGTCGGGCACCGCGCGGCTTTCGCGCAGGCGGTAGCCTCGAGCGTTGAGCAACTGCCCGATGGCTGCCGTGTTGGTGTCGGCCAGTTCGCCGTTGAGCAGTTCGTCGCCGATGGCGAGAACCGCGATGTCGAGATCCACACGCGCCTCCGCTGCCAAGAGATTCAACTGATCCATGCCAGGCACAGCCGCAGGGCCAGGGCCGCGTGGATGCCCGCCGCGACGTCGTCGAGCACGACGCCGACGCCGTTCTTCATGCGCCGGTCGCACCAGCTGGCGGGCCAAATCTTGACCACGTCGAAGAACCGGAAAAATACAAAGCCGAGCAGCGCCGTGGTCCAGGAAAAGGGCAAAAACGCCACGGTGACAAGATAGCCCACCAGTTCGTCGATGACAATGCGCCGATCATCGACCACGCCATAAAGACGCCCGGCCCCGGCGGCGACCCAGCAGGCCAGAAACAGCAGGGCGACCCAGGTCAGGGCGTAGAGGGGAGCGGACAGCCGCGCCAGCAGCCAGAAGGCGGGAATCCCCGCGAGGGTGCCGACGGTGCCCGGCGCCCAGGGAAAATAGCCGAGCCCGCCGTTGCTGGAGAGCAGCAGAATCAGGCGCTGTTCCAGGGTGCGCGCGGTCTTCATCGCCGCTCCCGGAAAAGGTCGTCGGCGGCGCGCTCCACCAGCCGGTAGACTTCAGGCAGGGGCCGGCCGCTGGCCTGGGCGAGACGGCGGCAGCTTTCGTACTCGGCGCTGACGCGCAGCAGCCTGCCGTCCCGGCGCAGCAGCTTGACCGCCGCCGGGCCCAGGGGGGTTTCGACCTGGGCGGCTTCGCGTTGCAGCTTGACGCGCTCGGTGAGGGAGCGGCGCACGCCGATGGCGCTGCACTCGCGCAACAATCGCTCCGCCAGGGCCGCGCCGTCCGGCGGGGCGGCGATGACGCGCACGCCGACGCCGGGGCGGTTTTTCTTCATGTGCAGGGGCAGGAAGGCGACATCCAGGGCGCCCGCCGCGAGGAGATCCTCCATCAGCGCCCCGAGCCATTCGGGATTGGCGTCGTCGAGATGGGTTTCGAGCACCTCGACCTGATCGCACTCGCCACCCGCGGCGCAGCTTTCGCCGAGAATGCCGCGCAGCAGGTTGGGGCGATCGTCAAGCTGGCGGCTGCCCACGCCGTAGCCGCCGCGCCGCACGCGCATGGCCGGCAGCGGTGCGAAGCGCGCGATTTCGGCGGCGA
The DNA here is from genome assembly GCF_030604225.1 of Geoalkalibacter sp. Classification (GTDB taxonomy): domain Bacteria; phylum Desulfobacterota; class Desulfuromonadia; order Desulfuromonadales; family Geoalkalibacteraceae; genus Geoalkalibacter. The sequence goes on from NZ_JAUVWH010000162.1 coordinate 3,873, forward strand.
TCGCCGCGCCCGTCGGGGTGACCAGCTCGGCTTCGCAGCGGCCGTCGATCACCGGAACGCCCTTAAGGATTTCCACCGTCGCCGGTGCCGGCAGGGGAAAATTGCCGTGGGCGCAGCGCACGAAGCCCTGGCTCAAGGGCAAGGGACCACAGATTACCTCGTCGACACCGAGGGCGAGCAGGCCGGCGGCGGCGCCGACGATATCGACGATGGAATCGAGGGCGCCGACCTCGTGGAAATGCACCTCTTCCAAGGCGATGCCGTGTACCTTGGCTTCCGCCGCGCCGATGCGGCGGAAGATGCGCCGCGCCAGGGCCGCCGTTTCCGCGGGCAGGGCGGCGGCGGCGAGCATGCGGTCGATGTCAAGCCAGGTGCGGTGGTGATGGGTTTCCGCGCATTCGACCCGCAGACGGGTGCCGGCGATGCCCTGGCGGCGCTCCTGGGCGGCGCTCAGCCGCCAGCCGGCGACGGGCAGGGCGGCAAGGGCGGTTTCCAACGTGGCGAGGGGCACGCCGAAATCGACCAGCAGGCCGAGGAACATATCGCCGGAGATGCCGGCGAAGGGATCGAGATAGAGGATGTTCATGGCGTCTCGCCGCGGTTGATGCGGTGGGCGGCATAGGCCGCGCCGAAGCCGTTGTCGATGTTGACCACGGTGATGCCCGCAGCGCAGGAATTGAGCATGCCGAGCAGCGCCGCCACCCCGCCGAAGGCCGCGCCGTAGCCCACGGAGGTCGGCACGGCGATGACCGGTGCGGCGACCAGCCCGCCGACCACCGAGGGCAGCGCCCCTTCCATGCCGGCGACGACGATGATCACCGCGGCGCGCCGCAGCACCTCGGCACGGGCGAAGAGCCGGTGCAGGCCGGCGACGCCCACATCCACCAGTTCCTCGACCTCGTGGCCGAGCAGTCGGGCGGTGACGGCGGCTTCGCGCGCCACGGGCAGGTCGGAGGTGCCGGCGGCGACCACCGCGATGGTGCCGCGCCCGGCCGTGGCCACGGCTTTCTGCACCAGGGTGAAGGTGCGACCGTCGGGATCGAACCGGCCGCTGGGATGACGGGCGAGCAGCGCCGCGCCCTTGGCCGCGTCGAGGCGGGTGACGAGGATGTTGCCGCCGCGCTCCTGCATGCGCGCGACGATGGCTTCCAGCTGGGCGATGGTCTTGCCCTCGCCGAACACCACTTCGGGCGCGCCCTGGCGCAGTTCGCGGTGGTGATCGATCATGGCCACGCCGATGTCCTCGAAGGGCAGGCGTTGCAGGCGGTCCAGGGCCTGGTCGAGGCTGACGCGGCCCTCTTGCAGGGCGCCGAGCAAATCCTTGAGTTCGGTGCGGTTCATGAGGGCCTTTCCGTGCCGGGTCCGCCATCGCGGGGTTGCAGGTGACGCGCGAGAAAGCGCTCGAAAATCCGGGCGGCCAGGGCATCGCGCGGCCCGCCGCCGGCCAGCAGTTCGGCGTGCAGCAGCAGGGGGTCGGCGAGGGTGAGCCGCTCTGCTTGCGGCGTGGCGCGCCCGCCCAGGGCATGGAGCAGGCACACCTCACCCTGGGGATCGGGGACCAGTCGCAGGCGCAGCATGATGGCCAGGGGATCGCCCTTGACGTGGAGACTCGCCTGGCGGGGCTGGCTGCCTTCCAGAGCCAGGGCGGCGCCCAATTCTCCGCCGATCTGGATTTGGCCGTGCAGCTGCTGCTGGCGGATCAACTCCGGCAGGGTACCGACGCCCAGCTCTCCGAGGGGACGGCAATGCTCGACCAGCAGCTTGGGGCGCAGTCGCTCCAGGTAGCCGATTTCCCAGCGCCGGAACAGATCGAGGCGGTTGCGCAGGCGGCGCTTGCCCGTTTCGTCCTCGAAGCTGTAGCCGCGCTCGGCGAGTTCCTTGAGGACCGGACCGACCGCCC
>NZ_JAUVWH010000035.1 GCF_030604225.1 Geoalkalibacter sp.
GGCCAGGGACAGCTGGAACAGCGACCAGGTCAGGGCAATGGCCGGCACCAGCCACAGCTGCCAGCCCTGGGGGCGGCGCAAGCCGAGTTCTTCCTCCTCCTTGAGGCGCTGGGCGGTATCCTGCCCCTCGCGGCTGGGCGGCGCCGGTTCCTTCGCCATGGGCAACTCCCCTGTCGTTCATGAACCAGCGGGAGAGCGCTTCAGGTTCCGCTCTCCCGCGCGACACCAAAGACCCTAGAGCAGGCCCTTTTCACGGAAATAGCGCTCCGCCCCCGGATGCAGGGGCGCGGCCAACCCCTCCAGCATGTTTTGCGCGGTCAACACCTCCAGGGCCGGGTGCAGGACCCGCAGGGACTCCAGATTCTCAAACACCTCGCGGGTGATGGTATAGACCACATCTTCCGGCACATCGGCCGAGGTGCAGATGGTGGCCTTGACGCCGAAGGTCGGCACCGGTTCGCTGTTGGCCACGCCAGGATAGGGCGCGACGGGGATAAGCGCCGGCGCGTAATAGGGCTGCTGGCTCACCAGCTTGTCGATCAACTCGGCGGCCACCGGCACGAAGCGCACCTTGCGCGTCCCCGCCACCGCTTCCTTGACCGAGCCGTTGGGATGGCCGACGGTATAGAAGAACGCGTCGATGCGCCCATCCTGCAGCATGCCCGCCGACTCGGCGGGGCGGATGCCCTCGGCGCGCAGATCGCGGGTGGGATCGATGCCGGCGGCGGCGAACAGATCGAGGGCGTTGACGCGCTGGCCGGTGCCGGGCGCGCCGATGTTGACCACCTTGCCCGCCAGATCGGCGACGCTCTCGATGTTGGAATCCACCGCGGCGAGAATGGTCACCGCCTCGGGATGCAGGGCGAACAGGGAGCGCAGCTTGGCCTGGGGCCGCCCCTCCCACTCACCCTGCCCCTGAAAGGCCTGGTGCTGCAAATCGGATTGCACCACGCCGAGCTCGATGTCCCCGTTCATCAGGGCATTGATGTTGAACACCGACCCGCCCGTCGATTCCACGGAGATGCGCAGGTTGTACTGGTCGCGCTTGTCGTTGATGAGCTTGCCGATGGCGCCGCCCACCGGATAGTAGACCCCGGTGACGCCGCCGGTGCCGATGGTCACGAAGCGCATGGCCCCCGACGGCCGCGCCGGCGCCTCCTTGGCCCCTTCGGGCGCGCTGCCCTTGTCACTCTGGCAGCCGATCAGCAACAGCAGGGAAAGCAGCGGAATCAGTAATCTTTTCATGATGGTTCCTCCAGGATTCGAGTCCGGCCCGGGTGCGCCGGAAAATGCACGCAACGCGACCGCAACGCCCAAGACACTTACATCACCAGTTCGCTAAACTTACCAGAGGCGGGGGGGCTGTCAAGAAACCGACGGAACTGTAGAGGCAGGACAAGGGCGGCCGCTCCCGAGGAAGCGGCCGCCCCGGCGGGTCAGAAGCTGTTGATGCGGCGGATGAAGGCCTTGAGCAAGCCGAAGTTGCGGCGATTGAACCGAAGAATCAGGCGCGGCAAGCCCAGCAGATCGGGTTGGTCGCGTTCCTCGGGAAAGGGTCCACCCTGGATGATCTGGGTGCCGGGCAGCAGAATTTCGCTGAACTCGCTGCGCAGGGTTTCGACCTGCTCGGGCAGCAGCGGCTGGTTGAGGCGGATCACCAGATTGTCGCCGACAAAGCGGCTCGAATGGTAGACCCGGTAGAAATCGACAATGTCCTGCACCGCCTCCAGGGGATCGCGGGTAATGGTGAACAGGGCGAAATCCTCGCCGCTGATCAGTCCGCGCTTGAGCAGGGTCTTCTTCATGAACTCGAAGAAGGTCTCCCAGTAATCGCCGTCGTCATCGTCGATGAGCACCAGGGGGATGGGCGGATTCTTGCCGGTCTGCACCAGGGTCAGGGTCTCCATGGCCTCGTCGAGGGTGCCGAAGCCGCCGGGAAACAGGGCGACGGCGTTGGCCTCCTTGAGAAAGGCCACCTTGCGGTTGAAGAAATACTTGTAGATGAGAACCTTGGCGTCCTGGGACATGACCGGGTTGGTTTCCTGCTCGAAGGGCAGGCGGATGTTCACCGCGAAGGAATTGTCCGCCCCCGCCCCTTCGTTGCCGGCCTGCATGATGCCGCCCCCGCCGCCGGTGATGGCCATGTAACCGCGCTCGGCGAGCAGCCGCGCGAAGGTCACGCACTTCTGGTAGATGGGCTCCTCGGGCTGGGTGCGCGCCGAACCGAAGATGGTCACCTTGCGCCGGTCGCGATAGGGGCCGAAGACCTTGCTGGTGTAGCGCATCTCCTTCATGGTGGTGCGCATCAGCTTGAGGTCGGCGGGATAGTCGATTTCCTGTCCGGCCTTGAGGGCGCTGAGAATCATCTCGCGAACCAGGGCGGGGTGATGGACCCCGACCTGCTGGGTGATTTGATCGATGAGATCATCGATCGCGCCGTTGCGTCGGTTGAAATGCAATTCCATCAGATCATCCCTCCTCGCTTACCCCGACCCGTGCCGGGGGCAAAAGGCCTCGCAACCCTGCCGGGGCGACATCCTGCCGCGCCAAGGGCGAGCGCCCCGCCAGCCGCGCCGCCGCCAGCAGAAAACCATTCATGCCCCCGCCGGCATAGCGTCGGGCAAAATCCTCATAAACCGCGCGCAACGCTTTTTCGCAGGAATAGAATTCCGCCGCTCCGGCGGCGCCCAGGGCGTCCTCCACCGGGCCGCAGACAAAGGTCACGCAATTGAAGGGCCGCTGCGCCGCCCCCAGGCGACAGGCCTCCCCGTCGAGCATGGGGCAGGGCGCCGCCGCGTCGAAGGGGGGCGGGGCTTGCCCCGCGGCCAGGAGCGCCAAGAGGTTCGCCAGGGTGACATGATACTTGCCCCGGTCGCAGCAGGCCCCCCGGCACAAGCGGCAGTGCGCCGCCCCGTCCGCCGCCGCGAACAGCGCCTGCAGACGCTCCTGCAAGGCGCCGATGCGCGCCAGCCGCGCCCGAATCCAGCGGCGCTCCTCGTCCGCCAGGCGCCGCCAATCCTCTTCGAGAGCCGTGCAGCCTGCCTGCCAGAGTTCGGCGTCACCGCGCGCTTGCATCCTCATGTCGGCCTGGTATTCCTGAAAAAAAGAATGGCCGGAGAAGGCCATAAGCCGGGTTCTGTTCCCCGGGGCGGTTACCCGCCGCGGGGCGATGATCATTCGTCTAGGACCGCCGTTGCCGACGGCCTCAAGCAGCCTGACCCGGGAGCTTCGGACGGGCCGCCCTCGAACGCTCCTCTATTCGGCTTTGCTCCGGATGGGGTTTACCGAGCTGCCGATGTCGCCACCGGCACTGGTGAGCTCTTACCTCACCCTTTCACCCTTACCGGTCGTCGCCGAAGCGCCGACCGGCGGTCTGCTCTCTGTGGCACTTTCCCTGGGGTCGCCCCCGGTTCCCGTTAGGAACCATCCTGCCCTGCGGAGCCCGGACTTTCCTCCCCCCGCCCTTCAGGGACGGGCAGCGATCATCTGTCCTTCTCCGGCCATTTACCTATTCTACCCTATCGAGCCAGGGCACGCGGCCGCCGCTTCACTGGCGGATGAGAAAAATCAGCCGGTGGCAATGCGGGCAGCTCATCACCTCTTCCTGGCGGAACAGGCTGTTGAACACCTGGGGCGGCAGCTGCATGTGACACCCCTGGCAGGCGCCCTGGCGCGCCTCGACCACGGCGATGCCGCCGCGCCGATCGAGCAGGGTCTGGTAGCGCTTGCGCGTGACCAGGGGAATCTGCTCGGCGATGGCGGCGCGCTCGGCTTCGCGGGAGGATAGGGTCGCGTCGATCTCGGCCAACTGTTCCTCGATGAGGGCCCGCCGCGCGTTGGCCTTGTCCTCCTGCTCCGCCAGTTCCTTTTCCTTTTCCTGAAGATCCTGATCCAGGGCGGCGATCTCGGCATCCTTGCCCTTGATGCGCTCCTCGATGTCGCGGTTCATTTTCTTGGCGGTGTCGACTTCCTTGAGAACCGCGATGTATTCCTTCTGCGTCTTGATGGCCGGCAAGCGGCTCTCCGCCCGGGCGACATTGTCACGCTCCAGGGCCAGGGCCTGCCCCAGTTCGCGGCGCTCGGCCCGCAGCGCGTCGAGGCCCTCGCGCAGTCCGGTCACCATGACGCGCACCCGCTCAACCTCGGCATCGAGACTGCCGAGCTCCTGTTCCATCTGCTGGCGATCGAGGCGGATCTTGCGTGCCGCCGTATCGATGTCCTGCAGGTCCTTGAGCAATCGCATCTGTTCCTGAACGTCCTTCGCTTCCATTCCTGTCCTTCCCATGGGCTTGGGTTGAGAGTCGCCGCGCCCCTTGCCAAGGCACGGCAACCGCGAAAAATCGGCTAAAAATGAGAAGGGGGATCAGACGATCCGAAACGGATCTCTCTCCCCCTGTGCTTCCCTTACTTCCGTTGTCCAGCCTTGCGCCGCCAGGCCTTGTCGCAGAAAATCCGCGAGGCGCGGCACCATCAGGCGTTCGGTGGCGAAATGGCCGGCATCGACGAGCGCCAGCCCCTGGCTCAGGGCTTGCTGCGCCTCGTGATACTTGACATCCCCGGTGACCAGCACATCGGCGCCCTGCCGCAGGGCTTCACCGATGAGCGAAGCGCCGCTGCCGCCGCACACCGCCACCTTGGACAGCACCTGGGCGCCGTCGCCGACCAGGCGTAGGGACGCGCAGCCCAGCGCCGCCTTGACCTGAAGGGCAAAGGCATCAAGGGACAGGGGCGCGGCCAGCCGCCCCAGGCGCCCGAGACCCATATCCGCCCGCCGGTTGTGCAGGGCCAGCAGATCATAGGCGACCTCTTCGTAGGGATGGGCCTTGAGCATCCGCTGCAGGGCACGGTTGAGGTGCTCGCGCGGCACCACCGTTTCCAGCCGCACTTCGCCCACCGTCTCGCGCGCGCCGCCGGCCCGGCCGATAAAGGGGTCGGTCTGGCTGCCGGGGCGAAAGGTCCCGCTGCCGGCACCGTGGAACGCGCACTGGTCGTAGTCGCCGATATGCCCAGCGCCCCCCTCGAAAAGAGCGGCGGCCACCGCGTCCTCGTAGCCGCGCGGCACGAACACCACCAGCTTGAAGAGCTCGCCGGCGCCGGCCTGCAAGACCTTGACCTGGCCGAGACCGAGGACTTGCGCGAGCCAGTCGTTGAGTCCGCCGCGCGCCCGGTCGAGGTTGGTATGGGCGCAGATGACCGCCACCCCGGCGCGCGCGGCGCGCAGCAGGGCGCGGCCGCTGTCGTCGGCGCTGGTCAGGGCCTTGAGCGGGCGAAAAATCAGGGGATGATGACTGACCAGCAGTTGCGCCTCGGCGGCCACGGCCTGCTCGACCACCGCCGCCGTCGGATCCAGGGCCACCAGGATGCGGCGCACCTCGTCCAGGGGGTCGCCCAGGTGCAGGCCGACATTGTCCCACTCCTCGGCCAGCGCCGCGGGCGCCAGGCCGTTAAGCAGACCGAGAAGATCTTGTACGCGGGGGAATTTCGCTTTTTTCATCCTCGCCGGGTCGTGAAAAAAAAAGAGTGCAACACCGCTTGCCCGGTTGCACTCTCGGCAAGCTCAAGGCTTGCTGTATGTAGGGATGAGGTCTGGACTCATGTTTTTCCGGTGGTGGGCCCACCAGGATTCGAACCTGGGACTGACCGGTTATGAGCCGGCGGCTCTACCGCTGAGCTATAGGCCCGTTCAAGACTGAGCCTTCTAGGTTAGGCCCAAGCCCAGCGGCTGTCAAGGGCTTTTCTCGGCCACTCCCAGGCGCTTCTCCCCTTAATATTCGACGAAACTCTTGAGGCGCTTGGAGCGGCTCGGGTGGCGCAACTTGCGCAGCGCCTTGGCCTCGATCTGGCGAATGCGCTCGCGGGTGACGTTGAAATCCTGCCCGACTTCCTCCAGGGTGTGATCGGACTTCTCGCCGATGCCGAAACGCATGCGCAGCACCTTCTCCTCGCGCGGGGTGAGGGTCGAGAGCACCCGCGCCGTCTGGTCGGAGAGATTGCTCTTGATCACCGCCTCCACGGGCGAAACCACCGCCTTGTCCTCGATGAAATCGCCCAGGGAGGAATCCTCCTCCTCGCCGATGGGCGTCTCCAGGGAAATGGGTTCCTTGGCGATCTTGAGCACGCGCCGCACCTTTTCCAAGGGCAGTTCCATGCGCTCGGCGATCTCCTCGGGGGTCGGCTCGCGCCCCATCTCCTGCACCAGCTGGCGGCTGGTGCGGATGAGTTTGTTGATGGTCTCGATCATGTGCACCGGAATGCGGATGGTGCGCGCCTGATCGGCGATGGCGCGGGTGATGGCCTGACGAATCCACCAGGTGGCGTAGGTGGAGAACTTGTAGCCGCGCTGGTACTCGAACTTGTCCACCGCCTTCATCAGGCCGATGTTGCCCTCCTGAATGAGATCGAGGAACTGCAAGCCGCGATTGGTGTACTTCTTGGCGATGGACACCACCAGGCGCAGGTTGGCCTCGACCAGCTCGGTCTTGGCCTGCTTGGCGCGGAATTCACCCTTCTGCACGTCCTTGAGGGCTTCGAGCAGCTCCTCCGGAGCGAAGCCCGACTCCTCCTCGACCTTGAGGAAGCGGCGCTGCGCCGATTTGAGGCGCTTTTCCACCGCCAGCAGGGTGTCCATGGCCACGCCGACTTCCCCCGCCACGACCAGGGCCTCCTCGTCGTTCTTGCGCATGCGGCGCAAAAGCTTCTTGATGTCCTTGTGCGGCTTTTTCAACTCCTGCTCGCAGGCGCCGACTTCCGTCATGCCCTTTTTCACCTGGGCGGCCAACTCCTTGAGGCGATCGACGATCTTGGCCACCTGATGGTCCTTGAGACGGATCTGGCGCAGCAACTCGAAGATGTCGTTCTTGATCTTGCGCGCCGCCTGATCAAGCTCCTTTTTCTCCTCGCGGGACAGCTCGCCGGAGAGTTTCTCGCGCACCTCCATGAACTGCCCGTCGAGCTCGCGGATGCCGGCCACCAGTTCGAGAATGCGCAGACGGTGCTTTTCTTCCTGCTCGCTGCCCTCTTCCTCCTCGTATTCCTTGGTGATCTCGGCGACGCTCACCTGGCCTTTTTCCAGGCGCTCGCCCAGGGTGATGACTTCCTTGAAGGCGATCGGCGTGCGCAGGATGACCTTGGTCACCAGGGCTTCGCCCTCCTCGATGCGCTTGGCGATTTCCACCTCGCCCTCGCGGGTAAGCAGGCTCACCTGGCCCATCTCGCGCAGATACATGCGCACCGGATCGGAGGTGCGGCCGAGTTCGGCCTCAAGATCGGGTTCCTCTTCCTCGCCGCCCTCCACGTCCTCGTCTTCCAGGCCACGCTCCTTGGGCAGGGCGATCTTCTGGTCGGCATCGACGATTTCGATATCGAGCTCGCCGAACATGCTCATCACGTCATCGATCTGGTCCGAGGACACCATGTCGGCGGGCAACAGGTCATTGACCTCGTCGTAGGTCAGAAAGCCCTTTTCGCGGCCCAGGTCGATCAACTGCTGAACTTCATCCATCTTGGTCTTTTTGGACATTTTCCGGCTGTCTCCCCTTACGTCCGTGGATTATCCCTATGTTCAATTCTAGCAGGCTGTTTCTGGTTTAGTCGGATTTGTCGCCCGGCAGGCGCCGCAGTTCCTGCAGCTCCCGGCCCAAGCGCGCGCCGGCCTCGCGGTCCCCCGCAGCTTCGGCGGCGTGAATCTGCTGGAGCAACTCACTGCGGCGGCGGCGCGCATCGCTTCGCGCCACATCGGCGCGGCATTCGCCGAACAAGCCGTCGAGATCCTCGCCGAACAGTTGGGCCGCGGGCAGGCGAATCGCCCGGAGCCTCTCGACCTCCTCGGCATCGAGCACGGCGGCCAGCTCCGCCCGCGACACCGCCTCGCCGCCTTCGGGCAGCGCCAGGATTTTTTCCGCCAGGCGCCGCAGCAGCCCATCGGCGAGCAGGCTCGCGAGCCCTTCGCTCCGTGCCCGCTCCCGCGCGGCGGCGCGCTCGAGCAGATAGCGGATCAGGGCCTGGGGCGCGGGTGAGGCCTGCGCGCCGCGCAACCCGCGCGGCGCCGGGCGCGCCGGGCCGGGCAAGGCCTGGCGCGGAGCCTGTCCCGACGGTTCCTGCGGCGGCGGAACCACGGGCGCCGCCGGCCCCGGTGCGGGACCGCGCAGGGCGGAAGCGCGCCGCGCGAGCAGGGCCTCATCGAGACCGGTTTTGCGCGCCAGGGCCTGGCGGTAAAGCGTGCGCTCGATCTCCCCGGGAATCAGCCGCAGCTTGGCGAGAATCGCCTCGGCGGCCTGCGCCCGGCCCTCCACGGATGCGCCGTGGGCGGCCAGGGTGTCCTCCAGAAACAGCTCAAACACCGGGCGGGCCGCCTTGAGTCGCTCTTCCAGCGCCTTGACCCCGTGCCGAGCGGTGAAGGAATCGGGATCTTCCCCCGCCTCCAGGGTCGCCGCGGCCACCGGCACGCCTTCGGGCAGCAGTGCCTCCATGGCGCGCCAGGTCGCCTGGCGCCCGGCGCTGTCCTGATCGAAGAGCAGCACCACCCGCTCGGCGTAGCGTTTGAGCAGGCGGGCATGCTCGGCGGTCAGGGCGGTGCCGCAGGTGGCCACCGCCTGGGCGAAGCCGGCGCGATGCAGGGCCAGCACGTCGAAATAGCCTTCGACGACGATCGCCTCGCCGGCGCGGCGCATGGCCTCGCGCGCCTGGAAGAGGCCGTAGAGCGCGGCGCTCTTGTGGTAGACCGGCGACTCGGGCGAGTTGATGTACTTGGGCAGCGACTTGTCGAGCACCCGCGCGCCGAAGGCCGCCACCTCGCCGCGCGCCGAGAAGATAGGAAAGATCAGCCGCGCGCGGAACAGATCGTAATCGCCGCGTCCTTCCTTGCCCGGGCGAGTCAGGCCCAGCTGACGCACCAGCTCGCCCTCGAAGCCCTTGCCGGCCAGATGCGCCGCCAGCGCCTCCCAGCCCTCCGGGGCATAGCCGAGGCGAAAGCGCTCGGCCGTCTCGCGCCCATAGCCGCGCTCGCGCAGATAGGCGCGCGCGGCGCGCCCCCGGGGATCCTCGTTGTCCATGAGAATCCCATGGTAAAACTCGGCCGCCACCTCGTTGATGCGCAACAGCTGCGCGCGCCGCTGCCGCGCCAGCTCTTCCTCGGGGGTGCGTTGCTCCTCGGCGATGTCGATACCGTAGCGCTCGGCCAGGCGCCGTACCGCCTCGGGAAAGCTCAAGCCCTCCATGCGCCGCACGAAGGAAATGGCGTCGCCGCCCACCCCGCAACCGAAGCAGTGGTAGATCTGGCGGGGCGGATTGACGTTGAAGGACGGCGTCTTTTCCGCGTGAAAGGGACAGAGCCCGACATGGTTGGCGCCCGAACGCTTGAGCGCCACGTAGGAGGAAACCACCTCCAGAATGTCCGCGCGATCCTGCACCTCGCGAATCTTGTCGTCGGGAATCCGTCCGCTCATGCCCCCCGCAACTGTACGATGGTCAGGTTGTCGCCGCCGCGTTCGAGCTCGGCGGCGTGAAAAGATTCCACCTCGGCCTGGGCGGCGAGAAATTCGCGCACCGCCCGGCGCAGGGCTCCGCTGCCGGCTCCATGGACGATTTCGACCTCGCGCAGACCGTGCAGCAGCGCATCGTCGAGAAAGCGCTCCAGGCGCGGCAGGGCGTCGTCGATGCGCTCGCCCACCAACTTGAGGCGCGTCTCGCAACGCGACCGCTCGACCCGCCCGCGCACCCCGCCGACACCGCGTTTCTGCTGAGCGAAGCGCGGCGGCTTATACTGTTCCAGCTCCGCCAGCGGCAGGCGCAACTTCTTGCCATGCAGGACCAGTTCCACCTCCTGCCCGCTCACCCGCACCACCTCGGCCTCGGCACCCAGGGCGGGAATGCGCAGCAATTCACCCGCGCGCACCTCCCGCGGCACCCGCCCCTGCGCGGGCTTGGCCGCCGTTTCCTGACTCAAGGCCGCGCGCACCTGGCGCATCTCGCCGCTCAGACGCGCCGCCTCGGCGGTGGAGCCGGACAGTTCCTGCGCCTCTTTGAGCAATTGCTTGACCCGCGCCTCGGCGCGCCGTACCAAGTCTTCGCCGCGGCGCCGCGCTTTCTCCAGAATCGCCTGCCGGCCCTGCTCCAGGTCCTCCAGCAGGCGGCGACGCTTGTCCCGCTCGACCTGGGCCTGGGCACGCAAACGCCCGGATTCGGCGAGATCCTCCTCAAGGCACTGCGAACGGCGGTGCAGTTCCTCGAGAATCGCCAAGCCCTCGCGCTCCTCGACGCCGAGGTAGGACTCGGCGCGCCGCAGCACCCCCTCGTCGAACCCCAGGGTGCGGGCGATGGTCAAAGCGCTGCTCGCGCCCGGCGCCCCGTAGTGCAGGCGATAGGTGGGGCGCAGGGTTTCATGGTCGAAACTCACCGCCGCGTTTTCCACCCCGGGATTGAGCAGGGCATAGCCCTTCACCAGGTTGAGGTGGGTGGTCACCAGGGTGCGCGCGCCGCGCCCGCGCAGGGCATCAAGCACCGCCATGGCCAGCGCGCCGCCCTCGGCCGGATCGGTGCCGGTGCCCAGTTCGTCGAGCAGCACCAGGGAATCGCCGTCGGCCTGCTCCAGCACCGCGCGCAGGCGCAACAGGTGGCCGGAGAAGGTCGAGAGGCTCGCCTCGATGCTCTGCTCGTCGCCGATGTCGGCAAAAATCTTGCCGAACAGGTGCAGGCTGCTGTCGGGATGACAGGGCACCGGCAGACCGCAGCGCACCATCAGGGTCAGCAGGCCCAGGGTCTTGAGCGCCACCGTCTTGCCGCCGGTGTTGGGACCGCTGATGATCAGCGTATCGCCCTCGGCGCCCAGCAGCAGATCCACCGGCACCACCTCCAGACCGCGCGGCCGCCCGTCGGGTCCGAGCAGCAGCAGGGGATGGCGGGCGGCGCGCAAGGCGATGAGCGGCCGATCTTCCAGGCGCGGCGCCACCGCGGCGGTCGCCAGGGCGAAGCGCGCGGCGGCGGCGCGCAGATCGAACAACGCCAGCAGGCGCTGGTTGGCGGCCAACAGCGCCGCCTGCGCCCGAACCTCGTCGGCCAGGCGGCGCAGGATGCGTTCTTCCTCGCGCTTTTCCTCGCGCAGCAGGGCTTGCAGGGCGTTGTTGTCGGCCAGGGTCTGCACCGGCTCGACGAACAGGGTCTGGCCGCTGGCGGACTCGTCGTGGATGAAACCCTTGATCTGGCCGCGATGATCGGCGCGCACCGGCACCACGTAGCGCCCGTTGCGCTCGGTGACGAGCCGCTCCTGAAACGCGCTCGCCAGGCGTTCGTCGTTGAACAGCGCTTCGAGCACCCGCCGGATGCGCTCGCGGGTCAGGCGCAGGCCGCGGCGCATATCGGCAAGGGCAAAGGATGCGCTGTCGAGGATCTCGCCCCGCGCGCCGATGCTCTCGCGCAGCAAGCGCCGCAGGGTTTCGGGCACCTCCAGGCCCCGGGATTTTTCAAAGAGCCGCGGCGCCGCTTCGGCGGCCGCAAGGTAACGGCGGCACTCCGCCGCCGCCTCGATGCTGGAGAGCACCTCAAGCAGGGCCTCCGGCGGCAGAAAAGCGCCGGGCACCGCCAGGTGTTGCAAATGCCCGCTCAGCTCGCGGGTGCCGCCCAGGGGCGGGCGGCCGCGCTGGTCGTGCAGCACCTGCATTTCCGCCGTCTCGTCCAGGGCCTGGGCGACCTCGTCGCGTTCGGCCAGGGGCCGCAGGCCGCGCGCCAGCTCGCCCCCCGGCGCGGTCTGGGTAAAGCCGGCAAGCAGGCCACGGACCTTGTTGAATTCAAGAATCCGCAGAGTTGCTTCATCCATGGCGCCGCAACCTCAATGCCCGTTGAGCAGCTCTTTCCCGCCGCGAAACACCGCCTCGCCCAGTTCGACAAAGGGCGGGGTGAGTTGTGAACCGGCAAACCCCGTGTGCAGAAAGCCCGGCAGGGGGCCCAGGCTCAGGGCGAACAGAACCAGGGCGAGGAGCACCACGCCTTCGCCGACGCCGAACAGCGCACCGAGCATGCGGTTGAAGCCGCCGAGAAAGACCAGCCGCACGAAGCGCGAGAGCACGAAACCCAGCACCGAAAAAAACACCACCACCAGCAGAAACAGGCCGAGAAACGCCGCGCCCACCGCCAGGGGCGAAGGCAAGCCGGCGCTATCGAGCAGCCATTGGGCCAGGGGCGTGTGAAAGCGAAAGGCGAGAATCCCGCCAACGAGCAGGCCGGCCAGGGAGCACAATTCCTTGAGCAGCCCGCGCATCAGGCCTTTGAGCAGGAAAGCGACCAGCACCACTAGGATTGCGATATCGAAATAGTTCATGAACGCCGCGCGCGGCGCGCCTCCCGCGAAAGCTCGGCACCCCTCAGGCGCCGAGCCGTGCCTTGACCAGTTCGCTCACCAGCCGCCCGTCGGCGCGCCCGGTGGTTTGTGCCGTCACCAGCTTCATCACCTTGCCCATGTCGCGAGGGCCGGCGGCGCCGCTCTCGCTCACCGCCTGGTCGATGAGCGCGCGCAACTCCTCCTCGGACAGCTGGCGCGGCAGGAACTCCTGGATGATGGCGAGTTCCTTTTCCTCCTTTTCGGCCAGATCCTCACGGCCGCTCTGGCGGTAGGCCTCGGCCGAATCTCGGCGCTGCTTGGCGAGGGAGGACAGCACGCCGATCACGCCCTGGTCGTCGAGCTCGCGGCGCTCCTCGATCTCGCGGTTCTTGATTGCCGAACGGACCAGACGGATGGCGCTCAGACGCAGACTGTCCTTGGCCTTCATCGCTTCTTTCATGGTGGTGTTGAGATTTTCAGTGAGACTCATGCGGTATACCCCGGGCTCGGAGAAAACGGAAAAGGGGGCGGCCACAAAAGCGGCGCCCCACGGAAAAACCTTTCTAGTCTAGTGATTCTCGCGAAAATAGCAAGAACCGCCTTGCCGCCCTACTGGGCGCGGCTCTCTTTCTCCGCGATGCCGGAGAGGCCGAACCGGCGCCGCAGCTCGGCGTAGATGCGCTCCGGGGGCAGATCGTAATAGCCCAACAGCACCAGGGTGTGGAAAAACAAGTCGGCCGCCTCGTACACCACCTGCTCGGGATCACCGCCCTTGCCCGCCACCGCCGTCTCCGTCGCCTCCTCGCCGATCTTGCCGAGGATCTTGTCCAGTCCCTTGGCATACAGGGAGGCGACATAGGATTTTTCCGAGGGATTCTGGCGGCGCTCCTGGATGACGTGATACACGGCATCGAGGATGTCGTGACGCGCGTAGGCGGCCAGGGGATCGCTGGTCTTCTCGCCCTGGACCTGCACCGCGTCCTGCTCCCAGGTGCGATAGAAACAGGAATGATGGCCGGTGTGGCAGGCCGCGCCCTGCTGCGCGACGCTGATCAGCAGGCAATCGGCGTCGCAATCGAAGCGGATTTCGCGCACCAGTTGCACGTGGCCGGAGGTTTCGCCCTTCATCCACAGCTTGCGCCTGGACCGCGAATAGTAGTGAACCCTGCCCGTCGCCAGGGTCTGCTCCACCGCCGCGGCGTTCATGAAGGCCATCATCAGCACCTCACCGGAATCGGCGTCCCGGGTGATGGCGGGGATCAGGCCGTTGGCGTCGAATTTGAGCTGGTCGATCAGGGACATAATAATCTCCGTGCGGGCGGATTGAATCCGCCCCGGGCGCACATCGGTGCGCCCCTACAAATCATAAACGCACCGGCACCCCGTGCTCGCGCAGATACGCCTTGCACTCGCCGATGGTATGCTCGCGGAAGTGAAAAATGCTTGCCGCCAGGGCGGCGCCGGCGCCCCCCTCCACCAATCCCTCGCGAATATGCTCGAGGTTGCCGACCCCGCCCGAAGCGATCACCGGAATCCGCACCCGGTCGCTCACCGCGCGGGTCAGGGCGATGTCGTAGCCGTCCTTGGTACCGTCCTTATCCATGGAGGTGAGCAGAATCTCGCCGGCGCCGTAACTTTCCATGCGCGCCGCCCATTCCAGCACGTCGATGCCGGTGGCGTTGCGTCCGCCGTGGGTGTAGACCTCCCAGGCCGGGGGAGCGCTGCCCGGCACGCGCCGCGCATCGATGGCCACCACGATGCACTGGGAACCGAAGCGCTCGGCGGCCTCGCGGACAAACTCGGGACGATGCACGGCGGCCGTGTTGATGGACACCTTGTCGGCCCCGGCGTTAAGAAGATTGCGGATGTCGGCGATCTCGCGCACCCCGCCGCCCACGGTCAGCGGCATGAAGACGCGCTCGGCGGTGCGCGCCACCACGTCGAGGATGATGCCGCGCTTGTCGCTCGACGCCGTGATGTCGAGAAAGGTCAGCTCATCGGCGCCCTGGGCGTCGTAGGCCTGAGCCGCCTCCACGGGATCGCCGGCATCGCGCAGCTCGACGAACTGCACGCCCTTAACCACGCGGCCGTCCTTGACGTCGAGACAGGGAATGATGCGTTTGGTCAGCATAATCGCCTCAAGTTAGTCACGCCCTCGCTCGCGCGCAAGGGCCGCCAGGGATTTTTCACGCGGCGCCTTGCGCCACGCGGATCGCTTCGCGCAGATCCAGGGCGCCGCTGTAGATGGCCTTGCCGGTGATGGCCCCCACCACGCCCAGGGGTTCCAGACCCTTGAGATCGCGGATGTCCTGCAAGCGCGACACCCCGCCCGAGGCGATCACCGGAATCCCGATGGCCCGGGCCAGGTCCCCGGTGGTGCGCAGATTGGGACCCTGCATCATGCCGTCGCGGGCGATATCGGTGTAGATGATCGCCTCGACGCCGTAGCCTTCGAGTTCCTTGGCCAGCTCGCCCGCCTGTTTCTGGGTCACCTCGGCCCAGCCGCGCACGGCGACGAAGCCCTCCTTGGCGTCGATGCCAACCACGATGGCGCCGGGAAACAGGCGGCAGGCCTCCTGGACCAGGGCCGGGTTTTCCTTGGCCACGGTGCCGAGAATCACTCGTTTGATACCGAGTTGCAGATAGCCCTCGATGGTTTGCAGATCACGGATGCCGCCGCCGATCTGCGCCGGGATGTCCAGGGCGGCGACGATGGCCTGGATCGCCGCGCGGTTTTTCGGCACCCCGGCGAAGGCGCCGTCGAGGTCGACGATGTGTAGCAACTCGGCGCCCTGCTCCTGCCAGATGCGCGCCTGGGCGGCCGGGTCGTCGTTGTAGACCGTGTCCTTGTCCATGAGGCCCTGCTCAAGACGCACGCAGCGGCCTTCCTTGAGATCAATGGCGGGAATAACGAGCATTTACAACTCTCCGAAATTCTTGAGGATGGCCAAGCCCACCTGCTGGCTTTTCTCCGGGTGGAACTGGGTGGCCATGACATTGTCGCGCCAGATGCTGGAGCAGAAATCCATGCCGTAGTCGGTGGTGGTCGCCACCACGGCCGGGTCCTCGGGCACCACGTGGTAGGAGTGGACGAAATAGACGAAGGCGCCGTCGTCGATGCCGCGATAGATGGGCGCGCAACGCTTGATGGCGATGCGATTCCAGCCCATGTGCGGCACCTTGAGTTCCTCGCCGTCGGCCCGCATACCCGCGGGAAAACGCACCACGCGGCCGGGGATGAGATCCAGGCCCTGGTGGCAACCGAATTCCTCGCTCTCGCCAAACAGCAACTGCAGGCCCAGACAGATGCCGAGAAAAGGGCGTCCGGCCTCCACATGGCGCTTGATGGGCTCGATGAAGCCGCCCGCGCGCAGATGATCCATGCAGTCCTTGAAGGCGCCCACCCCGGGCAACACCAGATGATCGGCCCGCGCCGCCACGGCCGGGTCGTCCGTCACCAGCGCGCTGAAGCCGAGCTGCTCGAAGGCCTTATGCACCGAGCGCAGGTTGCCCATGCCGTAATCGATGATGGTTATGCGGCTCACTCCAGGGTCCCCTTGCTCGACAGCACGCCTTCGATGCGCGGGTCGATTTGCGTCGCCTCGTCCAGGGCCCGGGCGAAAGCCTTGAACACCGCCTCGATGATGTGGTGCAGGTTGTCGCCGTAGGCCAGATTGACGTGGATATTGGCGCCGCTGTGGTTGCAGAAGGCGGTGAAGAATTCCTCCACCAGCTCCACCTCGAAATTGCCCACCCGCGCCTTGGGCAGATCGACATGGTAGACCAGGAAAGGCCGCCCGGAAAAATCCAGGATCACCGAGGCCAACGCTTCGTGCATGGGCGCGGTGCCGCGCCCGTAGCGGCGGATGCCGCGCTTGTCGCCGAGGGCCTTCTTGAAGGCCTCGCCGAGGCAGATGCCGACGTCCTCCACGGTGTGATGAGCGTCGATCTCGATGTCGCCCTGGGCGGCGATCTCCAGATCGAAAAAACCGTGGCGTGCGATCTGGGTGAGCATGTGATCGAAAAAGGGCACCGGGCTCTGGATCTCGCTCGTGCCGCGCCCGTCAAGTTCGAGCCGGACGCGGATGTCGGTTTCCTTGGTGCGGCGTTCAATGGTTGCGCTACGTGCCATTTCTGTCTCCATGGCGGTGGTAGGGGCGCAGCATGCTGCGCCCTGGTCAACCGCGGTGGGCGCAGCATGCTGCGCCCCTACAAGAACCGGTTATTTTCCCAACCGAAGCGACACCGATTTGGCGTGGGCCTCCAGCCCCTCCAGCTTGGCGATATGCACGATGTCCCTGCCCAGCCGCTCCAGCCCCTGACGGGAAAAGGACACCAGGCTCGATTTCTTGACGAAATCGTTGGTCGAGAGGGGCGAGAAAAACCGCGCCGTGCCGCCCGTGGGCAGGGTGTGGTTGGGGCCGGCCAGGTAATCGCCGGCCGCCTCGGGGGTGTGATGCCCGAGAAAGATCGCCCCGGCGTGCTTGATGCGCGGCAGGATCTCGAAGGGATTGTCCACCGCCAGTTCCAGGTGCTCGGGCGCGATGCGGTTGGAAAAGGCGATGGCCTCGTCGAGATCGCGGGCGATGAGAATCGCGCCGAACTGCTCGATGGCCTGCCGCGCGATGCTTTCGCGCGAGAGCTCGCGCAACTGCTTCTCGACTTCCTTGGCCACCTTCTTCGCCAGCTTCTCGTCGGTCGTAATCAGAATCGAGGACGCCAGCTCATCATGCTCGGCCTGGCCGAGCAGGTCGGCGGCCAGATGCGCCGGCTCGCCGCTGCCGTCGTTGATGATGAGGATCTCGCTGGGCCCGGCGATCATGTCGATGTCCACCTGGCCGAACACCTGCTGCTTGGCGGTGGCCACGTAGATGTTGCCCGGGCCGGTGATCTTGTCGACGCGCGGCACGCTCCGGGTGCCGTAGGCCAGGGCCGCCACCGCCTGGGCGCCGCCCACCTTGAAAATGCGATCGACCCCGGCCAGGTGCGCCGCCGCCAGGACGTGGGGATTGACCTCGCCGCCGGGCATGGGCACCACCATGATGATCTCGGCCACTCCCGCCACCTTGGCCGGAATGGCGTTCATCAGCACCGAGGAGGGATAGGCGGCCTTGCCGCCGGGCACGTAGATGCCCACCCGATCCAGGGGCCGCACCATCTGGCCGAGGAGCACATCCTCTTCCTCGGTGGAAAGCCAGGTCTGCTCCTTTTGCTTGGCGTGAAACGCGGCGATGCGCTCGGCCGCCAGGCGCAGGGCGGCCAGGGATTCCTCGCTCACCGCCGCCAGGGCTTGCGCGATGTCCTCGCCGCTGACTTCCAGGGTTTCCGGGGTAAGGGACAGCCGGTCGAACTTCTGGGTGTACTCGATGAGCGCCGAGTCGCCACGGCGGCGCACGTCGTCGATGATTTCCTGCACGGTAAAGGACACATCGCCCTGGGCCGCCGCCCCGCGCTCGACGATCCGCCGCAGGGTCGCCTCGAAAGTCGCGTCGTTGAAACGAAGAATTCGCATGGCGCTCCCCTAGGAAATGCGGGCCGCTTCGCCCACCACCTGCTCCAGCCCCTCGATGAGCCGGCGGATGCGCTGGTGCTTGGTCTTGAGGCTGGCGCGATTGACGATGAGGCGGCTGGTGATCTCGGCGATGGTATCCACCTCGACCATGCCGTTCTCGCGCAGGGTGGCGCCGGTGGACACCAGGTCGACGATGCGCTCGGAGAGCCCCACCAGGGGAGCCAGTTCGATGGAGCCGTAGAGCTTGATCAGTTCCACCTGCACGCCGCGCGCGGCGAAATAGCGCTCGGTGATGTTGGGGTACTTGGTGGCGACGCGGATGTTCGACCAGTTGGCCGGATCATCGTTGCGCCGCAGTTCCTTGGGCTCGGCCACCACCAGCCGGCAGTAGCCGAATTTGAGATCCAGGGGCTCGTAGAGATCCTTGCCCTGTTCGAGCAGGGTATCCTTGCCCACCACGCCGATGTCGGCGCAGCCGTATTCCACGTAGGTCGGCACGTCCGTGGCGCGCACCGCCATGAAGCGCAGCCGGTCCTCGCGATTCTCGAACACCAGCTTGCGGCTGTCGTCGCTCATCTCGGGGCAGGTGATGCCGACACGCGCGAACAGCTCCATGGAATCCTTCATGATGCGCCCCTTGGGCAGGGCGAACGTGAGAGTGTCGCTCATAAATTCGTCCTTTGTCCTTTGTCCTTTGTCCCTGGCGAGAGGCTTTAAAACCAATGACCAAGGACAAAGGACCAATGACGGTTTTATTCCCTGACCCGCTCGACGTCGGCGCCGAGGCCCTTGAGCTTCTCCTCGATGCGCTCGTAGCCGCGATCGAGGTGATAGATGCGTGCGACTTCCGTGGTGTTGTCCGCCGCCAGGCCGGCCAGCACCAGGGAGGCGCTGGCGCGCAGGTCGGTGGCCATGACCGGGGCGCCGAACAGTTTCTTGACGCCGCGCACCACGGCGGTATGGCCGTCGATGGCGATGTCGGCGCCCATGCGCTGCAGCTCGCAGACGTGCATGAAGCGGTTCTCGAAAACATTCTCGCTGATGACGCTGGCGCCGTCGGCCAAGGTCATCAGGGCCATGAACTGAGCCTGCATGTCCGTGGGAAAGCCCGGATAGGGGCAGGTACGGATATCCACGGGCAGGATCTTGCGTGGTCCCTTGACGCGCAACTCGTCGCCCTCGCCGCTGATCTCGACGCCCGCCTCGCGCAGCTTGAGCACCAGGGCCTCCTGGTGTGCCGCGCACAAGCCGCGCACCCGCACCTCGCCGCGGGTCATGGCGGCGGCGATGAGAAAGGTGCCGGCCTCGATGCGATCGGGCATCACCGCGTGGGCGAAGGGTTGCAGCTCGCGCACCCCTTCGATGCTGATGGTGTCGCTGCCCGCGCCCTTGATGCGCGCCCCCATTTTGGTCAGGGCCTCGGCCAGATCGACGATTTCCGGTTCGCAGGCGGCGTTTTCGATGACCGTGGTGCCCTTGGCCAGGGTGGCGGCCATAAGCAGGTTTTCCGTGCCGCCCACGGTGGGGATGTCGAAGCGGATGCGCCCGCCCCGCAGGCCGCCGCGCGCCCGTGCCTCGACATAACCGTGGTCGAGGGTGATTTTCGCGCCCAGGGCCTCGAAGCCCTTGAGATGCAGGTTGATGGGGCGCGCGCCGATGGCGCAGCCGCCGGGCAGGCTGACCCGCGCGTGGCCGCAGCGCGCCAGCAGCGGTCCCAGCACCAGCACCGAGGCGCGCATGGTGCGCACCAGATCGTAGGGGGCTTCAACGCTCTCGATGGACGAGGCATCGACGGCGAAGGTACCGTTCTCGCGCTCCACTTGGGCGCCGAGAATCTTGAGCAGCTTCTCGGCCGTGTCGATGTCGCGCAGGTGCGGCACGTTGCTGACGCGATGCACGCCCGGCGCGAGCAGGGTGGCGAACAGCAGGGGAAGCGCCGAATTCTTGGCGCCGCTGACCTGAACCTCGCCCTTGAGGCGCTTGCCGCCGTGAATGATGATCTTATCCAAGAAATGACTCCGTCACTTGTCCTTTGTCATTGGTTGTTGGCAAAAACCAATGATCCAATCATTTTCGCGTGGCGCCCACCACGCGGATGATTCCGGCGTAATCGGCGCGGCGGAACAGCCCCTGGAGGCCGGCCCGGGTGAAGAGCTCCCCCACGGCTTGCTCCTGACCCTGGCCGATTTCGACCAGCAGGCTGCCGCCGGAACGCAAACGCGACGGAGCCTGGGCGGCCAGGGCGCGATAGGCGGCGAGTCCGTCGGGGCCGCCGTCGAGGGCCAGGTGCGGTTCATGGTCGCGCACGTCGGGCATCAGGCCCGCCAGATCGGCGCTGGGGATATAGGGCGGATTAGCGACGATCAGGTCGAATTCCTCCTGCGGCAATCGCGCCAGATCGCCCTGAAGAAAGCGCAGGCGCTCAGCCACCTGGTGGCGATGGGCGTTGCCTTGCGCCACCGCGAGGGCGGCGGGCGACACATCCAGCGCCGCCACCTGCCAGGCGGGCCGTTCCACGGCCAGACTGACGGCGATGGCGCCGCTGCCGGTGCCCACATCCAACACCCGCGCCTCTTCGGGGCCGCGCGCCAGGGCTTCCTCCACCAGCACTTCGGTGTCGGGGCGCGGAATGAGCACGTCCGGGGTCAGGGCAAAGGCCAGCGACCAGAACTCCACCTCGCCGAGAATGTAGGCGAGGGGCTCGCGCCGCGCGCGCCGCGCGACCCGGGCGCGAAATAAACGCAATTCCTCGGCGTTCAGGGGCTGGTCGTAGCGCAGATAAAGGCCGACGCGATCCACCCCCAGGGTCTTGGCCAGCAGCAGATCGGCGTCGAGCCGCGCCGATTCGATGCCGCGCTCGCGAAAATAGCCGGCGGTCCATTCCAGCACCCGCAGGACCGTCCAGACGTCCGTCACCTCAGTTCTCCTGGCCGCTCAGGGCCTCGCTCTGGGTGTGGGTGGTCAGCGCATCGACGATCTCGTCGATATCGCCCTGCATGATGGCTTCGAGGCGATAGAGGGTCAGGCCGATGCGGTGGTCGGTGCAGCGCCCCTGGGGAAAATTGTAGGTGCGGATGCGCTCGCTGCGGTCGCCGCTGCCCACCTGGCTCTTGCGGTCGGCGGCCATCTTCGCGTCCTGAGCGGCGCGCATGCTCTCGAGAATACGCGAACTCAGAATTTTCATAGCCTTGGCCTTGTTCTTGTGCTGCGACTTCTCGTCCTGGCAGGCCACCACCACCCCCGTCGGGATATGAGTGATGCGCACCGCCGACTCGGTCTTGTTGACGTGCTGGCCACCGGCGCCCGAAGCGCGGTACACGTCGATGCGCAGATCGCCGGGGTCGATGTCCACGTCCACCTCGTCGGCCTCGGGCAGCACCGCCACGGTGCAGGCCGAGGTGTGAATGCGGCCCTGGGCCTCGGTGGCCGGCACCCGCTGCACGCGGTGCGTGCCGCTTTCGAACTTGAGGCGCGAGTAGACGCGGTTGCCGCTGATCAGGGCGATGACTTCCTTGATGCCGCCGGCATCGGCCTCGGAGAGGCTCATGATCTCGACCTTCCAGCCCTTGGTGTCGGCGTAGCGCGAGTACATGCGAAACAGGTCGGCGGCGAACAGCGCCGCCTCCTCACCGCCGGTGCCGGCGCGGATTTCGAGGATGATGTTCTTGTCGTCGTTGGGATCGCGCGGCAGCAGCAGGAGCTGTAACTCCTTTTCCAACCGCTCCTTGGCCTCCTCCAACTCGGGCAGCTCGGCCCGCGCCATCTCCTTGACCTCGGGGTCGGCATCGCGCAGCAACTCGCGGTTGCCGGCCAGGGCCTCGCAGGTCTTGCGGTAGCGCTGATAGACCTCGACGATCTCGGAGAGGTTGGAATGCTCCTTGGTCAGGGCACGGTACTTCTCCTGGTTGGCGACCACCGTCGGATCCGACAGCAGGCCCTCCACTTCGCGAAAACGATCAACGACTTCTTCGAGCTTGTTGAACATGTCCTAAATTCTCGGCAGGGGCGGGGATCGCCCGCTAGTCAGAGTTGGGAAAATTCCTCGCGCACCTGGGCCATTTCCCCACAGGTCATGGCCCCTTCCGGGCAGCGCCCGGCGAGGCAGCCGGGGCCGGCATCGGCAAACAGCAGGGGCGCGGCCTGGCGGCACAGGCGCAGCATCTCCACGGCCATGGCGCGAATTTCCCACTGCGCGCGGCGGCAGCAGCGCAAGGCGAAGAAGTGGCGCAGCTCGCGGGCATTCATGGTCACCACCAGCTTGGTGGCGGCGGCATTGGGCAGCACGAAGCGCGCGTCCTCGGCGGCGATGCCGGCATCGAGAAACTCTCCATAGGCCTGATGAATCTGCTCCAGCAGGCCTTCATAACGCGCCAGCAGTTCGGGCCGCTCGGCGATGCTCGGCGGCGTCACCGCCTCGAAGCGCGCGCGCTGCGACACATAGCGTTGGCTCTGCTGGGAATAGGAGGCGATGCGGTGGCGCACCAACTGATGGGAACAGGCGCGGCTGATGCCTTCGATGCCGAAGGTAAAGCTCGCGTGCTCGAGTACCGACAGATGGCCCAGGGAAAGGATCTTGCGCAGAAAGGCAGCGCGATCCCCCGCCCCCCGGTCCATCAGCTCACCGATGGCGGCATCCGAGTAGCAGAGGCGCGCGGCGGCGGCCACCGTCCGTTCCGGATCGGGAGTATGGGTGAGCAGTGAAACGCGCATGGATAACCACGGGCGAAGCCCGCATGACATCACGGGCAAGGAGAAGGACCCTGAAAAACGGCACGCCTGTCCCCCCGGGGAGACAGGCGCAGGGTTGCGATGCGGGCGAAACGTGCGACGGCAGGCCGCCTATTTGTTCTCGCCCTTGCCGTACTTGCGGCGAAAGCGCTCGACGCGCCCGGCGGTGTCGATCAGCTTCTGCTTGCCGGTGTAAAAGGGATGGCAGGCCGAGCAGATCTCGGTAAAGAAATCACTCTTGAGGGTCGAGCGGGTTTCGATGACGTTGCCGCAACCGCACTTGATCTTGATGTCCTGATAAGCGGGATGGATGCTTTCTTTCATGGTCTGAATTCTCCTTGGGGCCTGGCGGGTACAGGCCGATGATGATCGATGCCCAGAGGGCAAGGGATGCTTTTAGCATTTTCGGCGCGAAAAAGCAACAACCCTCGCGGGCGGCGTCCTACTGATTCATGGAATCGAGGAATTCCTTGTTGGTCTTGGTTTCGCCGAGCTTCTCCAGCAAAAACTCCATGCTGTCCACCACGTTCATGGTGGTGAGCACCTTGCGCAGCAGCCAGACGCGCTGCAGGGAGGTCTTGTCGACCAGCA
>NZ_JAUVWH010000075.1 GCF_030604225.1 Geoalkalibacter sp.
CCTGCGGCCTCAAGCACGCATTGGGCACGAATGAAGGTGCCGTCCGGCGCCGTGGTCTCGCCATCTGCGGCATAGAAGAGCGCCTCGACGATGTTGCCATCGACAAAGCCTGCGGTGGGGTCAACCAGATCAGGCAGACAGGGAGCCTGCTCTACCAGGACGCCATTCGGATCAAAGACGTCGCACAACTGAACCCGCAAGCCGTTGGCATCCTCAAACCAGAGAGGAAATCCCGTTACGTCGCTGACCGGCCCAACATCCGCCAACTGGGCGCTCGCCGGCTGAGCAAAGCCGAACGCCAGAACCAGCGCTGCGACCAGCAGCCATAATTTTCGTGCATGTTTCGTGATTCCCATGATGTGACCTCCACGGATAGATTCATTGTTTGGCAGGGACGTTGCCGAAGACTCGAAGCACCTCCTTGCGGCGCAAAAAAGATTAAACGCTAGATTTTTATTACAAAACAGCAACTTATGCCATTAACCCAGAATCATACATGGACTATACCTGATCGTTTTCGTTTTACAATGGGGGAAAAGGAGAAAAACAAACTTGATCAGCAATATTTTTTTCTTGTTATTAAAAGAAACATAAAGGGGACAGGCTATCGAAAGCAGCCTGTCCCCTTTTGCTGTCTTTTTATGGGGGGCCGACACATTATCCCTCCCCCGCAATTTGGTCGTTCTAGATTCGATCAGTTGGCGCGCTTGATGAAACCCGCGCTGCCGTTACGGCCGACAACCAACGGTTGAACGTCGTTGTTAAGCCCATTGGCCTGGCTCACGGTCGTGAAGAGCGTGGCAGGAGTCGTTCCGTTCCACACCGTGGCCAGGTCGGGGGTGCCACTCCAGCCTGCGATGCGGCCATTGTCGTTGATTGCTACCGCGCTGCCGGCGGCCGCAAGCGCGACAGGGGCCGCGGCAACCCCTTGGTCGCTGACGGACCAGGAGACCGGCGCCAGGGTGTCTTCGTTTTCACCGACCACCTGGCGGGCGCTGTTCACCGCATAGGCGATATGGCTCGCCCCGAGATCAATGGGCGCGTAGATCCCCCCGCCGTCGACCGAACGCCACAGGGCGGCGTGCAGGGTGCCGTTGCCGGCCTCGGCCTCACCAACCACCAGGATTTCCGCCGCGCCAACCCTTGCAATGCCGTTGGCGGCGTTGAAGGGGCTGAGGGCCGCGCCATTGGCGAAAATATTGACCGGCAGAGCCAATGGGGCAGCGACGAAATCGCCGTTGCCGTCGGCGCGCCAGACCACGGCCCGGGTGATCCCGGTGGCATCCACCGCCGCACCAGCGATCAGTGTCCCGTCCGCGCTGACGGCATAGGCCGCGTAATTGCCCGCGGCGGCCAACTGAGGAAGCTCAATCGGCGCGCCGCTACCGTTCGGCCAGCGTACCGCGACCAGGCGGGTGCCGTCATCGGCCTGTCCAACCGGGGTGCCGTTTTCGTCGATGGCGAAGGCCGCCGTGAAGCCGTTGTCCACCAAGGGGACAAGGGCCATCGGGGCTACGGCTGCGGCGCCGGCGGCATCCACGGTCCACAGGGCAGCGCTGAATGGGCTGCCCGCCGTCACTTCGGCGACCCCGATCACGTCGAGATTGTCATTGATGTCGAGGGCGGTGGAGAAGTTGGCTGTCAC
This sequence comes from Geoalkalibacter sp., assembly GCF_030604225.1. Taxonomy (GTDB): domain Bacteria; phylum Desulfobacterota; class Desulfuromonadia; order Desulfuromonadales; family Geoalkalibacteraceae; genus Geoalkalibacter. The sequence goes on from NZ_JAUVWH010000075.1 coordinate 1,646, forward strand.
CGTCGCCCCGGTGCCGTCGATGACCTGATCGACGGCGATGCCGCTGCCGCCTGCCTCAAGCGCGCCGGGCTGCGGTGCGGCAGGGCTGCTCCCGCCGCCCCCGCCGCAACCGGCCAGCAGCAAGGTTGTCACGGACAGCAGACTGAAGTATTTCAACGTTGCTTTCATTGATGCCTCCTTGCTCAGCGCACTTGCAGCGGCTGGATGACGGTGGTCGCGTCAGCCGAGTTGGAAACCAGGGTGACGTCAGTCAGATTGGCGGTCGCCGTGGCGCGGAAGCTCCAACGGCCGGTGTCACCAACCACGGCGGTGCCGATCGGGGTGCCGCCGGCGGTTTCGCCCGGGTAGATGGTCAGAATGCTGCCGGGGAAATTGCTGGTGCCGCGCAGATCCAGTCGCAGCCTGCGGGTATCGAAGCGGCTGCGGTCCACGGTGATGTTTTCGATCGGGACGATGGTGACCGTCACCTCGGCCGGACCCGAGGTCAGCACCGTTCCCTCGACCGTTTGCGAAACCTGATAAGTGAAGGTGTCGGTTCCACCCGCCAGAGCTAAACCGGCATCGGGGGTGTAGGTGATCTGATCACCGGTGGCGACGGCCGTGCCGTCGGCCGGCTGAACTGCCACGGTGACGGTGGCGCCCCCCTCAACGATGTTGAGGTCGTTTGCCGTCACATCGATGACGAAGGGCTGGGGATCCGCCATGTTGAAGGTCACGGCATCCGCGACGGCGATGGGCAGGGCCGCGTCGATATTGAACTCGAAGGTCAGTGGGTCAAAGACCTTGCCCGACACCGCGAACAGCGGCGTTTCACCGATCAGCTCCCAGTCGCCGTTCTCGACAGTGCCGCCGACCAGCCGCTCGACCCTGAAGATATTGCCATTGGGCCCGCCGACCACCGTGTGGGTGGTGTTGGGGTTGCCGATGAAATAGTTGAACAGCCCGGCGTCCGCATCATGCACGGTGACCAGCTCCGGTTCCGGATAATTGGCGCCCAACTCCTCGGGCGGCAAGGTGGCCGGATCGACGAAGGTATCCCACTTGAGAAAGGTCGGGCCGACACCGCCGTAGAGGGTGCCGATATGGGCACCGTCCGGATCGGCCAGATCGGCGATGCCGATGTCCATGCCGAAACGGATCCGGTCGAGGCGCTCGGGATCGCCCTCCAGAATGCGCTCGCCGTAGGGATGGGTCACACGGTAGGTGGCGACCGGCTTATCATCGTCGAAATCGAAACGGATACGCTCGCGGGCGAAGGAAATCTGATTGCCGTCAACCAGGGACTCATCGCCGCCGAAGGTCGACTCCAGGGCGAATTCCACCGTATAGGAATCGTCCCCGTCATCGAAGGTTGCGGAGGCAAAGTACCAGAAGCCCTCGCCGCCCGTCATCAGCGCAACCTGACCTTCGGCGATCCCGTTGTCGGGGTTGGGGTCGACTTCGGTCAGAATGATGGGATCGGAGATGCACATGGCATCGCCCGGGGGGCAGAGGGTCAGCTGCAGACCGCCCTCAGGCGCTTCAACGGTGCCGATGTTTTCCTGGTACCAGTGCGGATAGCCCAGCGAATAGTCCTCGCTGTAGGCGGCGCCGGCAACGGCCACCAGGGGAGGCTGGACCGGTGGAGGCAGGAAATAGTCGGTACGGTTCACCGGGCCGACGGCGAACAGGTTCGGCACAGGCGGTTCAGGCCAAATATGAGCGGTCGTCGCAACGCTCGCGTCGTACACCTTACCCATGACCAGCCACTGGTCGTTCTGCAGGTCGATGCCGCTGCCCTCCGGCCCGACCACCCGGAAGATGCCCCCATGGGGTCCGCCGACGACCGTGCTGGTGGTGTTGGGGTCGCCCACATACTGCTCCAGGACGGTGTCGGTGGGCTCGCCGGTCACCGGATCCAGGGCCCGCACCTGCAAGGAGGTTTCGTCCTGGTAGTTCGGCCAGGTGAGGAAGGGCCCGAAGGGCGCGTTCAGCGTGCCGGCGAACGCCCGATCCGGGAAGAGGAAGTTGGCCGAGCCGATGTCGGACGTCATGTTGATGCCGTCTTCCTCGGCGCCGACAGCGACCTCGAAAACCGCGCTGCCATAAGGGTGGGTGATGGTATAGGTGCCCGCCACCGGAGTATCGATCCGGATTCGGGTCCGGCCGAAAGTGATCTGCTGGCCGTTGATCGGCTCTTCGGCGCCTCCAAAAGTGCTCTCGACGGCGAACTCGATGGAGGCGTTGCCGCCGCCGGGCATGGGAATAATGGAACTGGCCATCCAGTAAAAGCCCTCGCCTGTCAGGACCAGATCATTCGTTGGATTGCCGTCACCATCGACATCCCAGGGGTCATATATACAGAGGTCCGGGCGACTGGCATTGCCGGCCGGTGGGGGAACGCAGAGCTCGAGCCGCAGCCCGTTGAAATCCTGGTAATAGGCGGGGTAGCCGTGGGGCGCGATGGACGGCCCTACCGCCTGCAAGGCAGCCCCGGCCGGCGCCGCTCCGGCCCAAACCAGTCCCAGTACCGCCATCAGAAACATCAAGCGTAGTCTCTTCAGCATAAATTAATCCCCTTTTTCTGCCGATTCATAGGTTGTCAAGGAAAAGCCTAACCCCTGTTTGGCGACAATTTTAGTCAACTTTCGAAAGGTTAGCACGAAAGCCCGGACTGTCAAAATTATTCTTTATTATTTAACAACATAGGCTCAAGGCCAACATGCGGCCGAGAATCCCCGCAGCCTGAAAGCTTGCCCCCGAGGCCGAGGGTTGCGCCATTGCCTCGGACGCGGATCAATGCTTATGCGGCGGCGAATCATACCCCTCCGCCTTCACCTTGGCCTGAAGAGCCAATATATAGTTCACCATGTGCCAAACATCCTCGGGTGATACTTGAGGAAACCCCGGCATGCCCAGTTCCGTGCTGCCCTTGGCGATTAGCCAGTACTTTTCCCCCGGTCGGTACTGCTCGCTGTGGGCAAAATCCAGAAAATCCGCGGGAGGCTTTTTCATCGTAGCGGCGGCAGGACCATCGCCACGGCCCAGCCTGCCGTGACAACCGGCGCAATGCGTGGCATAAAGATGCCGGCCGCGCAGAAGGGACTCCTGACTGGCGATGACGGGTGTGCGCTCCATGATCCGATACTCTTCGGGTACGGACTCCTTGAACGTGGCTGCTCCCGTCGCCGCGTCCTGGTGATAAGCATGGTGGTCATGGTGATCGTGGTTTTGAGCGGTACTGGAAACCGGCGCCAGAAAAAACAGCAAAAACAGGCAATGCAAGGCAAAGCGCTGACGCACAAGGCTGAGATGGCTACTGTTCGGATTCATACCGGCTTCCCCTTCCAATGGCGTTCCCCGGGACGGCTGGGGCCGTGCCGCCCCGGGGCATGTTGATCACTGCGTCACGGGCAATGCGACGACCGCCTGGCTCAGCGCGATGCCGACAATCTGGTCCACGTCGTTTGCACCATAAGCCTGACTGAAAGCCGCCTCGGTCAGCCCCTGGCTGTCGGTCGTATCCAGGGTGTTCCAAACGATGGCGCTGTCCGAACCGCTCAGCGCATTCGAATAACCGACGATTCGGTCATTGTTGGTGACGAACTGCGCCGAGGTCGCCGCCGGCAAGGTTTCCCTCAGACTGCCGTCGGCATTCCACACCACGCCGCGCACCACGCCGCTCTCCAGTTCGACCTCGCCGACGATACGCCCGTCGAGATCAACGCCGAAGGCCACGCTTGAAGACTGATCGAGGATGGCTGTCAGAGGTTCGGGCGCTTGCCCGGCCACAAACACGCCACCTTCGCCGGGCGCCCAGACCACGGCCTGCGCATCGCCGTCGGCATTGCGCGATTCACCGACGATGAGTCCCGCGTCGCTGATGTAGTAGGCGGAACTGAAAGAACTACCAGATGCGCTCAGGTGCCCAAGAATGATGGGTGCGGATGCGCTGTCCGGCCAGTAAACCGCAAGGCTGTCGCCCTCGGCATTCGTGGCCTCGCCGACGATTTCACCGCTGCCGTTGACGGCATAGGCCGCGCTGCTGCCATCAGGCAGACCGGTCAGATTCAGAGCGGTCGGCAAAGTGGCGCCGGCGTTCCAGAAAACCGCAACGATGCCGGTCGCCGTTTCCGATTCACCGACGGTCATGCCCGCAGCATTGATGCCATAAGAAGCGCTGTACAAGGCATCATCGCCGCCCAGAGCTTCCAGCATCACGGCCGTCGTCGGATCAGTCACATCCCACATGACTCCCTTGACGGTGGTCCCATCATCGGCATATCCAACGGCCATGCCGTCAAGATTGATTGCGATGCCCGCGCTAAAGCTTCCACCGTCCAAGTTGGCCAGTTGAACAACCTCGAAGGTCGTATTGGTGACCGGCGTCGGGTCATCCCCAGGACCCGGCGCACCACCTCCCCCGCCTCCACCCCCACCGCACGCGGCGAGCGAAATCGCCAGGGCCGCCATCAATCCCATTATTAAGAGTCTGAACTGTTTCATGGTGCTACCTCCTTTATCCGGCACATTGCGTTGTTTTGTTTCTCGATACAAACATCTAATCCATTAAGGCTGATAATGAAATTCGGCGTTGCTCATACCCTCGGGCGCCAGAAACGGCCGCAGGGGAGGCAAGCCTTGAGCCTGTCGCCCGGCCGCACCCACGGCGGGTATCTCCATCAGGTTGTCGGCCAGAAGCCTGGTCCGTTTGGGATTGCCGGGTATCCGGTCGACATGCCCATCAGCGACAAATAATTGCGGATGATCAAACGGTGCCATTTCCCAACGGACCCGCTCGTCCGTCAGCGACAACAGAAAATCGATCATTTCGCGCTGCGCCTCCTCATCGCCCTGAAGAGTGCCGATGGGATTGATCGCCGGATCGAGATCCGCAATGTTTTCAGCGGCAAAATTGCCGCCGCGGGCATAAAAATCGACAACCTGCATCAGCGTCACCATGCCCCCGTGATGCATATACGGGCCGGTCAATTCAACGTTCCGCAGCCCAGGCGTCTTGAAAGCCCCATTGACTGCCTGACGCGTTACCGTATCGACGACCACAGGGCAAATCGTGGGTGGGTCCGCCAGAAAATCATTGATGCAACCCGGCTGCGCGACCGGCTCGAAGGGCATTTCGGCGCGCTCGAACCACTGGCCGGTAAAGGAGACCGGCAGGCTCTGGCCGTTCAGCGTGACGCGTCGGCCGCGGCCGGGATCATCGCCGGTCGGCGTTACGCCGATGTTGTAGAAACCGATGTCGTAATTGGCCAGATTGCCGTCCGCCATGGCCATCAGCTCAATCAGGCCGGCCTCACCCGGTGCACGGGCAAAGCTGACGGACGCTCCGGTGAGTTCCGGTCCGATGTGACATTCCAGGCAGGCGGCTCCACCGGACTGGAAAATCCCCCAACCGCGCTCGGCGCTTTCGCTCAGGGCCGTCGTATCGCCCTGGAGAAAACGATCAAAAGGAGTCTGATCGGCGACCAGTGTGGACTGATACATCTGCAACGCTAAACCAAAAAACAGCGAAAAATTTCGTTCCATCTGGCTGAAACCATCGATGGAGTCCGCGCTGTTCCAGAATTCCGGATGAAAAGCGGCTTGAATCAGCGCGCCGTAGGAAGTGTTCAAGCCCTTGCCTGAGGCGTCGCGTAAGGGCGCCAGGCGGCTGTCCTGGGGATGCACGTCCTGCTTTGCCAAAGGCCGCAAGCTCAACATTTTGCGGCCGATCGCCGGCCAGTCGCGCCCGATCCACGACATCTCCCCGGTGTCCAAGGGTGGCCCAACCGCCTGCGAGGCCAGACTGGCGTTATCCAGGGCAAATGGGTTGTTCTGGAGGTTATCGGTCAGACTGATGGCCGCCAGGCCGTTTCCGGTATTGAGGTAAACGCGGGCCTCAGTATCCATCACGCCGAAGGGGTTGACCCCGTTGAAAAAATGATTGGCGCGCCCATCGTGGAAATTGGCGAAATTGAAGACCGCATTGATCACCGTCGGGGCATTGCGGCCGGTTGATTGCCGCGCATTGCGTCCGTTGCGGGAAAACGTGTCGTCGCGCACCAGCCGACCCGGCTCAGCATCGCGGCCTTCGATGAGGGCAAGGGCCCGGGTGCGGTTGACGCCCTGGGCACCGACACGATCATCGCGCCGCAGGGTGCGCAGCGATGCCGGATCATCCGGCTCGGCGAACTGCACAAAGGGAAAATCCTCAAGGCTCAATTGGGCATTGGCCGTGTCGCCTTCGGCAAAGAGCCCGTCGTTGCCTGGATGCAGCGTGTTGCGCGTCCGGGCATCGGTTCCTGCATGGAAATGGCAGGATGCGCACGCCACGATCCCGTCGCTGCCGAGTTGCATATCCCAGAACAGAGCCTTGCCCAGTTGGATGGCGGCATTGCGGTTGGCGACAAAGCGCGCCAGATTGCGCGGCTCGGGCACGGCTACCTGGCTCAGGGCCACTGGTTCGATTTGCGCCAACAACGGAGTAACCCCAACGCCCAGCCACAAAGCTGCCGTCAGTGAAAGCGTGGTAACGATGCATCGGTTGAGCAGTTTCAGGGTCATGTAACCTCCCTCGACAGGCCTCAGCCTGGTTGGACGGACGTGATGTTGATCGGCACACGCAGGGTGCGCAGCAATGCGTTGGTAATCCAGTGCCGGAATTCGATCTCGACAATATGCTGGCCGATGAAGGTTGCACTGCTACCGTCGATGAGGATATCCCAGCGCTGAGCAGTGGTGAACATGAACTGATGGCCGATACTCGCCAACGAAAACGGCTGCGAATAGGAACCGAATTTGCTGCGTCCCAGGGTCCGGCCATCCACCGCCGTCACGGTGCCCTGCAGGCTGGTGGGAAATTTCCAAACCTGGGTGCAGTAGGAGGCGTTGAGGGCGCGCACCAAAAGTCTCTGGTTGGTTTGAATGGTTGCGCCGACGGCTGTAATCAGGTTTTGTCCGTCATCCTCGAAAGGCGCCGCCACACCGCTGACGACAAAAACATTCGGATTGAAATCGTGCAGTCGCGGGTTGTTGTCTATGTCGTTGATGGATATGAAACCGGTGCGAGCATCTGTATCGGGAGCCTGAATCCCGGCGGCGACATCGCTGTTGCCGATAACCGGCGTCCCGTTGAAGAGAGGATCGCCGACATCCGCGCCGTGCCAGCGCGTATCGATATCATCGGCCACCCAGATCGCTTCGGCATCATAGCTGGTCGGGGTATCACGCATCAGCGTCCACCCGGGGCCGCCGTCGGTAAAGGGCGCGCCATCCACATCAGGATCGACAATGAGCATCCCATACATGCCCATTTCAAAGTGCAGCGTGGTGTTGCGGTGACAGTGATAAAAATAGGTGCCGGCCTCGGCGGCCTGCCACTGGTAGGCATATTGCCCACCGCCGACTTCAAATGTCAGATGGCCAACGCCATCATTGGCGGCCGTCGGTTCAATCCCGTGGTGATGAATGGTATGCGGCCCGCTGCGGCTCCCCATGATGGTATGAACAATTTCGCCTTCCCGGACACGGATGGTATGGGCAGGCCAAGCATCACGATCGGCACCACCAATGGCAATGCCTCGATCAATCCGCCGCTCAAAACTCCACATTTCGACAGCCGCCGTACCCCCGCCGGCGAGGGGGACATTGATTTGCTGGTCGTGCAAGCCGCGCCGCTCAAAAATCGCCTCCGCGGAGGGCGCCGTCAGATCCGGGGTGGGGAGATCATTAACACCACCTACCAAGCCTACCAAGTTATTGAGATAGCCTGCAGAAAATAGTTTTGCCGCCCGAACCGCATTTGCCCTAGTAAAACCTGGCACCAGACTCACTGCATCTATCATCCCGTCGGTGGTCGGCACATCACTGGCAAAGCCTTCGAATTCCGCAATCTGCTCTTCATCAGCGGGATCGAAGGGAGTACTTATATCGCGAGGAATGAATTCTGCCATGACGTATCTTCTCCTTTTTCAGGGCGTTTTTACTTAGCCTTAACTCATCACCGTCGACGCAATGGCACCGTTCGGCCAGCATGAACAATCGAGGCATTGAGCGGATCATGATGCATCATGGTGATGAAACGGCTCGTTAGCGCCTTCAATGCCCTACCGCGGAAACTGAAACGGCCTTCGGCATCAACTTGAACCTGATTGCTGATCGTTGGACCTGCCGTATCGGCGTGAATGTCGAGCACCAGATTGGGCACGGAACAGCGACCCTCAACGATCAATTGACCAGTTTTGACGCGTATCTCGGCCTTGTTTACGAGAATAACGGCCGTCGCGGGATTAGTAGGGTCAAAAGCGCCGTCAATCTGCCAGTGGGTGGCGATGCCCTGCGGATAGTTGCCGCCGGCCGCCGTGTTGGATATCTCGTTGTGGTCGTGCATGGGGTAGACCAACGGGAACAGTTCTTCGTTCGCGCCCACTGCCGCCCGATCCCAGAAATTCGCCGGGATATCCGGCGGGGCGATGAAGGGGTGCAGCAAGTCCTTGATATCGCCCGGCGCCATCGCCCAGGTGTCCACCATGGTCAAGTTTTCGAGAATGCGGCGCGACCCGGAGATATTGGCCTCGCTCAAAGGATAGACATGATTGCCGTGAATATGCGGCGAATGCCACATCAGGCCCGGATTGAGGCAACGCAAGACCAAGGGCTGCCCGACGGTGCCGCGAATGGAAATGTTGCCTTGGGCATCCGCCAACCCGTCGGCGAAGGAAAACTCGTTTTCGTGCTCATGATCGCCACTGCCGCTGTCCCCTCCGCCGGCATCAGCCAACTCATGGGCATGCTGCGCCGAGAAAAAGCCGCTCTTGCCGTTGAGGGTGTAATACTGGGGCAGGAAATTGCCCAGGAACTGAGCGGCCGGCAGAGCTGAAGCGCTTGACGTTGCGGCTACTGCCTTGTCGGGATCGATGACGTTGAACACCCAAACCACGTTGCGGTTGGGATCCCAGGGGTTGCCGGGGAAATGATCCGTCGTGCCGAGGTCGTCAAACAATCGCCGGACGGAACTTGACCCAGACAGGCCGCTGTAAGGCGTACGGCTTTCAATCGGGTTGGGCAGTACCACCAGGGCACCATGCAGCCCCATTACCCGATTGACCGGCGCATTGAGCGGATCGAGATACATGTAGGTCCCGGCCGCCGGAGCATCGAACTCGATATGGGCTTCACCGCCCTCGGGGATGGTGACCTGATTGACGGAATTGCCCATGTGCTCCAGGGTCACGCCGGGAATGGCGAAGCCATGTGCCCCGCCCTGGGTGATGTGGTTGGTGATATGCAGGCGGATGCGATCGCCTTCCAGCGCCACCAGCGTCAATCCGGGGATGCGAGCCGCTCCCAGGTGGCCGCTATCGTTGCCATTTGAGTCGCCATGGCCGCCGATCATGAAGGCCCACATGGGAACCACCACGCCATCCACCATCTCGGCATCGGCCTCGACCATGCTGAGCGCCAACGTATCGCTGTCGAGGCTCGACGCGAAGGCCTTCGAGCCCAGCCGGAACATCGGCCAATCCGCCATACTGCCGACCGCCACGACCGTCAGGCCGGTAGCGCTGAATTTAAGAAAGTCTCGTCGTTGCATAGCTGCCCATCCTTTGCTGTTGATCCCTATTGACACAAAAAAAGACCGTAATCACTTGCATAAATGTCATCGCTCGGCTCATCGCCGCATCAAAGGAACACCCAACACGCGCACGCCATTGATCGATTCGGCACTGACATTCGGCAGGGCGCCCGGGCTTTTCAACGAGGGCCCGGTGAATCTCCAGAGGCCTTCCACCACCGGAGCATTGCCGATGACTGGCCGCAGCAACTGTCCGCGGATTTCACCCGCCGGAACCGCCTGGGTATGCACGTTGACATAGGTATTGCCGCTGAGAATCGCATCAATGGCCTGAGCGAACGTCAGGCCCGTGGGTGCCAGGCTGAAGGAGGTCAAGGCACCGGTTTGCGGGCTGGTAAATTCCCCGAACAAATTATCGAAGAGGGTGAATAGAATCGGCCCATTTTCATCCGTCGCCCCTAAATGGATATGCGCGGCGGTTATCGTGGTGACCGGCAAGGGCTCGACGTTCAGTAAAAATTCGACGGCAGTTTCCGTCACCCGCAGGGCGGCACTACCGCGCGCATCACTGACGACTGCGGGGATCTGCACTTCCGCCTCGGGCGTCAGAAACGTGCGCGGTCCACCATAAAGAGTGATGACGTTTCCATCGCTGTTCGAACTGGTGCCTTCGACCTGCCACTTGCCGGTACGCACGCGGAAATCAGCGCGACCAGCCTGCAGATCTTCCACCACGATGCTCACGGTTTCCGAGAGAGAGATCAGGCCGCCGGTATCCTGCACCACGTAATCAAAGGTATCGACACCGGTGAAATTCAACGGCGGCGTATAGAAAAAAGTGGCTTGCCCAGTGGGAATGGCGGTCACGCGGCGCACCGTGCCGCCCATGGCGGTCGGCAACGTCCCGGTCAGAATCGGCATTCCGTTGAGGTTAAGGGCGGTCCCGCCCGTCAACGGATCGGCGACGGCAATGGCCTGCGGGTTGATGCCGTGCACGTTGTCGACGGCAATGGGATCGAGATGATCGAAACCGTTAGGAAAGACGTTGATGGAACGGCTGCGGTTAATAGCCGTACCGACGACGATATCCGGCTCGGCCAGAGGCGCCAGATTGGCACCGTCATTGAAGATTTTGCCGAGGATCTGAAAATCGGCGAAAGTGACCGTATTGTCGATCAAGCCGTCCAGACCGTCGGCATCAAGGAAAAAACCAGCCGGAGGATTCATAAGAGTGATTTCAAAAAGGTTCACGCCGTTGAGGCCCGCCGTCACCGGCTGAAAAACATCCAGCGTCAGCGCGGGGTTGAGTGGGTCGGGGGCAAAAGGCAGGCCGATATAGGTGGCGTCGCCAACGGTAATAGGGCCGCCGATAAACGTCGCAGGATCACCGGCGTCAAAAACACCGCCATGCCCTAACAGGGGAACCAAGAAAGGCCCGATGGTAGCGCCGTTGCTGTTCACCACCCCGGCGGCGTCGCCGTCGGCCGGGTTGAAGGGATCGGGAACCACAAAGGCATCGCCAAGATCCCGCATGGATACCAGAAAGTTCTGCGCGTCGGCAACCCCCAGATCCTGGGTCTGGTTTATGGCACGCACGCCGGGAATAGCCACCTCGTAATCGAAGGACCCGAAAGGATGGGTGACACGATAAGTTCCCGCCACCGGCAGATCGATACGCAGACGAATGCGGCTGAACACCGCTTGAATGCCGTCGGCCGTCGGTCCTTCATTGGCAAAGCTCGCCTCCTGGGCCAGCGCCAGCAAGGCGGCGTTGGTCAAACCATCGCTGCTAACAAAAGTGCCGGCGGCCACCGCGCTCCAATACAGGGCTTCCGCCCCGAAATTGCCCGGAAAGGACACGGGCGCCCCTAACTGAGGAGCCGCGACTTCGCAAGGGGCAACAAAAACACCGGGTGCAACTTCCAGAGACCTATCAAGGCATAATTCCAACTTGAGGCCGTTTTCATCCTCGTACCAGAGGGGAAAACCATGGGCGAGACTGACGGCGACCTGCGCAGGATCACCGCCGGCCAGCACCGCGGTCAACTCGGGCGGAACGCCATCCTGCAAACCCGACACCGCCTCCAGCGCCGCCCCGGCGGGCGCCGCCACCAACAACACGAAAACAAGACCCATAAGGCCTTTGCGCCATCTGCCCTGAAAATTCATCTCAGCCATCCTGACCAATAAGTTTACACGTCAGCAAAATTTCTTATTTTTATTGAACCATACAAAGAACCTTTGTCCACCCTCCGGACAGGAAAAGTTTTCTTTACACTCTAACCAGTGCATTCAAGAATTTCTTCTCGGCCATCTGATTGCAGATTAAAACAGCGTGTAAAAAAATATCCATGGGGGCAATCCCCCAAATCATGGTAGGAAATTCTCTCTCCGGGCAAGGCGGCGAGGAACAAAGGCGGGCAAATATCAGAAAAGCGGTAGAGATAGTAAAGGGTTGGGGGAGCGCTAGAACTTCCAGCTTTCGGGATCGACCACGCCGATGCGGATGGCGTATTTGACCAGTTCCACGGGATTGCTGAAGCCGAGTTTGCGGATCACCGCGCCCCGGTGTTTTTCCACGGTCTTGGCGCTGATGCAGAGGATCCGGCCGATCTGCTCGGTGGAATTGCCCTGCACCATGAGCAGGAACACCTGTTTTTCGCGCTCGGAAAGCGCGTCGTATTCGCTGTTGGGCGCGGCCGGCTGGTCCTGGGCGAGATAGGATTCAATGACGTCGGCCTGGATGCGCCGACACAGAAAGTATTGCCCCTGGGCGGCGGCGCGGATGGCGGTGAGCAGATCCTCGCTGGCGCCGGCCTTGAGCACGTAGCCATGGGCGCCGGCCCGCAGGGCGCGATGGGCGTAGAGTTCCTTGTCGAACATGGAGAGGATCACCACGCGGGTTTGCGGCACCGCCTCGCGCAGCAGGCGGGTGGTGTCGATGCCGTTCATGCGCGGCATGGCGATATCGAGGAGCACCACGTCGGGCTTGAGCCGGCGCGCGAGTTCGAGCACCTCGACGCCGTCGCCGGCCTCGCCCACCACCCGCAGGTCGGCCTGGGTTTCGAGCAGCAGGCGCAGCCCCTCGCGCATGATGGCATGATCGTCGCCCAGCAGGATGCGGATCATGGCTTCTACCCTTCCTTCAGGGGGATCACCGCTTGGATCAGGGTGCCCTGATCCTGGGTGCTGTCAATGTACAAACGGCCACCGACCAGGGCCAAACGCTCGCGCATGCCCGGCAGGCCGACGCCGCCAATGATTTTATCCGCCATGCTGGACGGCTCATCGACCTCGAAGCCCTGGCCGTCGTCGCGCACGCTGAGGCGCAATTCCTGGGCGCTGCACAAGAGTTCGACCTCAACGTTGCCGGCGCGCCCATGACGCACGGCGTTGCACAAAGCTTCCTGGCAGACACGGTAGAGCGCGGTGTCGAGTTCGGCATCGAGGCGCCCCTCGCATCCTTGGCTGGTGAAATGCACCCGCGCTTGAGGGAAGCGGTTGCCACACTCGACGACCAATTGCTCCAGAGCCCCCACCAGACCCCGCCGCTCAAGATCCGGCGGCCGCAGGGTGGTGACCACTTCATGCACCCGCGCGCGGGTCTGGTCGACCAGCTGATCGAGGCGCTGGGCCTGTGCGCGAATTTCCGGGCGCTCGGCGCCGGGGGTGCGTTCGAGGGTCGCCACCGCCAACTTGAGAGCGGCCAGGTACTGGCCGGCATCGTCGTGCACATCGCGCGCCAGGCGCTCGCGCTCGGCTTCAGCCACACGCAGAATCTGACGGCTGAGCCGGCGGATTTCGCCGGTGGAGGCTTCACGCGCCCGCCAAAAGGGGCGGTAAACCAGGAAATAAACGGGAACCAGGGCCAGCAGCAGCACCCCGGCATCGAGAAGGGATCGCGTCCAGGGGCCGAGGGGACGGTAGGTTTCCAGCAAAAAATGCACGCCTGTTTCCCCGACGAACACCGCGAGGGCCATTACCAGCGCCAACTTGGTCGGCGAGACAACCGGCGCGCCGGCCGCACCCGGCCCCCCGCTCAACCTTCCTCGGGCTGTCGGGGTTCCGGCGACGCGGGCGCGAGAGAAAGAAGACTTGATCATCTGCCCAATGCCCTTTCATGACTCCCTGGGCTTAGGTATATCAAAAAAATGAACGGAAGGAGACCGGGGGTTGAAACCCCCGGCTACAGGCGCGCCGCCGCTCAGGCGACTTTTATCCTTGCGCCCCCGGAGGGGGCCGAAGGCTTGTAGCCCGGCCATTCATGGCCGGGTGATGGGCAAAATAAATTTATCGTCGCGTAGCGACCGAAAGCATGTAGCCGTGGGTTTCAACCCA
>NZ_JAUVWH010000040.1 GCF_030604225.1 Geoalkalibacter sp.
CCCTGTGCGTTTACCTGGTGCTGGCGTGGTTGAAGTTCAGTTCAAGGATCAAGCAGTCAATGCAGCAGATCTTGCGAATATTACAAATGAATTTGTTCGAACGCCGGGGCCTCGAAACCCTATTTAACCCCCCTCAATTCACGCCCAGCCCACAGCTGGCGCTGCTTTGAGAACTATGGGACAGCAGCAAATAGGAGGACAACATGACCCTAAACGACAAACTGGAAGAGATCAAATCGGGCTTTAAGGAAAAAGCCGACGCCGAATCACAGAGCATCATGGGGCGCGCGGCGCGGGCGTTGGTTGAGTCGGGCATCGTCGAGCGGGCGCTCAAGGTGGGCGATGCCATGCCCGAATTCTCCCTGGACACCGCTGACGGCAGGCGCTTGGATTCGCAAAAATTGCGCGCCGAGGGGCCGCTGGTCCTGCATTTTTTCCGAGGAGCCTGGTGACCCTTCTGCAACGCGGAGCTGGATGCTCTGCAAGCCGTTCACGCCGACATCTCAAAAGCCGGTGCCCAATTGCTCGCCATCTCACCCATGCTCGCCGAATTTTCCGCGCGACTGGCGGCAAAGCATCATTTGAGCTACCCCCTGCTGCCGGACCCCGGCAACGCCCTGGCGAAAAAATTCGGCATCGTCCATGTGCTGCCGCCTGCCCTGCGCCAGGTTTACCTCAAATTTGGCCTCGATCTGCCGAAGCACAACGGCGACGACAGTTGGAGCCTGCCCCTGGCGGCGCGCTACGTCGTGCGCCCCGACGGCATCATCCATCACGCCCACATCGACCCCGACCACACGCGCCGCCCCGAGCCCGAGGAGATTTTGACCATCCTGAGCGCGATGAACACGGCACGAAAAATTTAAGGAAAGGATGATCCCTGTCGGTTGACCATGGACACGATGGACACCCCGAACGGCAACGACCTGGCCGGAAAAATCCAGCAATTGCTGCTGCCCAAGGCCCCGCCCTACTGCGACTGGAGCTGCATCGGCGTGAAAAACCGCATGGCGGTGGGCGTGGGCGGCGATTTCTTCGATTTTCTGCCCACCCACGACGGCTGCCAGATGGTCATGATCGGCGATGTGACCGGGCACGATGTGGCCGCCTCGGTGGTCATGTCGCTGCTCTACGGCTACATTCACCGCAGCATCGAGGAGGTCTGCTCACCCCTGGACGTGGTGCGGCGCGTCAATCGTTTCCTGAAAAAATTCGGCGAACGCTCGCAGGTTTACGACCACCTTTTCTCCTCGACGCTTTTCTTCGGCGTCATCGTGCCCGAAACCCTGCAAATGCATTATGTCAACGCCGCGCATCCTCCGCCGCTGGTAAAACGCGGTGATAGCTTGTTTGAACTTGAACCCAGCGCCCCGCTGGTGGGCTTCTTCGACATGGATGCGGATGTGGTGCGCACCTTCGCTTTTGAAAAGCACGACCGGCTGTTTCTCTACACCGACGGTATCAGCGAAACCGTCAACGCGCAGGAAGAGCAATTCGGCGCGGCACGTCTGAAGAACCTGCTGCGCGAGCACCAGGGCGACCACCAGGAATTCCTCGACCAGCTCTTTTCCACTCTCATGGAGTTCAACGGTTCGGCGCCTCCCGGCGACGACTGCACCGCCATCGTCATGGACTTTCATCGCCCCCAACACCCCCAAAACGCTCAAGCAACAAAAGCAGCTCAATTGTAATCCCCGCGATAGTCTCTTTTTGATCTCCCCCCTACCATTGAGCCATAGACACTGGGCATGTTTGACATGCTTGGATTTCGCGATACAAGTAAAGGCAAGAATAAACCAAACGGTATGTTTTTTTTGGAGTTAGGCATGGGATTCAAAGGTGAAAAAACCCGGAAGAAAATCCTGGACGATGCGGCGCACCTGTTTCGCACCAAAGGCTTTGGCGCCACCAGCATCAATGATCTGCTGGAAGCGACGGGTGTGACCAAGGGTAGCTTGTACTTTCATTTTCCCGGCAAGGATGATCTCGGTCTCGAATACCTGCGGCAGGCCAGTGAAAGGTTCATGGACTTTATCGACGAAGGCCTCGAAGGCGACACCGCCGCCCAAAAACTCGACAGTTTTCTGCGTTTGGCCCTTGATTACCATCGCGGCAGGGGTTTTGTGGGCGGCTGTCTGTTCGGCAATACGGCCCTGGAAACCAGCGACACCGCCCCCGCCTTCGCGCAAATGACCGCCGAGGTGTTCCTTGAGTGGAAAAGGAAACTGGCCGCCATCATCGCCCACGCCCAGGACGAGGGAGCGATCCACCAGGGGCGCACGGCCGAAAGCCTGGCGGAATTCGTCATCGCGGTGCTCGAAGGCGGCATCATGCAATCGCGCCTGCATAAAACGGAAGAACCGATGAACAACTGCATCGAGACCTTGCGTCTGATGCTTTTTATTCCCAACCCGGGCTCGGATCAGCGCCGATCCCACTGACCACACGGAGAACCATCATGAGCCGCATCCACTCCCTCGATCCGCAAGCCGCGCAAGCGGGCACCGCCGAAATCTTTGCCGAAATCAAACAGGCCTTCGGCATGGTGCCCAATTTGTTTCGCGCCTACGCCAACCACCCGCCGTTGCTGGAAGCCAACTGGTTCAAGGTGAAAAAGGTGATCATGGAGGGTGTTCTGACGCGCAAGACCAAGGAATCCATCGCCGTGCTGGTCTCCAAGGACAACGGCTGCGACTATTGCGTGGCGGCCCACGAGGCGGCGCTACGTTCCATCGGCGTTTCCAGCGAGGAAATTCGGGCGATTGAAACCGACCTGCAACAGGCCGAATTCAGCCGCAAGGAGCGCGCGCTGATCGCCTTCGCACGCAAGGCCAACATCGCGCCGCTGCGCATTGAAGACAACGAGGTCAAGGCGCTGCGCGATCTCGGGGCGGATGATGCCGAAATCGTCGAAGCTCTGGGGGTCATGGAACTCTTTGCCGGATTCAACAAATTTCTCGATGCCCTGCGGGTCGAGATTGATTTCTGAGTGGCTTGAAACATTGAAAAACAAGGAACAGCCATGGAACCACGGCTCTGGTACATCAGAAATGCGGATATGTTCTCCTGGCTGCGCGAGGAGGAACAGATGGAACTGGCCGGCCGCAGTGAAATGGTGAGCTGCAAGCGCAACAACCGGTTCTTTTTTGCCGAGGAGCCCAGCGACAACATCTTTCTGGTCAAGCAGGGCCGCGTGAAATTGATCCGCTCCAGCCCGGAAGGGCGAGAAATCATTCTCGACATCCTCGGTCCGGGCGAAATTTTCGGCGAATTGGCCCTGGCCGGCGAAGAGCGCCGTTCGCACAGCGCCGAAGCTCTTGATGACGCACTGGTGTGCATCATCGCGCGCGAGGATTTCGAGGATTTATTGCGGCGCCACCCGGAAATGGCCTTGCGCGTGCTCAAGCTCGTCGGTCTGCGCCGACGCGAACTGGAAATGCGCCTTGAGGATCTGGTGTTTCGCCCCCTGGCCGGACGCTTGGCGATTACACTTCTGTGGCAGGCACAGCGCCTCGGCGTCACCGAGGACGACGGCAGCATCCGCATTCCTCTTTCGCAAAAAGATCTCGCTTATCTCATCGGCGCCTCTCGCGAAGCGGTGGCCGAACAACTTTCGGAGATGAAGCGGCTGGGGCTGGTCCGAACCTCTTATCGGACCATTCGCATTGCCGACCGGGCTGCGCTCAAGAATTTTCTCAAGCGCTATTCAAACAATTAATCGCGATCTTACCGAGTGTTTGTAAACTTGATGACAGTTGCATACGGAGCCGATGAAGCCAACCTTTCCAGCCTTTTGCAAAAGGAAAACAACGATGCCGACCTATTATGATCCCCAAGATCTCGACCAATTTGCCGCCATCGGCAAGGATGCGCCGGAGTTGGCGAAAAAATTCTTCGACTACTACGGCGCGGTGTTCGCCGAGGGCGCCTTGAGCGCGCGCGAAAAAGCGCTGATCGCCCTGGCGGTAGCGCACACGGTGCAGTGCCCCTACTGCATCGACGCCTACACCCGGGCCTGCCTGGAAAAAGGCTCCGACCTGGAAGAGATGACCGAAGCCCTGCATGTGGCCGGTGCCATTCGCGGCGGCGCCTCCCTGGTACACGGGGTACAGATGCGCAAGATCGCCGAGAAACTCACGCTATAAAAGGAAACGATCATGGGCTGTCCGCAAAAACCGCAAACGCAGACACCGCAGCTTGGTCTTGAAAAGTTTTCCAGCGCCCTCAAGCGCCATGGGCTGAAACTGGACCGTACCCGCTGCCGCATTCTGCAGGTCAATGTCGGCCTGATTTGCGATCTGTGTTGTCGCCATTGCCATCTGATGGCGGGACCGCATCGGCAAGAAGCCATGAGTGCGCAGACCATGAGAGAGGTGGTCAATTTCGCCCGGCGTGGTGGCTTCGAGATGGTCGATATCACCGGCGGCGCCCCGGAACTGGTCCCCGGCATCGAAGGATTTATAGCCGATCTGGCCGAGGTGGTGCCGCATCTCATGCTGCGCTCCAATCTCACCGCTCTCGAATCGCCGGAGAGAGAAAACCTGTTGCGCACCTGCGTCAAACATCGCGTCGCCCTGGTGGTTTCTTTTCCCGCCTTGCGCGAAGCCCAGGTGGAGGCGCAAAGAGGCTCGGGCGTCTGGGAAAAAAGTCTGGCGGTGCTGCATCGGCTCAATGCGCTGGGTTATGGGCGTGAGGATTCCGGGCTGCAACTGCACCTGGCGGTCAACCCCGGAGGCGCGTTCCTGCCGGCCGATCAAGCGGCCACGGAGAGGCGCTATCACCGCGAATTGCAGAGGCGCTGGGGTCTGGTCTTCAACAATCTGTTCACCCTGACCAACATGCCCCTCGGGCGTTTCCGCCGCTGGCTGGAAAACTCGAGGAACTATGACGCCTACTTAAGCAAACTGGCGTCCGCCTTCAACCCGGCCGTGGTATCGGGTCTGATGTGCCGAGAGCAGGTCAGCGTGTCCTGGGACGGTTACGTGTTCGATTGCGATTTCCATCTGGCCGCCGGCATCTGCCAGGGCGAAAAACTCACCCATGTGCGCGATTTGCCCGGGCCGCCCCCGCAAGGCACACCCATCGCCACCGCCGACCACTGTTATGCCTGTACCGCCGGTGCGGGCTTTACCTGAGGGGGCGAAATTGCGACCTAGTTAGGTCGCGCGCAAGCGTTGCATGGATCTGGCCCTCGGGTGGTCCGAAGGTCCGACATCACCATAAAAGCAGGGAGGAAAAAATGAAGAGCAACTTGTTTGTCGTGGCGTTGATGGCGGTTTTTCTCTTGGTAGGAATCGGCTCCGGCGCGGCCGCCGACTCATTGCCGAAGGCCGAAGGCCAGGCGGTCTACGAGTACCTGACCAAGGTGTCGCCCTATCAGGACTGGCCCCTGTTTCCCGGCACCCAAAAACTTTACGAAGGGAAACACCCCCACGGCGCGCTGCTGACCACCTATGTGTCTCCCGACGCCCAAGCAGCGATTCAGAACCGCGCCGGGCAACTGCCCGATGGAACCATCATCGTCAAGGAAAACTACATGCCGGACGGCAAGCTCGACGCACTCACCGTCATGTACCGCGTCAAGGGCTTTAATCCCGAAGCGGGCGACTGGTTCTGGGCCAAGTACGGCGCGAACGGCAATATCGACGCCGAAGGCAAGGTTCCC
Source organism: Geoalkalibacter sp. (assembly GCF_030604225.1). Classification (GTDB taxonomy): domain Bacteria; phylum Desulfobacterota; class Desulfuromonadia; order Desulfuromonadales; family Geoalkalibacteraceae; genus Geoalkalibacter. The sequence goes on from NZ_JAUVWH010000040.1 coordinate 5,666, forward strand.
ATGTGCAGCGGCTGCCATACCGCGGTCATCCAGAACGACTGGGTATTTACCGGCCCGCTGAAATAGCGGCTAACCAGAGCGGGGAAGAGACGGATCGTCCTCCCCGCTTTTTTCGGAGGACGTCATGAAAGGCAACGGCAAAAAAATCCTCATCATCCTGGCCATTGCCATCCTGGTCACACTGTTCTTTGTTTTCGACCTGCAACGCTTTTTGACCCTGACGGAACTCAAGGCGCATCAAGAAGCCTTTCAGCAATTCTACGCCGCCAATCGTCTTCTCACCCTCGGCGCTTACTTTATCTTCTACATCCTCGTCACCGCTTTGTCCCTGCCGGGCGCGGCCGTCATGACCCTGGCCGGTGGTGCGCTGTTCGGCTTTCTGCCCGCCTTGATCGTGGTGTCCTTCGCCAGCACCATCGGCGCGACCCTGGCCTTTCTGGTCAGCCGCTTCCTGCTGCGCGACTGGGTGCAGGGCAAATTCGGCAAGCGCCTCAAGGCGCTCAACGCAGGCATTGAAAAAGACGGCGGTTTTTATCTGTTCACCTTGCGGCTGGTGCCGATTTTTCCGTTTTTCGTCATCAACCTGGCCATGGGCCTCACCCCCATGCGCACCCTGACCTATTACTGGGTCAGCCAGGTCGGCATGCTGCCGGGCACGGCGGTCTACGTCAACGCCGGCACCCAGCTCGGCCAGATCGAAACCCTCGGCGGCATTCTTTCGCCGTCCTTGCTGTTGTCCTTCGCCCTGCTCGGCATTTTTCCTCTGCTGGCCCGCAAGGGAGTCGACATCATGCAGAAACGCCGTACGCTGAAAAATTTTCCCAAACCCCCAAAATTCGACTACAACATCGTCGTCCTCGGCGCCGGTTCGGCCGGCCTGGTCAGCGCCTATATCGCGGCCGCGGTCAAGGCCAAGGTGGCCCTGATCGAAAAGGACAAGATGGGCGGCGATTGCCTCAATACTGGCTGCGTGCCGAGCAAGGCGCTGATCCGCTCGGCGAAAATGCTTGCCTACGGGCGGCGCGCGGTTGAATTCGGCCTGCGGAAAACCGAAAGCGACTTTGATTTCGCCGAGGTGATGGAGCGGGTGCAGCGGGTGGTGAAAAAGGTCGAACCGCACGATTCGGTGGAGCGCTACACGCAGCTTGGTGTCGAGTGCATCAAGGGCGCAGCGCACATCACCTCACCCTACAGCGTGCAGGTCGGCGAGCGCACTCTGACCACGCGCACCATCATCGTCGCCACCGGCGCCGAGCCCTTTGTGCCGCCCATCGCGGGCCTGGATCAAGTCGACTACCTAACCTCGGACAATCTGTGGAAACTGCGCGAACTGCCCAAGCGCCTGGTGGTGCTGGGCGGCGGCCCCATCGGGTGCGAGATGACCCAGGCCTTTGCGCGCTTCGGCGCGCAGGTGACGCAGGTGGAGATGGCACCGCAGATCATGGGACGCGAGGACGCCGATGTCGCAGCCTTCGTGCGCGAGCGCTTCGAGGCTGAAGGGGTGCGGGTCCTCACCGAACATGCCGCCAAGGAAGTGCGCGTCGAAGACGGCGAAAAAATTCTCGTCTGCGAACATCAGGGTGAAAAAGTCGCTCTGCCCTTCGACGCCTTGCTGGTCGCGGTGGGCCGACGCGCCCGCACCAGCGGCTTCGGACTGGAGGAATTGGGGGTGCGGCTGAGCGAGCGCGGCACCATTGAGACCGATCCGTTTTTGCGCACCAATTTCCCCAACATCTTCTGCGCGGGCGATGTGGCCGGCCCCTACCAGTTCACCCACACCGCAGCCCATCAGGCCTGGTACGCCTCGGTCAACGCCCTGTTCGGCGACTTCAAGACGTTCCGCGCCGATTACCGCGTCATCCCCTGGTGCACCTTCACCGATCCGGAGGTGGCGCGGGTCGGTCTCAACGAAGCCGAAGCCCACGAGCAGGGGATTGATCACGAAGTCACCCGCTTCGAACTGGAGGAACTGGATCGCGCCATCGCCGAGGGTGAAGACCACGGCTGGATCAAGGTCATCACCCCGCCGGGCAAGGACAAGATTCTCGGCGTCACCATCGTCGGCACCCATGCGGGCGATCTGCTCGCCGAGTACATCCTGGCCATGAAGCACGGCCTGGGTCTCAACAAGATCCTGGGCACCATCCACCCCTACCCGACTCTGGCCGAGGGCAACAAAATGGCCGCCGGGGAATGGAAAAAAGCCCACGTACCGGAGAAGCTGCTGGCCTGGGTCGAAAAATACCATGCCTGGCGGCGGGGTTAGAAAGAAAGACGCGCCATGGAGTCCTCACTCGGCCTGCTTGTCGTCGCATTACTGATCGCCGTCCTTCCCGTTCAGGTTGCCGCCGGTCCCAAGGGAGACCTCTGGCCGCGCTGGCAGGCGCATGATCCGACGAGCCCTCAGGAACGAGTTCTACAACCTGGAGCACGGCAAGGTCGACTATCAGGCCATGCGCGGCTCCCCGGCCGGGATTTCGTCAAGCGGAAAGGCAGAAGCGCCCGCACCATCTGGAAAAACGACGACTGGCACTTGAATCGATAAGAGGCGCGGGGTGAAATCGCCCGGGCGAGACACAATGGCAGACGCAAACGCCCCCCTTGGCCCAAGGAATCAGTCGCGCGTGGCCACGGTCCATCCCGTCAGTGCCCGGCAAGCGGCGGCTTGGAGCGGCCCCTGGATTATGGATTTCTTCAGCCGCACCGCACCGCCTCGCCTTTCACCCCAAATCCCGCCGCCAAGGTTGAAAAAATGCCGGTCATCGTTTACGATACGGCACGTTTTGCCGCGGGGCGGCCGAATTTTTGCTGAAGGAGCACAGGCAAGATCATGAACATTTCCAAGAGCGACACCTACTTCAAGGATTTCAAGGAACGCGAGGCGCTGGCCGAGCGCATGCTGCCGCTGATCGGCAAGCTTTACCGCGACCACGGCGTGGTGATCAGCGTCTATGGCCGCTCCATCACGCGCGGCACCTCCATCGACATTCTCAAGGCACACCGCTTCGCCCGCCAGATCCTCGAGAACGAGCTCTCGGTGCGCGAGACCTTCCCGGTTCTGGAAGCCATGAGCAAGCTCGATCTCGCCTCCGCGCGCGTCGACCTCGGCAAGCTCACCGTGCGCTATCTCTCCCAGGGCATGGGCATCTCGGTGGATCAATTCGTGCGCCAGGAGCTTGGGCCCATCAATACCGGCAAGTCCTCGGTACTGAGCGAACCACGCGATGTGGTGCTCTACGGCTTCGGTCGCATCGGCCGGCTGCTGGCGCGCATCCTCATCGACAAGACCGGCGGCGGCGACAAGCTGCGCCTGCGCGCGGCGGTGGTGCGCAAGGGCGGCGCCGACGATCTGATCAAGCGTGCCAGCCTCTTGCGCCGCGACTCGGTGCATGGCCATTTTCACGGCACCATCACCGTGGATGAGGAGGAAAACGCCATCATCGCCAACGGCAACCTGATCCGCCTGATCTATGCCGACAACCCGGAGAGCGTCGACTATACCCAGTACGGAATCAAGGACGCTCTGCTCATCGACAACACCGGCAAGTGGCGCGACCGCGAAGGTCTCGTCCGCCATCTCAAGAGCAAGGGCGTTTCCAAGGTGATTCTCACCGCACCGGGCAAGGGCGACGTGCCCAACGTGGTGTTCGGCGTCAACAACGAGCTCATCACCGGCGACGAAAACATCTTCTCCGCCGCGAGCTGCACCACCAACGCCATCGTGCCGGTGCTCAAGGCGGTCAATGACCGCTTCGGCATCGTGCATGGCCATGTGGAAACCTGCCACAGCTACACCAACGACCAGAACCTCATCGACAACTACCACAAGGGCAACCGCCGCGGCCGCAGCGCGCCCCTCAACATGGTCATCACCGAAACCGGCGCCGCCAAGGCGGTGGCCAAGGCGATTCCCGAGCTGGCCGGCAAGCTCACCGGCAACGCCATTCGCGTGCCCACGCCCAACGTCTCCCTGGCGATTCTCAATCTGGAGCTTGGCGAGGAAACCACGGTGGCCGAACTCAACCGCTACCTGCGCGATGCGTCCCTCGATTCCCCCCTGCAGAACCAGATCGATTACACCAATTCGCCGGAAGTGGTTTCCAGCGACTTCGTCGGCTCGCCCTTCGCCGGGGTGGTCGACTCCCTGGCCACCATCGTCAACGGCACGCGTTGCGTGCTCTATGTCTGGTACGACAATGAATACGGCTACAGCTGCCAGGTGGTGCGCATGACCGAAAAACTTGCCGGCCTGGAATTTCCCACCTATCCGGTATAGCCTCCCGGCCTACCAACGAAAAAAGGCTGCTCCGTGAAGGGGCAGCCTTTTTTCGTTGGGTCCGATAAAAAGCGAGATCAGTCGGCGCGCTTGACCATGCGCATTTTCTTGCGCAGACGGCGCTGTGCTTCTTTTTCCTTGCGCTTGCGCTTGACACTGGGCTTCTCGTAGAACTTGCGCTGCTTCATTTCCCGAAACAGGCCCTCCTGCTGCAACTTGCGCTTGAGCACTTTGATCGCTTTATCGACGTTGTTGTCGATAACCGTGATTTCCACCGAATCACCTCGCTTTCCCTGCTTTTTCTCAACCCTGTCGGATTTTTGACAGAAGTAGGGCGAAAGTATAACGAGGAGGAAAGAGAAATGCAATTGGAAAATTTACGGAACTTCGAACAGGTAGAGGGTCACGGACAGGCCACCGTGGGCGAAGGTTGGCCCCGCCTGCGGACGCAGGCCCGTTGCCTGGGCCAAACGTGGGTCGGAGGCGAGAAATCCGCCGCGCCAGCCCGAGGCATGCCGGCGTAAAAACCCACCAAATTCCCGGAAAAAATCCATCAGCGCACGGCGCTCGCCGAGCCGCTCGCCATAGGGCGGATTGCACAGGAGGATGCCTGGAACAGCAACCGTCGGTGGCGGCAGCTGCCGGAAATCGCCCGCGCGCAAATCGAGCAGCGCGGCGATACCGGCGCGCGCCGCATTGCGCGCGGCGATTTCGGCTAGGCGCGGGTCAAGTTCGCTGCCGTAGAGGGTTTGGCCACTCGCGGAATGTTCCGCGGCCAGGGACTGTTCCCGCAGTACTTGCCAGCGACCGGCGCGAAAATGGGGCCAGCCCTCGAAGGCAAAGGCGCGATGCAGTCCCGGCGCGCGGTTGCGGGCAAGCAGCGCCGCCTCGATCAGCAGGGTGCCCGAACCGCACATGGGATCCCAAAGGGACACGCCCGGCTGCCAGCCGACGGCATGCAGGAGCGCCGCCGCCAGGGTTTCGCGCAGGGGCGCCGCGCCCTGCTCCAGGCGATAACCGCGCCGGTGCAGCAATTCGCCGGAACTGTCGATGGAAATTTGTGCCCGGTCGTCCTCGAAGCGCACCAGCACCAGTTGCTTGGGCAACTCGGCGTCCAGGGGCGCCTCGCGGCCCAGGGCGCGATCAACGGCGGCCGTGAGGGTCTCGGCAATACGGCCGGTATGCATCAGCCGCGAGCGGCGGCAGTGAACGCGCACCTCCAGGGCGGTCGACGGACGGATGAAGCGTCCCCAGGGCAGGCGCAGGCATTTCTGGTAGAGTTCGGGGAAGCCGGTGGCGCGGATCTCGGCAAAGCGCACCAGCACGCGGCCGGCGCTGCGCAGCCAGAGATTGGCGCGATACACGTCGGCCAACTCTCCGGAAAAGCTCAAGCCCCCCGCTTCCCGTTGCGCCGGCAGATTCAAAGCCTGCAGTTCCGCCAGGCAGGCGTCCTCGCAACCGGGCGCCGTGACCGCAAACAGATCAAATGGGGATTGTGCCACAAAAAACCTCGCCAAAGCATCGTTCGCCAAGGGCACGGACTTTACCACAGCGATCCCAATGCTGTAAATTGCCGGAACATCTCATCCAAGGAGCGGTGTCTCATGATGAATTATCCCCAGATGAATATCGACTGGGAGTATCTGATCGAAAAAATCGAGCGGCTCATGGATCTCTCCGAGGAGTTTCTCAGTCGCAAGCTGGCCGACGAGGTGGACGTCGAGCCGCAGATGTTTCGCGACCACATCGCCTTTCGCTGGAATCACGAGGGCCTGCTTGAAGCCGTCGCCTATCCCGACGTTCCCGATCCCGAGGATCTGCTCGGCATCGACATGATCCTGACACGCCTGCGGCAGAACACCCGCCAGTTCGTCGCCGGCGTGCCGGCCAACAACGTGCTGCTGTGGGGCGAGCGCGGCACGGGCAAATCCTCGGCGGTAAAATGCCTGCTGGGCGAATTCGCCGCCCAGGGTTTGCGCCTCGTCGAGTTGCAGAAGGAGGATCTCTACCACCTGCCGGTCATCACCCGAGCCCTGCGCCCCCAACCCTTTCGCTTCATCCTGTTTTGCGACGACCTCTCCTTCGACGAATCCGAAACCGGCTATCGCGAGCTCAAGGCCCTGCTGCAGGGGGGCATCGAGGCGCCGCCGCCCAACGTGCTGATCTACGCCACCGCCAACCGCCGCCACCTGCTGCCCGAGCGCTTCGCGGCCAACACCGGCGAGGCGGAAATTCATCCCGAGGAGGCCGTCTCCGAAAAGCTCTCCCTCTCGGACCGCTTCGGTATAACGCTCGGTTTTTATCCCGTCACCCAGGATCTTTACCTGGACATCGCGCGGCACCTGGCAGCCCGGCGCCAACTACCCATCGCCACCGCCGATCTGGAGCGTGAAGCCCTGCAGTGGGCGCTGCTGCGCGGCGGCCGCTCGGGGCGGGTGGCGCGGCAGTTCATCGACGACCTGAGCGGCCGATTGGCACTGGCGCAGGCCGATGGTGAATGAGGGATGGCGCACGCGAACGCTTTCTGCTAAAATTGGTGAAATTTTACCTTGAGGATTTCCATGCGCATCCGCCCGCTCCTGCTTCTGGCGTTGTTTCTGCTTCTGCCCCTGACTCCGCAGGCCGGGCGCATCAGCGATCTGGTGAGCATGGAGGTCGACGCCACGGGGCCCGTCGTCTTCAGCCACTACCGCCACCTGGAAAAGCTCGGCAACAACTGCGTGCATTGCCACAACAGCATCTTTCATATCCTGCGCGCTCAGAACCCGCGCGTCAGCATGAAGGAGATGGCCGAGGGCAAGAGTTGCGGCGCCTGCCACAACGGGCGCAAGGCCTTCGGCGTGGACAGCAACTGCAACCGCTGCCACCCGACCCGCGAGGTCAAGTTTCCCGTGGAGGATGTGGGCGAGGTGCTGTTCAGCCACCAGGTCCACACCGCTCTGTTCGGCTGCGGCGATTGCCACCCCGACCTGTTCCGTCCGGCTTCCGGCAATCCGCAGGTGTCCATGTCCCAGATGGAGGAGGGTCTCTCCTGCGGCGCCTGCCATGACGGCAGCGGCGCCTTCAGTGTGGCGGAAAACTGCGAACGCTGCCACGCCATGTGAGGTCTGCCGCCACAATCCTGACAAAACCCGTCACCCGGACCGCCAGTTGACCGTTGCGCGCCTCGCGCGGCGCGCAAAAGACCCGCGCCATCCGTGCCGAGTTGCGTGGAACGGATTTTGCGAAAGACTGGGGGTCTTGAGTCCCGCAATTTATTCCGGAGGAAGCTTCCCTGCTCACCAAGTATTTCAAGCCCGGCCAGAAAGTGCAGATCCACTCCTGGCGAACCCAAAACACGCCAGGGCAGATCGAGTCCTTGACCGCCTACGTGTCAAACAGCGGCGCCGAGTATCTGGATCTGACCCTGCCCTATCGGGTGCGCGAGGGCGAGCTTTTTCCCCTGCTTCCGGGCACCGAACTCGAACTGCTCTCCCAAGCTCTCGGCCTGGGGGTGCGCACCCGGGGGAAAGTGGCCGGCCATCAGGAGGAGGGGGTGGTGCGCGTGGAGTGTCGCGACCCGCTGGAAGCCTTTCAGCGCCGCGTCATGCCGCGTATCGACATCCCCGTCGGCCTGCGCTATGCCCGGGGCCAGGGGCACTTGCGTTCCCTGCGGGCGAAATGGGAAAAACAGCTTGAGCTGCTGCAGGCGCCGCAAGCCGAACAGCCCAGTTTTCCATATTGTCCGGTCAATCTGAGTGGCGGCGGCATCCGCTTCAATTTTCGCGAAGCGCCGCGCATTGCCGAGGTTTGCCTGTTGCTTCTTGAGCTTTCCCCCCAAACGCCTCCGGTGTGCGCCCTTGCCGAGGTGGTCTGGCTGCGCCCCGCCGAAAAACCGGGACTGCAGGCCGTGGGCATGCAGTTCACCCACATTCGCAAGGCCGATCAGGACCGGATCTGCCGCTTTGTCACCGAGGTCCAGAAGCAGCAGGCCCAGGCGGCGCAGACCCCGACCGAATCCTGAGTTCCCGCGGGGGCGGAGCTTGTCCTTTGCCCGACGCTGGTGTATAACAGGCGGCAATTTCCAGCTGCTCTCCCCTTTTTGTTCGCGGAGAATCGCCTTGCCCGCCGCCATCCAGGAAACCGAAATTCTCAAGGCCTGCCGCACGCTGTTCGGCGCCGAGGTCTGGCTTGATCGCCATTTCCTGTTTTATCTTCAGCATGATGGCGCCAAGGCCGCGTTTCGCAAACGCGCCAAGGAAACCCACCCGGATCGTTTCCCCGGCGAGCCGCAGATCCAGCGACGCCAATCCGAGCAATTCCAGGCCGTGGCCCGCGCCTACGATCTGGTCAACAGCTTCCTGAATACCCGCGACCGCGGACTCTGGCCGCCTCGCGCCAAGCCCGCCGCCACGCGCCAAGCGTCCCCCGGCGCGGATCGTCGCCCCCCTGGCCCCAAGAGTTCCGCGCCCCTTCTCCAGCGCACCTACCCGCTGGGACTTTTTCTCTATACCCAGGGGCTGATTCCCTATCGCACCCTCATCGAGGCCCTGGTCTGGCAGCGCCGCCAGCGTCCCAGCATCGGCGAAACGGCACAGCGCTGGGGGTGGCTGAACGAAGCGGCGGTCCGGACGATTCTCAGCCAACGCGGCCACCACCGCTTCGGCGAAAAAGCAGTGGATCTGGGGTTGCTGACCCCCTTTCAGGTGCGGACCCTGCTTTTTTACCAACGCAGCCGCCATCAGCGCCTCGGGCAGTTTTTCGTGGACAAAGGGTTAATCACGCCCACGGAACTTGAAGAACTGGTGCGACAGATGCAAGAGCACAACACCCGCGTACGGACGCAACGTGGCGGAGCCCAAAACGGATAGCCGCCCCGCCGCTGACGGACCATCCCCAAATGGAAAATCTCCTTGCCGTCCTGGCGACGGAACATGCCCTGAGTGCCCTTTTCCTCACCGCCTTTCTCGCCGCCACCCTGCTGCCCCTGGGCTCCGAATGGCTGCTGGCGCTGCTGCTCCTCCAGGGCCAGCCGGCGTTCACCCTGGTGCTGGTGGCCGGCGCCGGCAACACCCTGGGCGCGACCACCAATTACCTGATCGGCTGGGGCGGCGAACGCTGGTGGCGCCACCGTCCCCATCCGCCCCGGCAACGACAACGGCTGGAGCGGGCGCAAACCCTGATGGGACGCCATGGCGGTTGGGCACTGCTGTTTTCCTGGCTGCCGGTGATCGGTGATCCGCTGTGCCTGGTCGCGGGCGCCTTGCGGTTTCCCGTCCTGCCCTTTGTGCTCATCGTCGCCGTCGGCAAGCTCGGCCGCTACGCCTTTCTCGCCTGGGCCACCCAACAGGCGGCGGGCCTGTTTTAGCCCGAGGCAAGCCAAACGGCCTTGCCTTTTGCGGCGCAACGCGGTATTCCCTTATCCCCTTTCAACTCTTTGCCACGGAGGTTCATGCCATGGGCATCCTTGCCAATACCGTCAGTTTCCGCCAATACCAGGTCCTGGGAGATATGCCCGCCGGCGATCCCGGCGAATGGGCCGCCGCGCTGCTGGCCAAACACGCCTTTGTGCCCATCGACAGCGGCAGCGAGGAGGTCTCCTCGGGTTGGGTGTCCCTCGACGATCCCCAGGACGCAACCTTCGCCGAGCGGCGCGATTTCTTGCGCCCGCCCAACCTCGTCTTCACCCTGCGGCGCGACCAGCGCCGGGTGCCCGCCGCCGTCCTGCGCCGCCATCTGCAACAGGCCGAGGAGAACTTTCTCGCCGCCCATCCCGGCCTGCAACGGGTTCCCAAGGACAAACGCGAGGAATTGCGCGAAACCGTCAAGGGCGCGCTGCTCGCCCGCACCCTGCCCACGCCAAGTCTCTTCGACGCCGTCTGGGATCTGGATCGCGGACTGCTCACCTTCACCGGCACATCCACCGCCATCGCCGATATTTTCGAGGGCCTGTTCCGCCAGACCTTCGAAGGCCTGCGGTTGGTGGCCCTACATCCCTTCGCGCGCGCTCGCGCCGTGCTGCCCGCGAAGCTCCATCCCCTGCTGGAGGAACAAAACCGCGCGACCACCGATGCCGTGCTCGAACAGATCCAGGAAAACACTTGGCTCGGCGCCGACTTCCTGCACTGGCTGCTGGCCCACTCCATCGCTGGGCGCAACAGCTTTCGCGTGCGCCGCGCCGGTCCGGCCCTTCTCGACGAAGCCTTTGTCGCTTTTCTCGATAATCGCCTGGTGCTCGCCGCCGGCCCGCAGCGCGTGACCGTCGCCGGCCCCCAGGACCATTACAGCGAGGCGCGCATCGCCCTGGAAGCAGGCAAGGAGATCGCCGAGGCCGCCATCTTCATGGAAAAAGGCGAGGATGCCTGGAAGACCACCCTGAAGGCCGAGTCCTTTGTGTTCGGCGGGTTCAAGGCGCCGGGGGTCAAACCGGAAAAAGACGAGATCACCGACGAAAAAAGCGAGCAGGAGGCCATCTTTTACGAGCGCATGCACGTGCTCGCCGAAGGGCTCCAGCTTTTCGACAGCCTGCTGCTCGCCTTTCTGGAAGAACGCCTGGCCTCCGACTGGGCGCAGCGCCGCCGGCAATTGCAGCAGATGTTGGGGATTGAGGAAATAGAGAAAAGCTGAGACCGGAGACCCTCCCCTGTCAGGCGAAATCGCCGGGCAGGGGATGGGTCGAGGGCATGACGCCGCCACGCCGCAGGCGGCGGAGAAATTCGTCCCGCGCAATCTCGCGCCCCCCCAGGGAGCGCAGGTGATCGCTGGGCATCTGACAGTCGAGCAGTTCGAAATCCCGCGCCTTGAGCCGTTCCACCAGCGCCACCAGGGCTACCTTGGATGCATTGGTCGCCCGGTGAAACATGGACTCGCCGAAAAAACAGCGCCCCAGACAGACCCCGTAAAGCCCTCCCGCCAGCTGTCCGTCCAGCCAGACTTCCACCGAATGGGCGTAGCCCAGTTCATGCAGCCGCTCATAGGCGCAAGCCATCGCCGGGGTGATCCAGGTGCCCTCGGCCTGACGCCGCACATCTCCGCAGGCGGCCAGCACCTCGACGAAGGCCTGGTCGAAGGTCACGGAAAACCGCTCGCTCCGCAGCAACTTGGCCAGGCTGCGCGAAACGTGCAACGCGTCGAATTCGAGGATGAAGCGCGGGTCGGGCGACCACCAGAGGATGGGATCCGGATCGTTGAACCAGGGGAAAATCCCCATGGAATAAGCCAACAGCAGCCGCTCGGGGCGCAGGTCGCCGCCCACGGCGAGCAGGCCCCCCTCCTCGGCCAGTTCGACAGGCGGGAAAACCGCTTCAGGAATGAGTTGATAAACGGGCACGGACGTCGATCACGCGAGGAAAAAGACGGCGGGGCAAGGCCGGTCTTGCCCCGCGCGCATGCTGGGTCGATCTCATGAGTAGCTGAAGGTCAGGCGCTCGTCCTTGAGCCCGATGCGCAGCCGCCCGCCTTTGCTCAGGCGCCCGAAGAGGATCTCGTCGGCGATGACGTCGCTGATTTCGGTCTGGATCAAGCGCCCCAGGGGACGGGCACCGAACACCGGATCGTAACCGCGCCGCGCGAGTTGGGTGCGCGCCTTGGGCGAGAGGGTCAGCCGCACCCCGCGGTCGGTGAGGCGCTGCTGCAACTCGCCGACGAACTTCTCCACCACCTTCTCGATGATCGGCAGATCAAGGCCCTTGAAGGCGATGACCGCGTCGAGGCGGTTGCGGAACTCGGGCGAGAAATGCTTCTCCACCGCCTGGCGCGGCGCCCCCTGGACGCGTTCGCCGAAACCGATGGGGCTGGCGCTCATCTCCCGGGCGCCGACGTTGCTGGTCATGATCAGCACTACGTTGCGGAAATCGGCCTTCTTGCCGTTGTTGTCGGTGAGGCTGCCGTGGTCCATGACCTGGAGCAGGATGTTGAACAGATCGGGATGGGCCTTTTCGATCTCGTCGAGGAGCAGAACGGCATAGGGGTTCTTCACCACGGCGTCGGTGAGCAGCCCGCCCTGATCGAAGCCGACGTAGCCGGGCGGGGCGCCGATCAACCGCGACACCGAATGCTTCTCCATGTACTCGCTCATGTCGAAGCGCAGGAACTCGACGCCCAGTTGCGCCGCCAGCTGCTTGGCCACCTCGGTCTTGCCCACCCCGGTGGGTCCGGTGAACAGAAAGGAGCCGACGGGCTTGTCCGGATGACCGAGGCCGGCGCGGGCGCGACGAATGGCGCGGCTCAGGGTGTCGATGGCCTCGTCCTGACCGAACACAACGCCCTTGAGGTCGCGCTCCAGGGTTTTGAGGCGCCGCCGGTCCGAAGTGGACACATTGCGCTCCGGAATGCGCGCGATCTTGGCCACCGTCGCTTCCACCTCGGCCACCGTCACCGTCTGCTTGAGCTGGGGCTGCAGCTTGAGGGCCGCGCCCACCTCGTCGATGACGTCGATGGCCTTGTCGGGCAGGTGGCGGTAATTGATGTGCTTGGCCGCCAGGCGCGCCGCCGCTTCGATGGCCTCGTCGGTGTAGGTGACGCCGTGATAATCGGCGTAGTAGCGCTTGAGCCCCTGAAGAATGTCGATGGTTTCCTCCACCGACGGCTCGAGAATGTCGATCTTCTGGAACCGCCGCGAGAGGGCGCGATCCTTGTCGAAGAGGTTCTTGTATTCCTCGAAGGTGGTCGAACCGATGCAGCGCAGATCCCCCGAAGCCAGCACCGGCTTGAGGATGTTGGAGGCATCCATGGAACTGCCGCTGGTGGCGCCGGCACCGACGATGGTATGGATTTCGTCGATGAACAGGGCGGCCTTGGGTATCTTGGCCATGGCGTTGATCACCGCCTTGAGCCGTTCCTCGAAGTCGCCGCGGAATTTGGTGCCCGCCAGCAGGGCGCCCATGTCGAGGGCATGGACCTTGAAATCCTTGAGCATCTCGGGCACCGCGCCCTCGAAGATGCGCCGTGCCAGACCCTCGGCGATGGCGGTCTTGCCCACCCCCGAATCGCCGACGTAGATCGGATTGTTCTTGCGCCGCCGGCACAACACCTGGATGGTGCGTTCCAGTTCCAGGGCGCGGCCGATCAACGGGTCGATCTTGCCCTGGCGGGCGCGCTCCACCAGATCGACGGTGAAGGCGCTCAAAGGATCGCGCGCCGGCGCGGCCTTGGCCGGCGCCTCCTCGCGTTCGGGGGGCGTGCTCTTCTCCGGTTGCGGATATTTGGGCACCCCATGGGAGATGAAACTCAACAGGTCGAGGCGCGACACGCCCTGGGCTTCCAGGTAGGCGGCGGCATGGGAATTCTGCTCCTCGAGAATCGCGGCGAGAATATCGCCGAGGCCGATTTCCTTCTTGCCCGAGGAGTGCATGTGCACCACGGTGCGCTGCAGCAGGCGCTGCAAACCGACGGTCTGCTCGGGAATGAATTCATCCTCGCCGGGCAAGGTCTCCACCTGATGCGCGAAGAAATCCTCGAGCATACTCTTGAGCTCATCCACATCGCCGCCGCAGCCGCGGATGATTTTCTGCCCTTCCTCCTCGAACAGAATCGCGAACAGAATATGCTCGGTGGTCAGATATTCGTGATGCCGCCGCTGCGCCTCGCGCACCGCCAGACTGAAAGCGATCTGTACATCCTGATTGAACATAACCGCACCTATGATGGTTGTTGGCGCTCAGGCCTCCTCGAGACTGCACCTGAGCGGATGGCCCGCTTCGCGGGCTTGGGCGTGCACCTTCATCACCTTGGTTTCGGCGATGTCGAAGGGATAAACACCGCAAACCCCCAAGCCCCGGTAATGAATGTTGAGCATGATGCGATTGGCCTCGGCCGGAGATTTGTGAAACACGCTCTCCAGCATGCTCACCACGAAATCCATGGTGGTGTAGTCATCATTATGCATCAGAACCTTGAACAATGGGGGCTGCGCCGTTTTGACGCGGACTCGGGAAGCAACCCCGGCCTGCTCCCCCGTCATCTTCCTCGCCACGTTTGCCTCACCCTCCCGCACCCTGAAAAAGGTGCGTTCCCTACGTAAATTCTACCCAAGCACGTGGACAAATCTAGCATAAGTCCCCGCCGACCGCCAAGGCCATTGCAGGAGCCGGCGCGGGCGGGACCGGACCCAAAATCCCGTCGACGGTGATTGACTCCCTTGGCCGCCTGCCTTAAGGTATTTCAATTGCCCGGCCGCATCTTATTCGCCCGGCGATCGATCATCTCACCGAGGAGAACCTACGCCCATGGCCCGACCATCCCTGCGCTATGTCCTGTTGACGAGTCTGCTGTGCCTGCTGGCACTGGCCGGCTGCGGCACGCCGCCGCCGAAAATCGATCCCATCCCGCTGACCAAAAACCCCAGCGAGCAGATCGACCTGCTGGCCGCCGATCTGACCACCGCCCGCGTCAACGAAATGCATGTGCTGGCCCCCGACTCCTTCGCCGCCGCCACCCAGGCCCTGGAGTCCGCCCGCGAGGGGCAGCGGCAAGGCTGGAGCGTGGCCGAGGTCCTGCACCGCGTGGCTCTGGGGCGCGCCTATCTCGACCGGGGCAAGGATCGCTCCAAGGTGGTGCAGACCATGCTGGCCATGCCCCTCGAAGCCCGCGCCCTGGCCCAGAAAGCCGGCGCGGTGAAATTCGGCCAGGACTACCTCGTCCTGGAGGATCGCATGCTCGAACTCAACCGCGCCGTGGAAAACGAGCGCATCGACTGGGCGCTGCGCCGCAGCAATGCCCTGACCGAGGATTTTCGCGCCATTGAGCTGCGCGCCATCAAGCAGGATGCCCTCGGCGAGGCGCGCGATCTCATGCAGCAGGCGCGCGGCTTCAAAGCCGAGACCTTTGCCCCGCAGACCCTCCAGCGCGCCGCCCGCGCCCTCGATGAAGCGGAAAACTACATTACCGACAATCGCTACGAGGTGGAGCAAATCCGCAAGAAATCGGCCCATGCCACCTTCGAGACCCGCCGTCTGCTGAACCTCACCCAGCACAGCCGCAGTGTCAAGGAAATGCCCTCGGAACAGATCGTGCTCTGGATCGAGGAGCTGCTGGTCGAGCCCGCGAAGCAGTTCCAGGGTGCCGACTGGCGGGACAAGACCTTTCCCGATCAGGCCAAGACCCTGAGCCAGGCCATCGAGCAACTCCAGGCCGGGCAGGAAGCCCAGCGCTTCCAGATCGAGGCGGCTCAGCAGCAGATCGGGGAGGAACAGGCCGCCAAGGAGCTCTACATCTGGGAACAGCGCGCCGCCAAGGAAAAACTCGAACGCGAGCGGCAGCTCCAGCAACTGTTCCGCGAGGTTCAGGCGTCCTTTAGCGCCGACGAAGCCGAGGTCTACAAGCAGGGCAACCATGTCATCCTGCGCCTGCGCAGCATCCATTTCCCCGTCGGGCAGGCCGTCATTCAGCCCGCCAACTATCCGGTGCTGGGCAAGGTGCGCCAGGCCATCCAGCGCTTCGGCGAACCGGCCGTCACCATCGAAGGGCACACGGACAGCACCGGTTCCGACGAAACCAACGCCCGTCTCTCCCAGCAGCGCGCCGAGGCCGTGCGCCACTTTTTCGTCGCCAACGGCACCCTGCCGGCGGAAAAGATCCTGGCCGTCGGCTATGGCTCGCGCCGCCCCCTGGCGCTGAACACCACGCCCGAGGGACGCGCCGTCAACCGCCGCATCGACGTGATCATCAGTCCGCAGATGCACAATGGTAACTGACGAAATGAGAAGGGGAAGCGAAGGACGAACCGGCGGGCAAAAAAATGCGCGCCGGCCAGGAGGGATATCCGACGCGCGAAAGAGCGAGTCGTGAGTAAGTGCGGTTCTCGCTAAGAAAAATATTACCAGAAACGTCATCATTATTCAAGGGCGCGAAAAATCGTTTTTTTTCGCGCCCTTCTTGGTTGTTGGCCAGCCCTGGCGGAGCCTACTCGGCCACCTCGTCCATGGGCTCTCCGCAGCACGACAGCTGGCCGCCGCCGTCCTCCAGAAGTTGCACCAGATTCCCGCAGATCTCGCATTTGTATTTCTTGCCTTCCTTGCCCATCACGTCCTCCTTTGATTGGAAAAATTTCCGTTGGCGCCAAGCGCCCTTGCAGTATAGCAGCCCGAACGCCGAGGGCCAGCCTGCCTGGGGGAATTTGACAACGCGTCAAAATGCGGCAGATTTAAGAGGGCTTGGACGGATCGACAGCCCATGAACTGGTCGATCATTTTTTACAGGAGGATGCAGCAATGCCGGATTTTGGTCATCCCTTCAGCGGTCTGAAAAGCGACCGCCTGGTCACCCACGAGGAATTGGTGCGCGCCATCCGCTTCATGGTCGCCGCCGAATACGAGGCAATTCAGCTCTACATGCAGCTGGCCGAATCGACGGACAACGTCTTGGCGCAGAAGGTTCTGGTGGATATCGCCAACGAGGAACGTGTGCATGCCGGTGAGTTCCTGCGGTTGCTCAAGGA
>NZ_JAUVWH010000034.1 GCF_030604225.1 Geoalkalibacter sp.
AGCCGAACAACCTGCTTGCGGAGTTCGAACTGTGTCTGCTGATTGAGCTTGCGGGCATCTGTAGTTTTCATGCCGGCATCATACCACAAACTAAGTAAAAATTAAATATTTATTCACCGTGGCAATAATACCTTGTCCTGACGCCATCTTCCATGATCTCTTGGTTGATCATGCCCTGTAGGAAAAATGTCCTTCGACTTGCCAAGTGCAAAAAGGTATCTCGTGGATCTTTTTTCGCGATTTGCATTTGATCGTTGATTCTCACATAGGTGCCGTGGGGTTCCGTGAGAACAAAGTGCCGCGCATAATGCCCGGCAGGCACCCTGCTTAGAGTTGCGTCGTAATGCAGTGGCGAGGCGTAGCTGATTTTGTTTTGGGGAGAGTACTTCAGGAACGAATCGACAATATCATGCGCGAACAGGTCGAGGTAGGATGAGATCTTCTTTTCTTGGGCGTCGAGCGCATTCAGGGCATCCTCGCTTCCGGCGGGCAGAATTTCACCATTCACACAGACAACATCCATGCTGTTGATGTAGTCGACAACCGTAGGTTCGCTGATGTCAAGAAAACCGACGCCGACGCCCTGATTTTCCCCGACATAACCGGCGACGGTTTGAAAACCCAGCCTGCCGTGATAGACCACCTGCAAGGTCACATCCGTGGCATTGAGGGGAATCTCCTCGGGGAGGCTGAAAACCAGTTCCACGGGAGATCCTTGCGGGATGCTCCTCACGCCATTCGCTTCCTGGGCGACGATATAGCTGAAATTTTCGCTGACCGGCACGGGGATTCCCTGAAAGGGATCCTGCAAGGCGGTCTTATGCCTGACCACCAATTCGATGCTGCCCGCCGGCATCTCCTCCTCGTTGACGGTGACGTTCCTCGCCTGAACGCGGATCTGGTGAAAACCCTCCCGCTCATCGGTGGCGATCGAATAAAATCCTTGTTCGGGCAGGCTTAACTCGATATCGCCCCGAAAAAAGTAGTTCAGCGCGGTTGCCGCGTACCCGACGGCCCTGGGCAGCAAGAGCCTGGCGTAGTCTTCATAAACAGGCTCGTCCAGGATGGGAATGGTCGCAAGGAGACTTTCCCCAAACAGCGTCTGCCGATAAAAGGAAAGGACTGACATGGCCGTCAGCTTGTACCCATCATCGCCGCCGGTCTCGCCGTCTCGGTTTTTGACATGGTACCAGCGATGTACTTTTTCCGGGTATCCCAGCGGATGGGTGATCGCGAAAACCTTGGGCGTTGTGCTCGTCAGCAGCGGGGGGATGGCGACGTCGGCATCGACCGGGTTGGTGTCGGTGCTCAGAAAGTTGGCGTTGGTATATTCGGCCAGCCCGATCTTGTTGCCCGTTGTTATCTCCGGATTTGTGCCGAAATATAGATCCCGGTCGAAGAGGTTCGCGAGAGGGATGGGGGCGCCACGGGCAGCAAAAGCGCTGGGCGTTGTTTGGAGAGTTTTGAAGTCAAAAAAGTAGGGGCGGCCAAGGGCGCTGTCAAACGAATTGCGATCCTTTCCAAGCCTCTCTTCAACGTATGCCTCAATGCCGGGCGAAAAAGGGTGGCCGTCATTACGTGTATGCTCGGGGACCGCCATGTCGGCAACCAGGTGCATCACCTGCCCGAGCGATCGAAAGGCCCTGGAAAATTCGACATTACGGGTATCCGGCTCTGTCCCCGTCAATGCGGCGTAAAAATGTTTTCGGGCATCGTTCCAGGAGTACCCTGAGTCTCCGATGGGTGATTGTGCCCAGACAAGGGCCGACTTGAAATAATTCCAAAGGCCGTGGTTGCTGATTGCATCGCGAAAATGTCTCAAATAGCGTGGAGATTTATCTTCTAGCGAGCCGCCACTTTTTATTATTTGGCGGACCGTGATAGGATCAAAAGACCATGCTATAAAATTTAATTTATAATCGATAGGTTCATTGAGGCCATAAAGAAATCCCAATTTTTTATTTAAAAATATTCAAGATTAAATCTACCATCAGGATAAACATGAATCAATGAAACCTCTTCGTTGATTAATTCATGAGCAATATCTTGAAAGGCAAAAGAACTTTGTGGAAAAAATGCGATAAAGAAAATAAAATAAAATTTAATGTTTAAAATTTTTTGTGAAATATATTTTGCGAAGCTTTTCATTTAAATTCCCCCTTAAATTAAATTTTTGGTAATTCAATCAAGTGACTAGATACAAAATAAATTTTTGAATTGTCGTGCAAATATTTAAAATTTTTCTTTTCACAACCCGTTGAAAGACATTCCGCAAGGTTCATACTACCTATGTAAACGTATCCAATTTTTCTGAATGAAAATAATACAAACCCATCCCACGAAAATGGGCTTTTAATAGTTTTGTAAGATGGTATCTCAAAGTATCCGTCATAATTTGTTATTGTTTGGTACGTATGTATTTTTTTTGTATTTTTTTCTACAAGAGTCTGATGTTTTACCCAATATTCAACTTCAATTTGAACTCCCGCCAACGGTGTGCCATCCTCTGCATCAATGACCCTCCCGCTGTAGACAGGCTTGGTGTAATAAGCACATCCTTGAAGAGACAGGATGGCGAGAAGCAAGCAGCAAAAACAAAGAACCTTGAATCTATCTCTCAGAATGCTCGAATTCGCCATAACCCGTCCTCGTCAAGTTGAAATTCCAGCTGAAATGAATACGGAACGCCGTCTCTTAGAATTTGAAGCTCGTAAACAGCTCTGTCGCCTCTGAGACCAACCAGTTCGATCCCTTGCATATCGGCGACGATTTGGTCGAGTACCGTGCCCATCTCTGCCATCTCGATCGCGTACACCTCGCGCGTCCGTGTTGAGAAATGCGCTACGGCGGCATCCACATCGCCGGTCCACATTGCCTCGGTCATGGCCTGCCATTTGGATTTCAGCTGCCCATCCAACTCCGCCTTGGAGTAGACGCGAATTCCCAAGGATTTCTCGTAGGCGGTTCCGCGCAGGTCGAGAACCCTGAGCTTGCAGGTGTAAAGGCCCGGCATTTCAAGATGCACGGCGTACGTATTGTCCTCCCCGGCAACTGGGGTTTTCTCCACGGGACCGGAGCATTGAAACGACCCGCCCGAAACGGTCGTCAGGTTCGTGTCGACCGAAAAGACCACCGGCAGGGGAGCCAAGCCTGCTTCCGTATCGGCCTTCAGGTTGATGTATTCGTCGGTCGGCGCGCAAAACACCCCGGCGCTGGTTGACCAGGTATTTCCGTCCGCGTCGGTGGCGATGGCCGTGAGCGTGTTCGAACCTTCGGTTAACGAGACATGATTGGCAATGAAGCGCCCATTGTCGACCTGGGCGACGACGCCGGCGACTCTCACCCCGATTTCCGAGGGATTGGCCACCGTGACGCTTCCGCTGACCGTGATCTCGCATTGATCGACCGTCGCGCCATCGAGAGGGGCGCCTTGATAAGGGTCAAAAGTGATTCCTGGTGGAACGGGAGGCGGCAGGACGGATACCCGGACCTCGGCGGCCGCCTGTCCGCCGGACCCCTCGGCGGTCAGACGGTAAAGTGTGGTCTGCGTCGGCGACACCTGGATCGACCCTGACGATGGAACCTCCCCAATCCCGGGTTGAATGGTGACCCGCTGCGCATTTGTCGTGGTCCAGGACAGGCTCGAGGATTCGCCGGATAGAATGGTGGACGGATCGGCGCCAAGGCGGGCCGTGGGAAGAGATGGCGTCGGGGGACTTGCGCCGCCGGCGACCGCGAGGGTGATAAGGCTCCCCGGCCCGCCCCCTAGCGTAACGATGAGTTCGTTTTGCCCTTTGAGCGCAAAAACGCGGGTAAGGGTGCCGACCTGCTGATTGAAATCCGATGGGGTGAGGATCTCGATTCCATTCACGGAGATCGACCCGGTCGATACGCGATGATCGCCGCCTGAGGTCCCGTTGGTGATTATAAGCATCGCGGTTTCCCCGGCGATTCCGGAAAAAGACCGGGTGGCGACCAGCGGCTTTCCTTTGCCGACGGCCAGGGATTCGGGGCCGAGCAGGTTTGCCTCTGCGCCGTACAACGGCGTGTGGATCGGCAGCATCGCCATGAAGAAGGCAGCCCAAATGACAAGGTTTTTCATTCTTTTCCCTCCGCTTTGAGTGATTTATCGTCCGGACATCAATCCGCCATCTTGCTGGAGGCAGGGACCAATCCGGCCAATACAACAAAAGCCGCCACGGACCCTTCGGCCCGTGGCGGCTTTCTGATTCATTCAACGGCCATTACTTCAACGATCATGCCAGCCCTCGTTGTCCCACATCGCACAGAAAAAAACATAACAACCAGCGCGACCTTAGCGCATAGGACGACGGTGGGCAAGGGAAATTTCCACTGCTTGTTCAACACAAAAGCGCGAAGGGCCGACGGGGGAGGTATCCCGTCGGCCCTTCGCGCTTTTGAGAGGGAGTAAAGCAATGAAGAGGGAGTCACCATCGCCGGCCCGCCTGCCACAACAGGCCGTCGATGGTTCAAACTATACCCGGAGAAAAAAGGCGCGGACAGAGACATTTTCGCAAAAAATTCCGAGCGGGAACCCAGTCGCCACTGTGCGATTGCACAGTGTTCCGAGTCGCTATCTGTGATATTTTGCCCGAATGCGTCTAACCCTCAAACAACAGATCATTCTCGCCCCCGCCACGGTTCTCACCCTGACGATCCTGCTGGTGATATTTCTCCAGTACACCTACTGGGATCTCTCGGTGAAACGCCAGGAGGCACGCAAGGTCACCCTGACCTTCGTCGCCCTGGCGGAAGCCGACCTCGCCGCCCAGCGCCTGCAGGGGATGGTCCTGCACATTAACCGCCGCGGCCAGATCGACATCGTCGAACTCGAAACTCTCGCCGAGCTGCACGACCATCTCTCCGGCGCGGTGGCGCGCATTCTCGAACTCATGATCCTGCCCGAGAGCACCCGCGTCCTACTCAAGCAAATTGCCGAGGATCTCGACTCCAAGCGCGGCTACGACGGCGCCCGCTTTCTCAACGCCCTGGGACTGCTGCGTCCGCAGCTGGTCTCCCTGGCCGAGACCTCGCAGCAGCGCCGCGAGCAGTTGCGCGACGTCAACCTGCAGAACATCGACGAGCTGGTGGCGCGCACCGCCATGGTCACCATCATCGGCATGGGCACCGCCATTCCCCTGGGCACCCTGCTTTCCCTGTTCTTCGCGCGTCGCCTGCTGCGCCGCATCAAGACCCTCTCCGACAGCGCCGGTCGCATCGCCCGCGGCGATCTCACCGCGCCGCCCGCGCCCAAGGAGGTGCAGGACGAACTCGATGAGCTGGCGGTCTCTATCAGCCAGATGACCGAGCGCCTGATCCGCGTGGTCAGCACGGAGAAACTGCTCGAAGGCGCCGAGGAGGAACGGCGGCGCATCGCCATGGACCTCCACGACCAATCCCTCTCCGATCTCTCCAACATCCTGCGCACCCTGCAGGGCCTGCGTCACGACGCCCAGTGCGCCGCCGACATCGGCAAGGTCGAGGAAGACCTGCAGCGCGCCATCGCCAACCTGCGCGACGTCATGGAAAATCTACACCCCCAGACCCTCGAGATCCTCGGCTTCGGCGCCGCCCTGCAATCCCATTTCGAGCGCCACCTCGACAAGGAGCAGCTTCCCGAGTACCATCTCTATGTATCTCCGCAGGTCGAGGGCCTGGGCCTGTCGCGCCTGTGCCTGCTGTCTCTCTACCGCATCACCCTGGAGGCAGTGCACAACGTTATCAAGCACGCCCAGGCAAGCCGCTACGAAGTAACCCTCGACCGGCGCGACGACGCGCTGGTGCTGGTTGTCGAGGACAACGGCAGCGGGTTCAGGCCCCAGGACGGCGTGCACGGCGGCGGGCGCGGTCTCAACAACATTCGCGAGCGCGCCCGGGCGATCGGTGCCCGCGTGCAGTGGGGGCCGTCGCGCTTCACCAGCGGCACCCGCTTTGAACTCAACCTCCCCCTAAACGGCAACCTGCGCCCGGAGCGCGACACAGACAAGGCAGGCCATGGAGACCTATAAGTTTCTCATCGCTGAGGACAACCCCAAGGATTTTGAATTTCTCGAGCGGCTGCTGCGCGAGGAAGATTTCACCGGCGACATCGAACGCGCCGACAACGGCCTGGCCGCCCTGAAAATGGCCGCTCAGGTGGAGCGGCCCCTGGTCATCAGCGACATTCAGATGCCGGAGATGAACGGCATCGACTTCGCCCGCGCCCTCTGGGACAAGCGCCCCCTGGCGCGCATCGTGTTCTGGAGCCAGTACAAGGACGAGATGTACGTGCGCGCCCTGCTGCGCATCGTGCCGCCGGAAACGGTGTACGGCTATGTGCTCAAGTCCAACCCCCGCGACCGCATCGCCGCCGCCATCCGCACGGTGCTCATCGACGAGCAGTGCTGGATCGACCCCGAGGTGCGCAAGGTGCAGGGACGCACCGGTCACAGCCAGACCTCCCTGTCGGATATCGAGTACGAGGCGCTTCTCGACATCTCCCTCGGCCTCACCGACAATCTCATCGCCCAGCGCCGCTACCTGTCGCGACGCGGCGTGCAGAGCCGCCTCAACTCCCTCTACTCAAAGCTCGGCATCGACCAGGAACAGTTTCACAGCGAAAAGTTCGGCGACGCCTTCAACCTGCGCAATCGCGCCGTGGCCAGCGGCCTGCGCCGCGGCCTGATCAACGCCTTCGAGATGGAAAACGAAGAGCAGGATTTCCAGGCCTGGCTCAAGCGCTTCAAATCCAGCCAGAGATAATAAAAACCCCGTCGGCCCAACAAGGCGACGGGGTTTTTTCTTATCTCAGAAGCGCACCAACGCTCGATATTCGAGCAGGGTTTCGCCCTCCGCCGGCACCTCGACCTCCCACACCGCCAGACTGGCCGCCTCCTTGCGATGGGGCAGGCTTTCCTTGAGAATCTCCCAATCCCCCGGCACGGGCTCCTCGACCCGCACCCGCACAGCCTCCTTGCCGCCGTTTTTGAGGCGCAGGGCATGGGCGGTCTCGATCACCGCCGGCTGGCGCTCGCCGCCGGCGACACGCCGAAAGTCCGTCTGGGTGCGCGCGGCCGTGATATCGAAGGCATGGCCCAGCTTGAGGCGCACCCGTTCGTTTTTCGGAGTGTGATCAATGCGGTCTTCGCCGATGAACTGGGCGTTGCCGCCGCTGTCTTTCTTATACACGCGCAGCACCCCCTGGGGCAGGGGCAGTCCCAGGCCGTCCTGCTCGCGGTTGACGAATTCGAGAAACACCCCGACGGGCAGGCGCGCGCCGAGCTCGCCATGGCGCCCGGCATAGTAGTAATCGGCGCCGCGCAGCCGATACTCCTTGCGCACCGCCACGCCGGCGGCGCTGAGCAGAGCCACCTGCTTGGTCTGGCGATCGGCGAGGGTGGTGGGGCGCGCCAGGCTGTAGAGATGGTAATCGAAAAGACTCTCCTCGGCCATCTCGGGAGCCGGGGCGGCCATGGCGGCGCGCATCATCAGCTCCGCGGGCATGCGCTTGTCCTCGACCACGCGATGCACATCGCCGGCCACCAGTTGCAGGCGCGCGTTGCGATAGGCGGTGCCGCTCTGGTTGGTCAGGGTCACCCAGCCGGACAGATCCAGGCGATCGTCCTTGGCGCTGAGCTCGGCGACGTAATCAGCGCGCCAGGACAGCCCGCCGGTCAGATAGCTCAGTTCCAGATCACGGTTGCCCGCCGCCGGACCGTTCAGGGCAAGGACCAGGGTCGGCCGCTCGCGCAGGTCGGCGGGCACCTCGGGGAACACCAGGCGTCCCGGCGCCCCGGTTTCGATGCGCTCGCCCAGCCGCAGGACTGGCACCCCGTCGTTGTAGGCAAGCAGGGTGGCCTCCTCCAGGCTCTCGGCGCCACTCTGGGGATGGGTGCGCACCACCTGCACCCTGCGCCCCACGTATTTTTGCAGCAGGCTCTGGGGGCTGAGCAGATCGAAGTCGAAATTCTGCTCCAAAACCCGCAATGGCCCACCGCCATCGAGGGTGCGCAGCAAGGCGGTTTCGGGACGGATGAGGGCACTGACCTCGCGCACCGCCAGGCGGCTCTCACCGGCGGGCAGGCGCACCTGACGGCGGTCCTTGACCAGCGCCAGATCCTCGTTGTAGATGGTCAGGGCGATTTCTTTCTGGTCGTCGAGGGCGGTGGAAATTTCCGGCGCGGCCCACGCGGGGGCAAGCAGGGCGACGAGATAAAAACCGGTGGCAAACAGCTTCAAGCCTGACTTGAACATGGCGGCAACTCCTGTGGCGATGAACGGACATTTCGCAAGCTTAGCAGATTGAAAGGTTCCTGTCGCTCTGAGCCCCAGTGGGCCGATGCCGCCACCACCACTGCAGCTGGGCGATGCCGACCGAGCGCAACAACCGCCCCTTCCAGCCGAGGGGCGGTTGTTGCGCTCGGCAGTCCAACATGAAAAATCCGCGCAGTTTTTCTGGGTTCGCCACGTCTTCCCGGAGGTGAAGACCCTCGGCGGCAAAATCCACATCCAGACAAAATTCCTTCGCGCCCCACCGCGGATGATAGGCATGGAGCACACAGCGATCGTCGCCACCTGGCTCCGCCGCATAGACCACGATGGTTTCCCGCCGGCAAAGATCCGGGCAAGACTGCTCTCGGATCAACTCCACCAGACAGGGGCGCCCCGCAGCCAGCCGTTCGTGAATCTTGCACCACTCGCGGCGGCTGGCCGCTCCGAGCCAGGCTTTCCCGCCGGGCGTCGGCAGGCGCAGCATCACATGCAAATCCAGAAAAACGAAGCGTTCGTCGCAGGCCAGCTTCTGGTGAAGACTGCGGCGCACCAGATCCTCCGGCAGCCATTGTTCCGGGACGCCGTATAGGATGGCGCGCCACTGCACTAGGCGCGCACTGCTGGCCACCAGATCCGCCAGCAGCCGTTCCCGCAGAAATTCCGGCCAGGCGGGAAAGGCAGCCGCCCGGGGCGGCGAGCACCGCGCCAGAAAAAGGTCCACGGCACCCAGGGCCGCGGCCGTGGTCTGCCAGCCGTCCGGTCGGGAAGCCTGTTGCCAGAGCGCCAGGCGCCGGGGCAGATCGTAATAGTCGACCATGCCGCCGAATTCCGCGCGCAATACGCCGAGGGCCTCGCCGATCGCCGCGCCCAAGGCCGCTTGCAACCGCGCCAACTCAACGGGTCCGATCAGCCCCGCGGGACAAACCAGGGCATCGGTGCGAGGATGAAACCGCCTGGTTTTCATGAAGGAGGCCACGCGGGGCGAAACAACATCAGCCGGGGTGCCGGCGGCGCAAAGCGGTGGCGGCATCCAGGCCCTGCTTGAGCTCACGCAGGGCGGCAAGCGCCCCTTGCGATTGTTCCGCGTTGAGGGTCAGTTGCAAGCCGCAGCCCGAGCAGAAAAACGGCCGCGCCGCGAGCAGCAGGTCGAGGGTCGTAGCAATGTGAAAGCCGCAGCGGGGACAAGGCAGGCCGGGAACCGAAGGTGTCATGGGGCTAATCTCCCGAGCTGAGTTCGCGAGCGGAAATGCCCTGCTCCATCAGGTGAAAAAGACGCGCCATGCCGGCCGGGACATCGGCCTGGTGAATGTTGATCCTGACCTTCATCTGCATCTCGGTGGAACGGCCTCCGGCGCTCGCCGGGTCGGGGGCGAGGGTCGCCTTGAAGTCGATGGGCTGCAGATCGGGCAACTCCTGGCCGCGGGCCGCCGCCACGCCGCGCCGTGCGCCGCGCTGGATATCCACGATCTTGACAAAGAACTCCACCTGGGCATCCCTGATCTGCAATGCCGGGATGGGCAGCAGGGACAGCAGCGGCACTTCGACTCGCACCCGCCGCGGCTTGCCGTCGACTCCAGTGGTTTCCTGCTGGAAACGCGCCATGCGCAATTTTCCAAAATCATCCGCCTCCTCCGGACCACCGCCGCTCTCAAAGCCGAACTCGCGAATAAAAGCGGCGGTCGCCTGAGCGGCTTGGCTTTCCGCCGCGATCATGGCGTGCAGTGGCGCGCCGATCAGCTGATTGAGCGACAGGGCGGTGAGGTGATAAAAATCATTCTTTTTTTCCGGAACCTTCTCGGGCATGGCGTTTCTCCACGGGCCTGCGAGTTCTCGCTATTCCGGACTCAGGGCGCGCCAGGTGCGACCCTCTTCCTGGCTTTCCACCTGCATCCAGTTGTAGTTGCGCAATCCTGCCTTGATCCGGATGCTGGAAATGGCCTCCGCCGGCAATTCCGCCAGCGCCGTGCCCGCGACCTCCACCAGTACCCGACAATCCGCGCCCCCCGTCCAGGATTTTTTCACCTCGTCGGCAAGGGCCGACAGCACGCTTCTGATTTCGGTTTTCCCCAGAATGGTGCCGACCATTTCACGACTGGTCTCGCCGACCCGCTCCATGCGATAGGCCAAAGCGCGCACGATCACCGGCTTGAGACCCTCCTGGGCCGCCTCGACGTTGAATCCGCCGCCGGCATCGAGCAGATGGGGATAATTGTTCATCAGGTAGCGCAATACATCCTGGCGCAAATCGATGCGAAAGGCTTCGCGCCCCAGTTCGTCAGCCAGTTCGGTTTTGCCGAGGGAGCGGGCGGCGGCAACGGCGTTGCGCAAAAAACGACTGGCCAGGGCGTCGCTATGCCGCTCGAAAAAACTTGCCAGTCGCGCCTCGCGACCTTCACCGCTGTCGCCGGCGAAATCCACTCCCGACAGGGTGAATTTCAGCTCGATCTCCACCTCTTCGATTTCCGCCCGCGGCACCGGAAAACGCCGCAGCAGGGAATTCTGCTCGTAGTAGCGACTGATGTTGCGGGAATAGATATCGGAGGCAAAACGCGCCTGGGCGATATCGCGCAGCAGTGCCCCAAGGATCTGATGCAGTTCGGCCATGGCGTGGTGTCTTCCGGCGGACGGGCGCTAGGCCTTGTTCGCCTTGATGTTGTCGGTGAGAATATTGAGAACCTTGGCCATCCCCGCGGGGATATCGTCCTGCACGGCATGGACGTTGATATCCATGGTGTACTCCACCGAATATTTGGAGCCCTGGGTGGCGGTGGAGTCTTTCTTGCTGGAATAGGAGGCATCGAGCTTGGCGCTGAAGAACAGATACTTGGCGCTGGCCGCCAAGGCCACCTTGCCCTCCGAGGATTCAGCGCTGGTCGAGGAGGTTTCGCTCGAGGCGTTGATGCTCGCCTTGAAATTGATGGTCATGTCGTCGATGCGGATAAAGGGAATGGGCACGATGGTGAGAATCGGCACCACGAGGGTTTGCTTGCCGCCCGGCCCCTCGTAATCGAAGGTGACGTTGCGCACCTTGCCGTCCTTGTCGAAGGCCACGCCCTCGATAAAGCCCAGGGATGACTGCGCCGCCTTGGCCTGCGCCTCCACCGCCGCCGTCATCGGCCCGCCGATCAGGGTACCGAAGGGAATGTTGCCCAACTGCCGGGTTGCCGTCTCCTGACTGCCGTTCGCCATGATCGCCTCCCTTGGATTGAGGAATCAAGACCACCCAACGCAAATCCCGCAAGGCAAGCTTCTGCAACCGATCACCAGAAGCCCATCGCATGAAATCAGTCTATCGGCAGTCACCGAGGAGTCAATGGCAGTGACCGATTATTAATGATAAAAACCCCTTCTGCCTCTACCCCCTCGCCCCCAGCCAGCGATCGATCTTCTCCAGCAGTTCCCGGGCGCGAATGGGCTTGGCCAGGTAATCGTCCATGCCCGCCGCCAGGCAGCGTTCCTCGTCGCCCTTCATGGCGTGGGCGGTCATGGCGATGATTGGGGTTTGGCGATTGGGGCCGCCGCGGCGACCGGCGCGCACGCTTTGCACCACCTCGAAGCCGTCCATTTCCGGCATCTGGATATCCATGAGTACCAGATCGTAGGCCTGTTCATCCAGGGCCTGGAGCGCCTGGCGGCCGTCCTGCACCACCTCGGCGCGAAAACCGTGTTTTTCCAGCAGGCGCACGGCCAGCAGGCGGTTCACGGCATTGTCCTCGGCCAGCAGAATGCGCGCCCTGTTGCGTGCGACGGTTGGCGCCGGGGGCGCAATCGGGTCCGAGACGCGGGCGGCATCCTGCTCCGCGGCCAGGGCCAGGGGCAGATCCACCCAGAAGCACGAGCCCGCGCCGGGCGTGCTCTCCACACCGATTTCGCCCCCCATCATGTCCGCCAGGCGGCGGGTGATAGCCAGCCCCAGCCCGGTGCCGCCGAACACTCGGGTGTGGGAGGCGTCCAACTGGCCGAAGGGATGAAACAGGGCACCCATCTGGTCCGGCGCGATGCCGATGCCCGTATCGCGCACCGCGAAGCGCAACAGGGCCAGGGAGTCCTCCCGCGCAAGCAGGCTCACGTCCATGGACACCTCGCCCTCGGCGGTGAACTTGACGGCGTTGCCGCCCAGATTGAGCAGGATCTGGCGCAGACGCCCGGGATCGCCGCGCAGGGCCTTGGGCACCTCCTCGGCAATCCGGCAATGCAGCGCCAGCCCCTTTTCCCGCGCGCCCTGGGTCAGCAGTTCCGCCACGCCGCGCACCGTGGCGCGTGGATCAAACGGGATGCTCCGCAGGTCGAGGCGCCCGGCTTCGATCTTGGAGAAATCGAGAATGTCGTTGAGGATGCAGAGCAGCGCCTCGCAGCTGCCCTGCACGGTGAGGGCATATTGGCGCTGCTCACCGGTGAGTTCGGTTTCGAGGAGCAGCCCGGACATGCCGAGAATGCCGTTCATGGGCGTGCGGATCTCGTGGCTCATGTTGGCCAGGAACAGGCTTTTCGCCGCGTTGGCGGCCTGGGCCTCGGCGGCCCTTTGGCGGCTCTCCTCCATGGCCAGTTGCAGCTTTTCCCGGCCGATCAGCAGACGATGGCCAGCCAGGCCCAGCAAGGCCAGCAGCAATCCCGCCAGCGTCAGGTTGCCCCAGAGATTGGCCGTCTGCCCCGCCAGTTGCGGCGCCTCGGCATAGGACACCAGGTACCCGGCTAGGCGCCCCTCGATGTCGCGCAGCGGCGTGAAGGTGGCGACCTGGCTGCTCCGGCCGAGGTTGACCTGGAAGGCGCCGCCCTGCCCGGCGCGCAGCGCCTGACGGATGTCGGCGCGTTCGGCGATGCGCTTTTCGATGTCCCCGGCCTGGGCCGACAGGGGCGGCGCGGCATCGGGCAACTCGCGGCCCTGGTCCTCGACCATCCAGGCCTCGCCGTCGCCGGCCCAGGGGGTGTAGAGGGAACGGTTCAGGGCATGGACGACCTCAAGGAACTCGCGATTGAGCAACAGGGTAAATTCGCCCTCCCCCTTGAGCTCGGATACCGAGCGGCGCAGGAATTCAAAGGGCATCCCCAGCTCGACGCTGCCGAGATGGCGTCCCCGGTCGTTCACAATGGGCTGCACCAAACGAAAGGCCGACATGTGCCGCCCCACCTCGAACCCGGTGAGCGGCCGCAGTTCGCGGTTGACGGTGCGAATCGCATAACGGATGTCGAAAAGCGCGTCGCCGTATTGATGGGGTGCGTGGAAACGCAGCAGGCTGGTCCCGTCGGGTAGATGGAAATGGAGCTGGCGCAGGCCTTTCTCGCGCAGACGCAGATCGACGGGATAGAGCCGCCGATAGAGCAGGGTGCGCGCCTCATCGCGCTGCCCGGGATCCAGGGCCTGCTCCAGCAGGACAAGGGTCTCGGAGCGCAGGAGATACTCGTGCAGGTAGATGTCCAGGCCCTGGCTGAAGGTCTGGATGGTGGCGCGCCAGGCCACGGCCTGGGTGGCGAAGCGCTCGGCGAGATAGGCACGCACCTGCTCCTGGGACCGCGTCTGGAGCAATCCGGCGACGGCCGCCCAGGCGAGGAGCAGCACCAGGACCAGGATGGCCCGGTGGGCGCGGCGGCTCATGGGTTGAGAAAATCCCGGGCGGTCAGGCCCAGTTGGCGCAGCATGTCTTCCAGGGGCGCATAGGCGTCGGCCGTCACGGGCGCGAAGCCATGGCGACCGAGAATCCAGCGGGCGCGCTCCTCAAGGGGAGCGTCTCGCAGCGCCCGCTCCAGGGCGGAGAGGGTTGTCTCGGATAGGGTCTGGGTGTTGGCCACCAGGGCGAATACCGGCAGGGGCGGGGTTTCGGCGAGCGCCCTGACGCCGAGATGCTGGTAGCGGCGGGCAATGAGGGTCTTCAGGGTGCCGGCGGCGAACTCGGCGCGGGCCACGGCCAGGGCCACGGCCTCGTGGTTGCCGAGGATCTCCAGGCCGGCCCGCTCCGGGTCCAAGCCGCCCTGCTCCAGCAGCCAGCGCGCGGCGAGGGGTCCACAGGTGCTCAGCCGCTGGGTGGTCGCCAGGGACAAGGGATCGCGGCCGCCAAGCTCGGCGACGCTTGCGGCGCCGTCGAAGGGCGCCACCAGGGCGCAGGTATAGGTGGCGACCACCCCTTCTTCCAGGAAAAACAGCAGGGCGCGGGCCTGGGGCGCGACCTCGCGCAGCACCAGATAGGGCAGCGGCCCGATTTCCGCGAGATCCACCCGATCCTCGGCAAAGCCCCGCACCACCTCCTCGTTGCTCGCGAGAAACTGGATGCGGATCTCTTGCCCCAGCACGCGGCTCAGATAATCCAGCAGCGGCTTGGTGTCGGCAATCACCTTTTCGGCATTGGCCATGGGAATGGGCGCGTAGGTGAGGCCCCAGCTCAGGGTCGGCGACAGCAAAAGGAAGATCGGGAGGATGACCGCGCCGCCCAGGGCGAGAAAGCGACAGAGTTTTCGCGGCATCGGATCCGACCTCCTCCCAACCGGGGGACGCGGGGTGGCACGGGGCACCAGGCGCGGCGGGCAATTCCTTAAAAGCCTGGAAATTAGCGAAATCTTACAATATCCCCGCGCACCGCGCAAACCCAAAAACACCCAAAAATTCCCGGGAAAATCAGGCCGGCTCCAGACCGGCGAATTTGAGCAGCAGCTTTTTCGGACCGGCGGTATTGAAGTAGACCGTCACTTTCTGGTTGTCGCCGCTGCCTTCCAGACGCCGGACGATGCCCACGCCGAACTTGAGGTGGCGCACCCGGGTGCCGATGCGCAAGCCTTCCTCGGCCTCGGCCACCAGTTGCACCGGCTCGACGAAGTCGGCCGGCGACGCGGCAGGAGGCTCCTGCGCTCCGGCCTTTGCGGAAAGACCTTGCAGCTGCTCGAAGACCGAGGCCAGGTTGTGGCCGGCGGTCTTGGCCAGGGCCGGCGCGGCGGGTTCGGGTCGCGCGAGAAAAGCGGGCGGGATTTCGGCGAGAAAGGGGCTGGGCGGGTTGAACTGATAGTCGCCGTACACGCGGCGGCGCAGGGCATGGGTGAGATAGAGCTTTTCCATGGCGCGGGTCATGCCGACATAGCACAGGCGCCGCTCTTCCTCGAGTTCCTCGCCACCGGCACCGGCGCGGCTGTGGGGAAACAGGCCCTCCTCCATGCCGGTCATGAACACCACGGGAAATTCCAGCCCCTTGGCGGCGTGCAGGGTCATGAGCGTGACGCGGTCGAGGCTGCCGTCGTAGCTGTCGAGATCGGTGACCAGGGCGACCTGTTCGAGATAGTCCTGTAGACTCGCTTCGCTGGTGCGGTGCTCCTCCATGCCGGCGAGCAGCTGCTCGAGGTTGCGCAGGCGCTCGCGCGCCTCTTCCGTGCCTTCCTCGCGCAGGGCCGCGCCGTAGCCGCTCGCCTCGATGAGCTCGCTGGTCAGCTCGGGATAGGGCAGTTGATCGAGCTTGGCGCGCAACCCCTGCATCAGTTCGATGAACTCCCCCACCCGCCGCGCCGCCGCGCCGCCCAGGGCACCACCCTCCAGGGCCAGGCGGCAGGCGGGCAGAAAGCCGCCGGCCTGTTCCTCGAACTCGGCGATGCGCGCGATGGTGGCGTTGCCGATGCCGCGCGCCGGCACATTGACGATGCGCCGCGCCGAGATGGTGTCCGCTGGATTGACCAGCACCCGCAGGTAGGCGAGGACATCCTTGATTTCCATGCGCGAGAAGAACTTGATGCCGCCGACCATCACATACGGGATGCGCGCCTCGACCAGGGCCTCCTCCAAGGGGCGCGACTGGGCGTTGGTGCGATAGAACACCGCCAGATCGCGCAGGTGGCGACCGGCGCGGCGCAGCCGCGCGATTTCCCCGGCGACGAAGCGCGCCTCCTCGCGGTCGTCGGGCAGGCCCTCCAACTCGATGGCCTCGCCCTGGGGATTCTCCGTCCACAGGGTCTTGCCCTTGCGCCCGCGGTTGCGCGCCACCACCTCGCCGGC
This sequence comes from Geoalkalibacter sp., assembly GCF_030604225.1. Classification (GTDB taxonomy): domain Bacteria; phylum Desulfobacterota; class Desulfuromonadia; order Desulfuromonadales; family Geoalkalibacteraceae; genus Geoalkalibacter. Next base: position 16,238 of record NZ_JAUVWH010000034.1, read on the forward strand.
GGCGGCGAGAATGGTGCGCGTCGAGCGGTAGTTCTGCTCCAGGCGGATCACCCGCGCGTCGGGATAGTCGCGCTCGAAGCCGAGGATGTTGCCGACCTCGGCGCCGCGCCAGCGGTAGATGGACTGATCGTCGTCGCCCACCACGCACAAGTTGCGCGTACCACCGGCAAGCAGGCGCGTCAGCTGGTACTGCACGGCGTTGGTGTCCTGGAACTCGTCCACCAGCACCTGGCGAAAACGCCCCTGCCAGCGGCGCAGAACCGTCGCGTCGGTTTCCAGCAGATGCACGCAGAGCAGGATCAGATCCCCGAAATCCAGGGCGTTGGCCTGGCGCAGGCGTTTCTGGTAGGCCGCGTAAATCCCCGCCATCTGAGCGCCCCAGGCATCGTCGCGATCCACGTCCTCGGGCCGCAGGCCGCGATTCTTCCAGCCGTCGATGGCCGCGGCCGCCGCGCGCGGCTTGCAGGATTTTTCGCTGATGTCCAAGGCGCGCAGCACCTCGCGCAGCAGGCGCTCCTGATCCTGATCGTCATAGATGGTGAAGTCGGAGGTATAGCCCAGGGCCGTGATCTCGCGACGCAGAATGCGCACGCACAGGGAGTGAAAGGTCGACACCCAGGGCAGTTCGCCGCCGCCCAGCAGGTTCTCGATGCGGTTGCGCATTTCCCCGGCGGCCTTGTTGGTGAAGGTCACGGCCAGCACTTGCCAGGGCGCCAGGCCCTGCTCGAGAATCAGCCAGGCGACACGCTGGGTGAGGGTGCGCGTTTTGCCCGAGCCGGCCCCGGCGAGAATCAGCAGCGGTCCCTCGCCGTGGCGCACCGCCTCGCGCTGCATGGGATTGAGCCTGGCGAAAAGATCGACGGAAGAATCCTTGGCCGTCATTTTTCCTTGCTCCACATTTCACCTTCCTCGCCCAGGCTGCGCGACATGAGGGCACGGTTATAGGCCGACACCATGTCGCGCCGCGAGATGATTCCCACCAGACGCCGACTGTCCTCGCGGTCGACCACCGGCAGCTGTTCGATGTTGCGGTGGCCGATCTTGCGCATGGCGCGGTCGAGGTCATCATTTTCGGTCACTGTGATCACATCGAGGGTCGCCAGTTCCTTGACCACCACCAGATCCATGAGATCCTTCTCGAACACCACGCCGAGAAAATCCTGCACGGAAATGATGCCGGTGAGCTGGCCGTCGCGATCGACCAGGGGGAAATTGGTGTGGCGGGTGTGGGCGATGAACTCGGCGAACTGGCCCAGGGTCATGCTCTCCGGCAGCACCTCCGGGTCGCGCATCATGACCTCGCCGACGCGGATGGACTTCATGATGTTGCGCTCCTTGCCCGCCTCCAGGTCGATGCCGGCGCGCGACAGCTCCACCGTATCGAGGCTGTCCTTCTGGAAGTGGCGGGCGATGGCGGTGCCGATCACACAGGAGAGCATGATGGGGATGATGACCTCGTAGGAGGCGGTCATCTCGAAGAGCAGGAAGATGGCGGTCATGGGCGCGTGGGTCGCCGCCGAGAGAAACGCCCCCATGCCCACCAGGGCGAAGGCGCCGGGGGAAATGTTGAGGGCGGGGAAAAACACCTGGAGCAGCTTGCCGAAGGCGCCGCCGGTCACCGCGCCGATGTAGAGCGAGGGCGCGAACAGCCCGCCGGGCAGCCCCGAGCCCAGGGTGATGGAGGTGGCCAGGGCCTTGACCAGCACCAGGGCGGCGAGCAGGTACCAGAGGCCGTCGCCGTGCAGCACCCGCTCCATGAACAGATAACCGTTGCCGAACACCTGCGGAAAACCGATGCCCAGGACGCCCACCAGCAGGCCGCCGAGCACCGGCTTGGCCAGGCGGTGCAGGCGCAGCCCGGCGAAGGCGTCCTTGACGCGCATGTGCAGGCTGATGAAGGAGGCCGCCAGGACGCCGATGAGGGTGCCAAGCACCACGTAGAAGACCAGCTCCCAGTGGCTGTTGAGGGCATAGGGCGGCACGGCGAAGGCCGGGATGTTGCCGAGCAGCGCGCGCGACACCACGGTGCTCATGCCGCTGGCGACCACGATGGCGGTGAAGCTGGAAATCTCGAAGGAGGCGAGCAGCACGATCTCGGCGGCGAAGAACACCCCGGCGATGGGCGCGTTGAAGGTCGCCGCCACCCCGCCCGAGACGCCGCAGGCCACCAGCACCTTGAGACGGTCGCCGCTGACCCGGAACGCCTGGCCGAACTGACTGCCCACGGCGCCGCCGATCTGCGCGATGGGGCCTTCCTGCCCGGCCGAGCCGCCGGTGCCGATGGTGATGGCCGAGGCGGCGCCGCGGGTGAAAATGGTGCGCAGGGGAATTTTCGCGCCGCGCAGGTTCACGTGCTCGAGAAACCGCGAAAAGCTGTAGCGAAGATCCTTGGCGAAGAGGATGCCGAAGGGAATCATCAGCAACCCGCCGATGACCGGAAACACAAACACCAGCAGCCGCCCCCAGGACCACTGGTCGAAGGAGACGCCGAGCAGATCGAGGCCCTGCTCCATGACCGCCCACTCGAAGAACTCGATGGTCCGGCGAAAGGCGTAGTTGCACAAGCCCGAAAGTAGGCCGATGACCACCGCCATGACCAGCATGAAGGTGTTTTCGCTGATGCGAAAACGGCTCTGCCAAGCGCTGCTGGCGCGCCGCAGCCAACCGGAGGCAATCTTACCAAGTGGAGAAAGGGAAAGTTTCACGGGCTCGCGGGGACCGCTGGAAAACGGCCGTGGAAAGGAACGAAAAACCTGCCGCCTTGACCGCAAACATTAACCAGCGACAAACGGAAAAAAATCATGCTATTTTTTTTGCGCATTGAAATCAACCATGAATTCCCGAAACCCTGGAGGAAATCATGAATTTCTGCCGGTTTTTGCTTCTTCTCGCCGCGGCGATCACGCTTCACGGCTGCGGCGCAAGCGACGACCCTTCCCGGCCCAACACCTTCACGCCCCTCACCTCCCTGGAAATTTCCGCGCCCCTCGCGCGTATCGCCCAGGGCACCTCGACCCCGCTGTCCGCCCTCGGCAACTTCTCCGGTCTGTTCACCCGCGACATCAGCACCGAGGTTCTCTGGGACGCCCTCGACCCACAGGTGGCCGTGGTCAGCAACAGCCCGCCGACCCAGGGTCGGGTGACGGGGCTCGCCCCCGGCACCGCCGTCATCCGCGCCGAACTCGACGGCGTCGCGGCGACTTTTCAGATCGAGGTGAGCGACGCCCAGGCTACCACCCTCGCCATCGCGCCCGAAGCCCCGAGCCTCGCCCAGGGCCTGGGCCTGCAGCTCAGCGCCACGGGCACCTTTTCCGACGCGAGCAACCAGGATCTGACCTTCGATGCCGCCTGGAGCTCGGCCGCGCCGACCATCGCCGAGGTCGGCGACAGCCCGGCCGAGAAGGGCCGACTGCGGGGCCTGAGTCCCGGCAGCACGGACATCACGGCGAGCTTCGGCGGACTCAGCAGCGCCGTCAGCGCCACCGTCACCGCCGCCGCCCTGCAAAGCCTGGACATCCGCCCGCGCGACGCCACCCTCGCCAATCTGACCCTCTTCCCCTACCGCGCCACGGGCCGCTTCTCCAACGGCAGTGAAAGCGACCTCACCGCGGAAGTCACCTGGGCCGGCGCCAACAGCGCCCTGGCGCGCGTCGACAACGGCGCGGGTCGGCAGGGCGAGGTCCGCGCGCTGCTGCCCGGCACCACCCGCATCTCGGCCAGCCTCGGCGGCATCTCCGCGTCCACCGGCCTCGGCATCATCGGCGCGGCACCGGCCAGTCTCTCCCTAACGCCCGCCAACCCGGCCCTGGCCCTCAACACCAGCCTTGCCTTCAGCGCCCGCGCCACCCTGACCAACGGTGCCGTGCGGGATGTCGGCGAACTCGTCACCTGGACGTCCTCCAACACGGCCGTTGCCGAAATCAGCAACCTCTCGGGCCGCCAGGGACGCCTGCAGGCGCGCAATCCCGGCACCACCCAGGTCACGGCCAATCTGGACGAGCTGAGCATCAGCACCACGGTCATCGTCACCAATCCCACCCTCCAGGGCCTGTCCATCACCCCGGCGCAGCCCACCGCCCTGCCCGTCAACACCTCCCTGACCGTCACCGCCACGGGCGTCTTCCTCGACGCTCCCAGCCAGGATCTGAGCCGCGACGTCACCTGGAGCAGCGCCAACCCGACGATCGCCGACGTCGACACCAGCGACCCGCGGGCCACGCGCATCAAGGCGAAGGCCACCGGCAACACCACACTGACCGCCAGTTTCGGCGGGCGCGAAGCCACCGTCCTCGTCAGCGTCATCAATCCCGATCTTGTGAGTCTCACCATCGGTCCGGCCGCGGCCACGCGCGACCTCGGCACCACCCTGGCCTTCACCGCCGGCGGCGTCTTTGCCGGTGAGGCGACCAGCCGCGTCCTCACCGAGGACGTCAGCTGGTCGAGCAGCAACGACGAAATTGTTTCCATCAGCAACAACGCCGGCAAACGCGGCCTCGCCACCCTGCTGAGCCGGGGAACGGTGACCATCCGTGCCACCTTCGGCACCACCGAACGCACCACCACCCTGACCGTGAATTAAACCAACGACCCATTGTCCGGAAAGGATAGACCCGCCATGCGCGCACGGATTCTTGCCACGCTCCTGCTCCTCGCCCTTTGGCCCCTGCCCTTGTTCGCCGCCGGCGAGGGTTTCTACCTCGGCGTCTGGGGCGGCGGCACCCTGCTCGACGAGGCCAAGGTGCGCGATGCCCAAGGAACCGCCCACGTCGATTACGATGCGGGCACCGCCTTCGGCGCGGCGCTGGGCTACGACATCGGCACCCGCTATCCCAGTATCGGCCAAGGCCGCATGGAACTGGAAGTCGCCTATCGCAGCAACGACCTCAAGGACGCCAAGTTCACCGACGGACGTTTTGCCGCCGATGGCGAGATCACGGTGCTGAGCTTCATGGCCAACAGCTTTGCCGAATTCTACGGCGCGCGCCCCTGGCTGCCTTACGTCGGTCTGGGCCTCGGCTACGCCCGCGTCTCCCTCGACAACGCCCGCCTCGCCGGCGCGCCCTGGGGCGACGACAGCGACGGGGTGTTCGCCTACCAAGCCGGCCTCGGGGTCGGCTATGAAATCAATCCGCTGCTCACCCTCGACCTGGGTTACCGCTACTTCGGCACCCTCGACGCCACCTTGCGCCTCGACGATCAGACCAGCATCGACTGGGAATACGACAACCATGCCGTGTTGCTGGGCCTGCGGCTGACGTTTCGCTAACGAAAGAACTTGGGGAGGCGGATTTACAGGATTTTGCAGGATCAAGGTCGATAAGGGACACGGATCACATCTGAAAAGGCGGGATAAGGGCGGATCAGGCTTTTGCCGGGAAAATCCGTCTTGATCCCGCCTTTTCAGATGGGATCCGCGTGCTATGGTTTTAGCATCCTAACCTTGGGAGGAACGCCATGTTCCAATCCGCCGAACTCGGCCATCGCCTGAGCAAAGAGGACTACGAGGCCCAGGTGCCGACCCTGCGCGAGGCGCTGCTCGACGCGCAGATGGAGTTGGGCGCCACGCGCCGCTTTCCCCTGATCCTGGTGTTGGGCGGCATGGAAGGTGCCGGCAAGGGCGAGACCCTCAACATCCTCAATGAATGGATGGACCCGCGCTTCATCGAGACCCACGCCCTGGGACCGCCCAGCGACGAGGAACGCGAGCGTCCGCCCATGTGGCGTTACTGGCGGCGGCTGCCGCCCAAGGGCAAGATCGGCATCTTTCTCGGCAGCTGGTACACCCAGCCGATTCTCGAGCGCGCCTACGGCCGCGGCGGCCATGCCGAACTCGACCAAGCCATGGACCGCATCCTGCGCTTCGAGCGCATGCTCGCCGACGAGGGCGCGCTGATTCTCAAAGTCTGGCTGCATCTCTCCAAACAGGCGCAACGGGAGCGCTTCCAGGACCTGGAGAGCAAGAAGGCCACGCGCTGGCGGGTCACAGCCGAGGACTGGCGCCAGCACGAGCACTACGAGGAGATGCGCCGCGCCGCCGAGCACGCCCTGCGCCAGACCAGCACCGCCGACGCGCCCTGGCTGGTGGTGGAAGGCGCCGATCCCCGCTATCGCCACCTCAGCGTCGGCCAAGCCCTGCTCGCCGGCCTCAAGCAGCGCCTCGCCGCCGATCCGCCCGCCCATTCGCGCCGGCCCGCGCCCCCCGCCCTGCCCGTGGTCAACGGCCTGACCCTGCTGCGCAGCCTCGATCTTTCCGTGCAGCTCGACAAAAAAGCCTACGACAAGGATCTGGAAAAGTATCAGGGCCGCCTCAACCTGCTGCTGCGCCAGAAAGCCTTCGCCAAACGGTCCCTGGTCCTGGTCTTCGAAGGCTTCGACGCCGCCGGCAAGGGCGGCACCATCCGCCGCATCACCGCCGCCCTCGACGCCCGCCAGTACCGCATCGTTCCCATCGCCGCGCCCAGCGACGAGGAGCGCGCCCAACCCTACCTGTGGCGGTTCTGGCGCCATCTGCCGCGCCTGGGCCGCGTGGTGATCTTCGATCGCTCTTGGTACGGGCGGGTGCTGGTCGAGCGGGTCGAGGGCTTTTGCACCGAGGCCGACTGGCTGCGCGCCTACGGCGAAATCAACGACTTCGAGGAGCAGTTGGTGCGCGGCGGCGCCATCGTCGCCAAATTCTTTCTGACCATCGACAAGGACGAGCAATTACGCCGCTTCCAGGCCCGCGAGCAGACCGGCTTCAAGCGCTTCAAGATCACCGACGATGATTGGCGCAATCGCGAAAAGTGGGAAGCCTACGAACAGGCGGTGTGCGACCTGGTGGATCGCACCTCCAGCGACATCGCGCCCTGGACGCTGGTCGAAGCCAACGACAAGCGCCATGCCCGCATCAAGGTGCTCAAGACCCTTTGCAAGAGGC
>NZ_JAUVWH010000043.1 GCF_030604225.1 Geoalkalibacter sp.
CCTCCCGGCCGAAATTCTCGATCTGCTTCTTGATGATCGCGCTGATTTCTTCCGCTTTGATTTGCATAAGCCTTTATCACCCCTTGGTTAATTTATCTTCAATTCGTTTCAGCTGCGTGCTGAGGCTACCGTCGAAGATCCTGCCGCCGATTTCGGCTTTCAGGCCACCGATCAAGGCAGGATCGACGCGGGTGTCGAGAATGACCTTGCGCCCGGTCTGCTGTTCCAGGCCGGAGCGTATGACGGCGGCTTGCGCGGCGTCGAGTTCGGCGGCGGAGGTCAGCTGGGCCCGCAGGGTTCCAGAAAGCTCATCGGCAAATTTGCGGAAATGCTCGACGATTTGCGGCAGGAAGCGCAGGCGCTGCTTTTCCAGCAACAGCCCGAGGAAGTTTCTGATGCCCGGCGAAAGCTGTAGTTTTCCGGCCAGATCGGACAGGATGGCGGACCGCTTTTCGCCGGTGACCGAAGGGCTGACCAGCACCGTCTGTAGTTGCTTTTCAACCGCAAAGGCTTCCAGGACCCGATCCAATTCCCCGGCGTACTGCTCCAGCTTGTCCTGCTCGGCACCCAGTTCGATCAGGGCGCGGGCGTACCGTTTAGAAATCGCGCTGAGGCTCAATGTAATTCTCCCACCTGTTGCATTTTATTCATGTATTCGTCGACCAAGCGCTTCTGGTCGTCGTCGTTGAAATTTTTCTTCAACAGATCATCGGCCAGGGCGATGGCCAGAGCGGCCGCTTCCTTGCGCAGTTCCAGGCGGGCCTTGGCGATTTCCTGGGCGGCGGTGCGCTCGGTGTCCTGAGCCATTTTCGCGGCCATTTCCCGGGCGTTGGCCAGGATGCGCTCGCGCTCCAACTCGCCTTCGCGCCGGATCTCGGCTTGAATCTGGTCGATTTCCTCGGCGGCGTCCTTGAGCTTGCGCTCGTACTCGGCGAATTTGGCTTCGGCCGCCTCGCGGGCCTGGCGCGCGTCCTCAAGCTCCTTGGCCAGGGTTTCCCTGCGACTGGCCAGGCCCTTCTTGATGGGGCGGGTGATGAAAAAGCCGAGGATGGCGACCATCACGCCGAAGTTCAGGACGCGATAGAGAAAATCCTTGAGCAGGGTGCCCGCGTCATGATGGGCATCGGCGCCGGCGGCCCAGGGAGTGGAAGCAAGGGCCAGGGTCAGGCCCAGAGCCAGGAAGACGGTGGTTGCGTTGCGGAAAAATCGCTTGGACATGGAATTACAGACTCCTACCGAGGACTTTGGACGCGACCTGATGGGCCAGGGCATCGGCCCCGTCGCGCAGGTTCTTGCGCGCGGCGGATGCTTCCCGCTCCACCTGGTTGCGCAGGGCGGTGATTTGCGCGGCGCCCTTCTGCTGGGCGTCGGCGAGAATGCGCGCCTCTTCCTCGGCCGCCGCGGTCCGCAGGGCGGCGCGCTCCTCGGCCGCCTTGCTCTTGGCCTCCTGAAGCTTCTCGCGGTAGGCGGCCATCTTGGCTTGAATTTCTGCTTCCAGGTCGCGGGCCCGCTGATGTCCTCCCAGGGTGGCCTGCTTGCGTTCTTCCATGATCCGGCTCAGGGGGCGGAACAGCAGAAGGTTCAGCAGATAGATGAGGAGAAGGAAATTCGCGAGCTGAAGAAAGAGCGTCCAATCAAAATCAATCACCGAAGTACCTCGTTTTGAGAGCTTTTTGGAATGGAAGCCGGATGCCGCCGAGGGCATACTGTATACAGGACGAGGGATATGCAAAACCATGCCGGAGGGCAAAACACGGAATAGCTAACATATGGCCTATTGGTTGTCAAGGTTCTTTTCCCCGGGCTCTGGAAAAGTTGCCGCCGGCTCCTGCTGGAGAAAGCTGCGCAGAATCTCCCGGTCGGCGGCGGCCAGTTGGACAAACTGCAGGCCAAGGCCTTGGGGAAAGCGCGGCTTGCGCGAGGATTCGGGCTGATTGACCCAGGCCACCCGCGCGCCGCAGGTCAGGGGCTGGTGCGAGCCGGGAAGGGTCAGGGCGAGGGAGAGCAGGGTGCCGGTGGTGTAGGGGGCGGTGGTCTCCAGAAAAACACCGCCCAAGCTCAGATCCACGGATTCGCCCCGGCGGGTCAGGTGCCCGGCGCGACCAAAGCGCACCTCGACGCGGCGGCTGAGGCGCGCGGGGCGCGGCACCAGGGGCAGAATTGCAAGATAAGCGCGCAGGGTATGGATCAACTCGGCCGGGGAGACGGGTTTGAAGAGGATTTTCTGGCACTGGCGCTGCCGGCACAGGTCGGCTTCGCGATGATGGGATCCGGTGGCGAGCAGCAGGATCGGAACCTCCGAGAGCTGGGCGTCGGCGCGCAGGCTCAGGCAGAAAGGAGCGCCGCCCCCGGGCGGCAGTTCGTCATCCACGATCACCAGTTGGGGCCCGTCGCGGCGCGCCAAAGCCAGGGCCTGCTCGGCATTGACCGCGATCAGGGGTTCGGCCGCGTCCACGGCCACCAGGGCGGCGTGCAGGGCGTGGGGTTCAGGGGCGGCGAGGAGGATTTTAACGCGATTCATGGAGCCCTCGACGGGGACGAAAGCGGGACGGACCCGCGGTGTGGCGGCCCACATACATACACCAGGGGCTCAACGAAGGCAAGGGCTCTCTTGGCGGCGGAAAGGCCCGGCCCGAGACCAAGCCTTTCCGCCGGGGGTCCTTAGTTGGGCAAGGGATTCGCGGGGGGCGGGCTGCCGGCGGTCGTTGCCGGGTCGGTGACCTGCAGCAGATCCCGCAGGATCGCCTGGGCTTCACCGACGTAGGGATCCTGGGCGGCCTTGCGCATCCAGTTTTCCAGGCGCTGTTCCTCGCTCAGGCCTTTTTCCTCCGGCTCCTCCGCGCCCATGGCGAAATCGTGAGCCGTGCCCTCGGCGCGGGTTTGCAGCAGGTCCGCGCGCTCGCGGCGCGCTTCCTCAAGACTCAAGGGCAGGGCGGTGCGCTCCATGCGCTCCTTGGCGCGTGCGGATTCGGCCTGGATACTGGTGAATTCCTCGTTCTCGACGAGGCGTTCCTGGCTGCGGCGGCGCAGTTCCGCCACCGGCGGGGGGCTGGGCCAGGGCGTGAAGCTGGTGCCCTCGACGCGATCCCAGGGCAGGGAATAGTCGAGGTACTGCTCGCCGCTCTGGATGTGTTGCATCCGGTCGGGCAGGATGATGTCCGGCACCACGCCGCGATACTGGGTCGATTCGCCGCTCACCCGATAGAATTTCTGGATGGTGACCTTCATGGCGCCCAGGGGGCGGTACTTGTCCATGTTGGGGAAGGGTAGGCTGCGGTCGAGGTCGATGACGGCCTGCACCGTGCCCTTGCCGTGGGTGTAGTCGCTGCCGATGACCAGGGCGCGGCCGTAGTCCTGCAGGGCGCCGGCGAGGATTTCCGAGGCCGAGGCGCTGAACTTGTTGACCAGCACCACCAGCGGGCCTCCATAGACGAGGTCGCGGCTCTGGTCGGCGAGGGTTTCCACCCGGCCGTCGCCGGCGCGGATCTGCACGATGGGTCCTTCCTCGATGAAAAGTCCGGCGATGGACACGGCGTCGGTCAGGGCGCCGCCGCCGTTGTTGCGCAGATCGAGAATCAGCCCGGTGATGCCCTCGGCGTTCAGGCGCTGGAGTTCCTGGCGCATGTCGTCCGTGGAGTTGCGGCCGCTGCCCTGGCGCCCGCCCTCGAAGTCGCGATAGAAGGTGGGGATCTTGATGTAGCCGATGCGCACACCCTCCTCGGTCGACGGCAGCAGCGCCGAGCGCACGAAGGTTTCCTCGATCTGCACCACGTCGCGGATGATGGGGATGATCAGACGCCGCCCGTCGGGCTTGCGCACGGTGAGGCGCACCTCGGTGCCCTTCTTGCCGCGGATCAGGCTCACCGCGTCGCGCAGGCGCCGGTCGACGACGTCCACCGGCTCGCCGGCGCCCTCGGCCACGGCGAGGATGGTGTCCTCGGCCTCCAATTGGCCCTGGCGGTAGGCGGCGCTGCCGGGAATGATGCGCACCACCTTGATGAAGCCCTCATCCTCGCGCAGGGTCGCGCCGATGCCTTCGAGGGAGCCGCGCATGCTGATGTCGAAGTCCTCCTTGGAGGTCGGCGGCAGGTAGTTGGAGTGGGGGTCGAAGGCCCGCGCCACGGCGTTGAAATAGCGGTCGATGTGCTCCTGGCGCGTTTCCTCGAGCATGCGCGCGAAGAGGTGTTCCTGGTTGGCGGCGACCCGCTCGACGGCGGCCTGGATCAGGGCATCGGCGTCGCGGCGGTCCTCGCCCTCGGGCTTGGACTGCTCGTCTTCCTCCAGGGCCAGGAGGCGATTGATCACCTGGAGCTTGAGAATCTTGCGCCAGCGCTCCCGCAGCTCCTTGGCATCCTTGCTGAACTGCAGCTTGTCGGGATCGGTTTCAATGGTTTCGTCGAGGGTGAAGTCAAAGCCCGCGGCGAGGATCTCCGGCACCATCTGCTGGACCTGGCGCACCCGCTTGTCCATGAGCTCGGCGGCGATCAGGGGCAGCTCGATGCGGCTGGTGCTGATCTCGTCGTCGATTTGGCGCTCGAAGGCGCGCAGGCGGATCACATCCTCCTTGAGTAGGAAGCGTTTCTGGAAGTCAAGCTGCTTGAGGTAGAGATCGAAGGCGGCCAGGGACAGCTCGTCGTCAAGGGCCTTGTGGCTGTAATGGTGCGACACCAGCTGCTGGCGCAGCACGAAACTCAGCAGGCGCGAACGGTTGAGGTCGAAGTCGTCGCTCGGGTTGGTCAGGGCGGCGGCAAGGCCGGGAGACAGCAGGAGAAGAACCAGGAGGGCGGCCAGCAGTTTTTTCAATCTACACATAGCTCTCGGGGAGGGGGAAGGGATCGAAGGCCCGTGCCGCGGCACCAGGCCGGATCGATCGGGTTTTTTCGGCCGGTTGCCGCCGGCCGTTCTCAAGTCTAGGATTTAATCACATCGCGGCCCTCAAGAGCAAGGGGTGCAAGGGCAAAAGTTAAGGAAAAATCGAAAAAAATTCCCCACGGAGAGGGTGCGTCGGGCTCCTCGGTCGCGGCGTCGCGCTCCCCTGGGAAATTTACCAGAAATCCCAGGCTCCGGCGGAAAGGACATAGAGACCCAGGAGCAGATTGGTGACCACATGGGCGCAAATGGGTGCCCAGAGATCACGGGTGCGCAGGTAGAGCCAGCCGTAGGCGGCGCCCGCCGCCATGCCCACCAGCCAGCGGTCGTGCTCCAGGCCGAAGAGCAGCACCGTGAGCCAGAAGGCCCAGGGCAGGTAGCGCGCCGGGTCGACGCTGAGAAACTCCCGCTCGACCAGCCAGCGGTAGAGAAACCCGCGCCAGAAGAACTCCTCGATGACGGCGATCACCAGGGCCGACCCCAGCAGACGCGCCAGGGCCAGCAGCCAGCCCGCCGCCGCCGGCGCGTAGGGGCTCTCGCCGAGGGGCGCGGCGGCCGACCAGGGAGGCAGAATGCCGTATTGGCGGTAGAACGCCTCGAAGGCCGGCCAGTTTTGCCAGATGGGCAACTCGGGCAGGATCCACACCAGGCACACCGCCGCGCCGACGGCTAGGGCCAGGGGCAGGTGACGCGCATTGGGGCGCGGATAATGGCGCCAGGGGCGGCACCAAAGCAGCAGTCCCAGGCACAGGGCGGCGCGCAGGGCGTAGGCCCAGGCGGTGCGCGGCAGCACCTCCATGAGCAGCAGCCAGGCGACAAAGGGGGCGATGTGGTCGAAGAGGGCGCGGCGTGCGCCGACGGGTGCGTCAGGGGTCATGAGGAAATCCCGGCAACGGATCTAATGAATAGCTGCCGGACAAGCTTACCAGGAACCGCGCCCCTTGTCGCTTTGGGCGCGGGCGATTTCGCCGGCCCTAGAGATCGTTGAAGGCGAAGCGCTGGATGAGCATCTCGATGGCGTCGATGTCGCCCGGGTCGGCGATGAGGGAGCGAAAGCCCGCCTCGAAGAAATCCTCGTTGAGGGCTTTCCGGCTCCACATGCAGGTGGCGTCGAAGAGGATGTTGCCGCGCCCGAGGATTTCCGCCGGCAGGACCATGCGGCATTTGTAGGTGTGTTCCGGGACGATGGGGGATTCGCTGAGCAGCAGCATGCCCTGCACGGTGATATCCGCCAACCGCCCGAGGAGCTGCCCCGAGTCCAGATCGTAGACCTCCAGGTAGTAAATGGTGTTGCGCCGCTTCTGGGAGCGCTGATCCGCATGATGAGGTCGCATGGCTGGTCTCCTTGGCTGGGCGGGCGGGCAAGGGCAAAACCTTTGGTTGACTGTAATGAGATATGCTTTATTCGTCAATAGGTGAATTTATTTTCCGCGCGCGGTTGAGGTTGATTTTAGCCCTGCAGGGGCCAGATGCGGGGCAGCACCAGGAGAAGGGTCGCCAGCACCACCAGGGTCAGGGGCAGGCCGACCTTGAGATAGTCGCGAAAGCCGTAGCCGCCCGGACCCATGACCAGGATATTGGCCGGGTGGGAAAAGGGCGACATGAGGCTGGCCGAGGCCATGGCCACCCCCATGGCCAGGGCATGGGGGGAGAGGCCGGTCTGCGCGGCGGTGCCGAACACCACCGGCATCAGCAGTACGATCAGCGCCGGCGGCGGCAGAAAACAGGTGCCCAGGGCGGTGAGCAGCACCAGGCCGCCGAGCACCGCGTAGGGCCCCAGGGGGATGGTGAGCGCGACGAGGGATTCGGCGAGCAGGTGTGCCGCGCCGCTCTGTTCCAGGGCGGTGCCCAGGGGCAGCAGGCCGGCGATCAAAAAGACCGCCTTCCATTCGATGGCGCGATGGGCCTCGCTCATGGTCAGGCAGCCGCACAGGATCATGGCGGCCGCTCCGAGCACCGCCGCCAGATAGATGGGCTGCAGGCCGAGGAGCACCGGCACCAGGACCGCCGTCAGGATGAGCAGGGCCGGCACGAGCTTGTCGCGACGCGGGGCTTCCTGGAGGCCCTGGGTGAGAACCAGGAAGTCGGGATCGCGGGCCAGCAGGCTGAAGCGGGCGCGCGGCCCGTAAATGAGCAGGGCGTCGCCGAAGCGCAGAGGCACATCGCGCAGGCCCGTACGATGGGCGCGTCCCTCGCGCCACAGGGCAATGACGCTGAGGCCGAATTTCTCCCGGAAATGCAAGTCGCGCAGGGTCTTGCCGGCCAGCCGCGAATGGGGCGAAAGAACGACCTCCATCAGGCCGATGTCCGCCGATTCCAGCGCGGCCTCGCCCGGCCCGAGCTCGCGCTGCACCTCCAGGCCTTCGAGGGCCTGCAAAAGCCGCAGATCGGCTTTCTGGCCGGTGACGGCCAGGCGGTCCTCGGCGTGCAGGATGTCCTCCGCCTTGGGCAGCAGCACTTGATGGGTTTCGCGCAAAATGGCCAACACACGCAGGCCCAGGGCGTCGCCGAGAGCGCTGTCGTTGAGGCTGCGGCCCGCCAGGGAGCAGGTCGGGCCGAGGCGCAGGGTGAGCAGATTGCCTTGCAGGCCATCGAGGCGCATCAGGTCATCGCGGCCGAGGGGGGCGCAGGCGTCAAAGGCCGGCTCCTTGTCCAATTCCGCGAGGGTTTTCGTCGGCCCTTGCAGGAGCAGGCTGTCGCCCGCGCTAAAGCGGTAATCCTCCAGGGATTGGGTCAGGTGTTGGGCATCGCGCCGAACGCCGAGCAGATTGGCGCCGAAGCGATGGAAAAATCGCGTCTCGCGCAGGCCCTTGCCCAGCAGCTCGCTGTCGGCGGCGACCTCCGCGCGGGCCACCTGAATGTTCTCGCCGATGAGCTGATCGGGGCCGCAGCCTTCCTGTTCCAGGGCCAATTCCCGCCAGCCGCGCAACTCTTCCATGCGCTCCAGGCGGCCCTGCACCAGCAGACGGTCGCCGCCGTGCACCGGGGTCTGGGGTCCAGGCGCGAGCAGGGTGCGGCCGTCGCGCAGGATCTCCAGCACCGAGAGCCCCAGCACCGGACCGAAGCGGCATTGTTCGAGGGTTTTTCCGGCCAGTTCGGAATAGGGCGGCAAGCGCATGAGAAACATGCGTTGGCGCAGGTCGTAGCGATCACGCAGGCTGATGTCCTGCGAGGCGGATGCGCCGGCCGGATCGCGGCGCGGCAGCAGGTGGCGGCCGCCCAGCACCATGAAGGCGATGCCGACTAGAAGAATGGCGCCGCCCACCGGGGTGAAGTCGAACATGCCGAAAGCGCCTAGGCCGTGCTGGTCCATGGCGGCGCTAACCAGGATGTTGGGCGGGGTGCCGATCTGGGTGGTCAGCCCGCCGAGCAGGGATCCGTAGGCCAGGGGCATGAGCAGGCGCGAGGGGGGCAGGGCGGTCTGGCGGGCGATGTCCATGACCACCGGCAGCATCAGGGCGGTGACCGCCACATTGTTCATGATGGCCGAGAGCAGCGCGGCCACGCTCATGATGAGCGCCACTAGGGAGGCTTCCCGCGTTCCGGCCAGGCGCAGCACCTGGCGGCCGAGCAGGTCGCCGACCCCGACGCGCGTCAGGCCGGCGCTGAGAATGAAGATCGCCCAGAGGGTGATGACCGCTGGGCTGCTGAACCCCGCCACCGCCTCGGCGGGGCTGATCAGGCCCAGCACCGGCAGGCTGCCCATGACCAGAAAAGCCACCACTTCCAGGGGCACCCGACCGCTCACCAGGAGCACCAGGGTCAGAAACAGGATCAAAAAGACCAGCAGCATGGTCAGGGTCATGACGGCTCCCCCGCGGATGGATGAGGCGGCTCTTCCGCCGTTGCGACCACCAGGGTCAGACCCTCCATGGCGAGCACCCGCACGCGCCGACCGGGAGGCGGCGCGGGGTCGGCGGCCGCCCGCGCCCGCCAGAACTCGCCCTGGATTTCGATGAGGCCGAGGGGCGCGAATTCACGCACCACGATACCCTCGCGACCGACCAGGGTGTTGGTGCGCGGTTTGGGATTGGGATCATAGGCGCGCCACACCAGGGGAAAGAGCAGCACGTCCTTGAGCAGCCAGCCGCCGAACACCAGCCAGGGCAGGAACCTGGGCACCTCCCACCAGTGGTTGAGCAGGACCAGTCCGGCGGCGAGCAAGCCCAGGGCCGGCAGTTGCAGCAGGGCGTAGCGCAACAGGATGCGTACCGTCCAGCGTTGCGCCGGGGGGGAGACGAAGCCCGAGGGTGGTTGGTCGCTCATGGGTCCTCTGGCGCGGCGGCCAGATGCGGGGCGCTGAAAAATCGTCGGATCTCCGCGACGATGGCTGCCGATGGCGCCGCCAGGACCGGGGTCTCGGGCAGGGAGCGCAAAAACATCCGGCCATAGCCTTTGTTGATCACCCGGTTGTCGAGGATCAACACCACGCCGCGATCCTCGCGGTGGCGGATCAGGCGACCGAAGCCCTGCTTGAAGCGGATCACCGCCTGGGGCACCGTATAGCTCATGAAGGGATCGCCGCCGCGCGCGGCGATAGCCTCGGCGCGCGCTTCGAGGACCGGCTCGGTGGGCACGCGAAAGGGCAACCGGGTGATGATCACCTGCTCCAGGGCGCGTCCGGGTACATCCACCCCTTCCCAAAAGGAATCCGTGGCGAACAGGACGCTGGTGGGGTCGGTGGCAAACTGCTTGAGCAGCTGATGGCGGTTGACCTCGCCCTGGCGCAGGCAGTGGTAGCCGCGCGCGCCGAGCACCGGGGCGAGCTCGCCGTGCACGCGGCGCAGCAGGCTGTAGGCGGTGAAGAGCACGAAGGTGCGGCCGTCGGCGGCGAGCACGCAGCGCTCCACGCAGTCGCGCAGCGCTTCGGCAAAGCCGGCGCGGCCCGGTTCGGGCAGGTCGGTGGCCACCGCCAGCAGGGTTTGGCGCTGGTAGTCGAAGGGCGAGGCGAGCTTGAGCTCGCGGCGGCGTTGCGCTTCCACCCGGTCAAGACCGGCGCGGCCGCAAAAATAGGCGAAGGACTCGCCCACGGCGAGGGTGGCGCTGGTCAGGACCAGGGTGCGAAACCGCTCGTAGAGAGCTTCGTTGAGGGCCTCGGCAACCTCCAGGGGCGCGCTGCACAGGCGCGTCACCACACCCTCGCCAAAGCCGATGCGGCGGCGCGCCACCTCGATCCAGGCACAGCTTCGGGGATCCTCGGCGGTGAAAAAATTCAGATCGGCGGCCAGGGCTTCCATGCGCGCGGTGCAGCCGCGCAGGTCGATCAACGGCGCGAGCAGCTTGTCCGCTGTGTCCTCGGGCAGCTTGCCGCAGGTCTTGAGCAGGGCGCGCAATTGCCCGGCCAGGGCGGCGCTGCCGCGGGCCAGGGCGCGAATCGGCTCGGCGAGGCCCGGCCAGAGATCACCGCCGGTAAAGCTCGGGATCAGGCGCTGTTTGAACTCCTCACCGCTTTCCAGGCGGTGGCCGGCCGCCCCGGTGAGGCTCACCCCCACCTCCTCAAGGGTCCTGAGCGCCTCGTCGAGCAGGGCCTGGCGGGCACCGAGCAGCGCCTCGACCTGGGCATGAAGCTCGCGGTACAGGGCATCCTCGCTGTCCGGCAAGTCCTTGGCCAGCTGGTTGAGAAAGCGCGGCAGCAACCCCTTGTCCGGCTTGCGCGGGTGTTGCAGGCGGCCGAGCAGGCGCGCGAAGGAAAAGCGCGTGACCTGGGCGGAGAAGAACTGGGTGGCGACATCCTCCAGGTGATGGGCCTCGTCGAGGATGACGTGCTCGAAGGGCGGCAGCACCGCCGCCGCGCTGTAATTGTCGGTTTGCAGGCGCAGGGCGAGATCGGAGAGCAGCAGGGCGTGATTGACCACCAGCAGGTCGGCCGATGCCGCCTCGCGCCGCGCCCGGTGGAAAAAGCAGCGGCCGTAGTGGGCGCAGCGCACCCGCCCGCACTGGTCGAGTTCGCAGCGCACCTCCTCCCACACCGCCTCGCGGGGGGAGAAGGCCAGACTTTCCTTGGAGCCGTCGCGGGTCGTTTGCGCCCAGGCGAGAATGGCTTGCAACTCGCCTTCCTCGCCGCTTTCGAACAGGCCCGGCTCGGCCCCCGCGCCCTCGGCGCGGCGCAGGCAGAGGTAGTTGCCGCGCCCCTTGACCAGCACGGCGCGGAACTCCAGGCCCGTGGCGCGTCGCAGAAAGGGAATGTCCTTGCGGATGAGCTGTTCCTGCAGGTTGATGGTGTTGGTGGAGACCACCACCCGCTCGTCGTTGTCCAGCGCCCAGAGCAGCGCCGGCACCAGATAGGCGAGGCTTTTGCCGGTCCCCGTGCCCGCCTCGACGAGAGCGATCTGGCCCAGGTTGAACGCCTCGCTCACCGCAAAGGCCATGCGCAGCTGCTCGGGACGCTCTTCCCAGCCGGGCAGATTGCGCGCCACCTGGCCGTCGGTGCCGAGCAGCGCGGCGATGCGCGCCGGGTCGAGATGGCGCCTTTCGCGCGGCGCGAAGGCCTCCACCACCCGGTACAGCTCAGCCACGTCGTTGTCGACGATGTAGAAGCCCACCCCCAGCCCGCCCAGCCGTGAGGCCACCTCGATGTCGGCCCCCGAGGGGTCGAGGCCCCCGGAGGGATGGTTGTGAATCACCACGTCGCCGTAGGCGCAGCAGGAAAGAATGGCGGGCACCGCCGCTTCGTTGCCGCGGGCCAGCACCTCAACGGTCGTCACCCGCCGCGCGCCGTCGGTGCGGCCGAGGAAAAACACCTCGTTGCCGCGCGCCTCGGCAATCGCCTGGCGCATGAGCAGGAGGGCGTCCTGGGAAAAAAACGGTTCCATCAAAGAGACTTGGGCAACCACCGCCGTGCCGGCTCCTAGCGCGCCAGGTACTTGCGGATGCCGGCGGCGAAGGGATGGGG
Source organism: Geoalkalibacter sp. (assembly GCF_030604225.1). Taxonomy (GTDB): domain Bacteria; phylum Desulfobacterota; class Desulfuromonadia; order Desulfuromonadales; family Geoalkalibacteraceae; genus Geoalkalibacter. The sequence goes on from NZ_JAUVWH010000043.1 coordinate 11,762, forward strand.
CTCGATGCCGAAGGTTTCACGCCAGCCGCGCCGGGCATCCTCGTCGCACACATTGCCTTCAAGGAGCATGGTCAGCTGGTTGCTGGTGATGGGGAACTGGGGAATGCCCTGCAATAGGTGCACGACCGGTTGCATCAGGCACAGGGGTTGATGCAGCTTGCGCACCCGGCTCTTGCCGATGGCCGCGCCCACCAGGTCGAGAATTTCGTCGTAACTGAAATCCTCGGGGCCGCACAGGGCGTAGGTCTGTTTGACGCAGGTTTCGCAGCCCAGGGCGGCGACGAAGCTCGCGGCCACATCCTCGACCGCCACCGGCGCCATGCGGTAGCGGCCGTCGCCGAAGACCGGCACCAGCGGCGCCTTGCGGATCAGGTCGGCGAGCATGTTGACGAACTCGTCGCCGGGCCCGAAGATCAGCGAGGGCCGGAAAATGGTCCAGTCCAGATGGGAATCGCGCACCGCCTGCTCGGCTTCCCACTTGGTCCGGTGATAGGCGGTGGCGGCGTTGGGACGGGTGCCGTTGGCGCTCATCTGCACATAGCGGCGCACCCCTTGCGACTCGGCGGCCTCCAGCAGGTTGCGGGTGGCTTCAGTGTGCAGGCGCTTGAAGGTGATGCCTCGGGAGGGAAACTCGCGGATGATGCCGACCAGATGGATCACCGCGTCGCAGTTTTCCAGCGAGCCGTCGAGGCTTTCCAGGTCCGTGGCGTCGCCCAGGCGCACCTCGATGTTTTTCTGGATGGGCAGGCGCCCTTCCGAACCGGGCCGCACCAGGCAGCGGGCGATATGCCCGGCGGCGAGCACCTGCCGCAGAACCTCGCTGCCGACAAAACCGGTGGCGCCGGTGATGAACACGCGCATAGCGATTCTCCGTGAGTGGATGGGTGGCGCCGGTCGCTCAGCCCTTGATCACCGCAAGCGGCCGCAGCCGCGCGACGATGCGGCCGATGCCCGCCCGGGCGACGATGCCGACCACCTCGCGCACATCCTTGTAGGCCTCGGGGATTTCCTCGGCCACGGTGGCGCGGTTGGCGGCGCGCACCAGAATGCCGCGCGCCGCCAGCTCCGCCTCGGTGTTCTGGCCGCGCGCCTGTTTCTTGGCGGCCTGACGCGAGAGCACGCGGCCGGCGCCGTGGCAGGTGGAGCCGAAGGTTTCGCCGAAGGCGGCGGGGGTGCCGACCAGCACGTAAGAATAACGCCCCATGTCGCCGGGAATCAAGACCGGTTGACCGATGTCGCGATACAGGGCCGGCGTTTCGGGGTGGCGCGGCGGAAAGGCGCGCGTCGCGCCCTTGCGGTGCACGCACAGGCGCCGCTTGCGGCCCCCGACCTCGTGCTGTTCCCATTTGGCGATGTTGTGGCAGACATCGTAGATCAGCCCTATGCGCAGCCGCGCCGGCCCCTGGCCGAGGACCTGCTCGAAGGTTTCACGCACCCAATGGGTGATGAGCTGGCGGTTGGCGAAGGCGAAATTGGCGGCCCCGGCCATGGCGGCCAGATACTGCCGGCCCTCGGGGCTGGTCAGGGGCGCGCAGCACAGCTGGCGATCGGGCAGGGCGATGCCGTATTTGGCGGCGGCGCGCAGCATGACGCGGATGAAATCGTCGCACACCTGATAGCCCAGGCCGCGGCTGCCGGTGTGGATGGAGACGGTGACCTGCCCGGCGAACAGCCCGAGCACCGCGGCGGCCTGGGCATCCTCGATTTCCTCGACGACCTGAACCTCAAGAAAATGGTTGCCGCTGCCCAGGGTGCCGAGCTGGTCGCGGCCGCGCTCCAGGGCACGGTCGGACACCACTTCCGGGTCGGCGTCGGGCAGGGCGCCGCCTTCCTCGATGTGTTCCAGATCCTCGGCGCGGCCGAAGCCGTTGCGCACCGCCCAGCGCGCGCCGTCCCTAAGCACCTTGCGCTCCTCCTGCACCGAGAGCTTGAGGTCGCGGCGGTGCGAGCCGACCCCCGAGGGCACGTTGTGGAACAGGGCGTCGGCCAGCTCCTTGAGGCGCGGCCGCACGTCGCTCGCCTCCAACTCGCTGCGCAGCAGGCGCACGCCGCAGTTGATGTCGTAGCCCACGCCGCCCGGCGACACCACGCCGCCCTGGTCGGGATCGAAGGCCGCCACCCCACCGATGGGAAAGCCGTAGCCCCAGTGGATGTCGGGCATGGCGATGGACGGGCCGACGATGCCGGGCAGGGTCGCCACGTTGCGCACCTGCTCCAGGGCCTGCTCCTTGCGCAGCACCTCGATCATGGCGCGATCGGCGAAGACCAGGCCCTCGGTGCGCATGTCCCCCTCGCGGGGAATGCGCCAGCGGCAGGCATCAATCTGTTCGATCTTGACGGACATCAGGTGGTCGCTCGCTTGCTAGAGATCCAGATACAGCCGCCCGTGCCAGCCCTCAGGTGTTTTTTCCACCAGCACCTGATGGTGGGTGACGGCCTTGACCTCGCGTTCCACCGGGTGGCGCTCGGGGTCGAAATCCTCGCCGCGCACCCGGGCGTGCAGCTGCGTATCGCTGAATTCAAGTATAAACCCCGCGGGCACGAAGTGCCGACACTCGAAGTGAAAAAGCAGTTCCGCCAGCCAGTTGACCAGCAGTTCGGCATCGTCGCCGCCGCTCAGGGTGAATGCGAGGTGGCGTGTTTCGCGCACCGTCGCCTGCCCGATGATCACCTCGCGCAGGGCCAGGGCCGCCTGGACGAAGAGTTCGGCGCGGCTCTCACCCCAGGCCTCCAGGCCCATGTCGGCGGTATGCGCGAGCAGGCGATAATGTCCCACGGCCGGTCAGCCTCCAAAAAAAGAAAAGAACCGGAAATCTATGGTGGATTCCGGTTCCGCATGAACGCTGAGGAGTCGCGCCCTTATTGCAGCCGTTCCCAGTTGACCCGGCACAGGCTGTGCTCCTTGCTCCAGGTCACGGAGAGTTCCCCCTGATGGGCGCTGTGCAGGGCGCGGCCGAGATGCTCGGCGAGCTTCTCCTCGGTGGTTTCGATGATCAGCTCATCGCCCTCGCGCTCCATGCGCATGATGCGCTGCAGGGGATTCTTGGCCATGGCCCGGTTTTCCTCGTTGCGCAGGATGTTGCGGATTTCCTCCTCGTGGTCCCACAGATAGCCGCCGCGCAGGGTGACCACGCCCTCGGCGTAGCGCTCGGCGATCTTCTGGCAGGCCGGGCAGGTGACCCGCTGCACGTCCGGGTTGCCGCTTTCGGCCGCCGCGCCCTCGGCGTCCATCTGCCAGCGCCGGTTGCGGTACAGGGCGTTGCAGTTGTCGCAGATGGCCGGTTCCTTGAGCCCGGCCTCGGGAACGTAAGGATCCTCGTTGGTTTTGGCCCGGCCCCGCTTGTCGCTGATACCGAATTTTCTCACGTCCTTTTGCATAGGTACCCCCCTTTCTGGCAGTCTTGCCCTCCCTGATTTCCAGTATACCACTGGAAATCGGGGCGTGGCGGGGCTCAGCGCGGCAGATCGAGGATCAGGCGGGTTTCAAATTCGAGGATGGCGCCGGCCAGGCCGAGGACGATCTGGTGGGGAGTGGGTTCGCTTTCCCACCAGGCCAGATCGAGCTGATGGGCGAGGCCCGGCCAGTCGCGGATGATCTGGCCGTAGGGATCGGGGGCCGCAACCACCAGGCGGCTGATTTCCCGGGTGAGGGCGCTGTTGAGCTCGCCGCACGGCGCCTCGCTCAGGGGGATGGCGAATTGACGGCGCACCGCCTCGGCAACGTGACGGGCCAAATCTTCACGCGAATCCATGGCAAAGCCTCCTGGTCAATGCAAAAGGACGCCGAAAAAACCCCGCTCCCGGTCGTGGGGGCGGACTGCGTCCGCCCAGGGCGCACCAATGCGCGCCCCTACGCGGGCAGATCGCGGGCGATGAGTTCGAGCAGATGAATCACGCGCGGCTTGAGGCCGGCGTGGTTGATGGTGTCCTGCAACTGCATCATGCAGCCGGGGCAGGCGGTGGCGACCAGATCCGCGCCGCTCTGTTCGATGCCCGGCGCCTTGCGCGCGCCGATGAGCTTGCTGGTGTCGTAGTGATAGACCGAGAAGGTGCCGCCCAGACCGCAGCAGCGATCCGCGCCCTCCATCTCGATGAAACGCACGCCGGGCAGGGCCTTGAGCAGGGCGCGCGGCTCCTTGGTGATGCCCTGGGTACGCAGGTGACAGGGATCGTGGTAGGTGACGCGCTGGAACACTTCCTTGCGCGGCAGCTCGGCGAGCAGCCTGTCGAGGCCCTGGCGCACGAGAAAGACGTTCATGTCCACGACTTTCTCCGCCAGGGTCGCGTAGTCGCCCTCCAGGTGACGGAAGTGGCGGCCGATGCCCTCGTTGCAGGTGGCGCAGGCGGTGAGGACGGCATCGACGCGATGGCGGGACAGGGCCGCGAGGTTGCGGCGGGAGAGTTCCTCCACGGTGGCGCCGTCGCCCGCGGAAATCGCCGGCAGGCCGCAGCAGCCCTGGTCCTGGGGAATGATGACCGTCACACCCATGAACTTGAGGATCTTGAGTAGCGCCTCGCCGATCTCGGGGTACATGTAGTTGATCATGCAGCCCGTGAAAAAGCTCACCGTCGGCTTGCCCTCGGCGCCGGGGATGACCTCGGGATGGCTTTCGCGAAAGGGCTGGGCGGCGATTTCGGGAATGCTGCGCTCGCGGCTCACGAAGGGAGCGGGAAAGCGCAGGCGCAGGCCGCTTTGCTCGGGCACCTTCTTGAACAGCAGGGACGAGAAGGCCTTGCCGCTTTTCGCCAGGCCGTTCATCAGCCGGGGATGCTTGAGCACCGTGGTCAGCACCTTGCCGAAACTGCTCAGGCCCTGCTTTTCCGTAATCTCGCGGCGCGCCGCGGCGACGATCTCGTCCGTCGGCACCAGGTTGGGGCATTTGTCGAAGCAACTCGCGCACAGCAGGCACTTGCTCATGTCCTCGACCAGGCGCTCGTCGAGTTTGACCTCGTCGTTGAGCAGGGCATGGGCCAGGGCCACCTTGCCGCGCGCGACGATGGATTCGCGCTTGTGCTCGCCGAACACCGGGCAGTGCGCCTGGCAGGCGCCGCACTTGACGCATTGCTCGATCTGGTCGCGATAGTCCTCGAGTTTTTTGTGTTTGGCCATGTTTTATTAACCGCCCGCTCGCTTGCTCGCTAGAGAGCGCTGAGCGCGCCGAGAAACCAAGAGAGAACAACAAAAAAACCTCCTTGGGGTTTGTCTCGGCGCTCTTTGCGCTCTCAGCGGTGAAAATTCTAATCCAGAAGAACTTTCCCGGGATTGAGAATGTTGTTGGGGTCAAGCGCCTGCTTGATGGTCTTCATGTAGGCCACCGCCGCCGGATCGAGTTCCATGGGGATGTAGGGCGCCTTGGTGATGCCCACGCCGTGCTCGCCGCTCATGGTGCCGCCGAGCTTGAGGGCGGCGGCGAAGATCTCCTCGATGGCTTGGTCGGCTTTTTCCTGCTCGCCCGGCACCTTCTTGTCGATCATCACGTTGACATGGATATTGCCGTCGCCGGCGTGGCCGAAATTGACGATGGGGATGGCGTGCTGCTTGGCGATGGCTTCCACCGCGCGGATCATCTCGGGCACCCGGGAGCGTGGCACGCAGATGTCCTCGTTGAACTTGTCGGGATTGACCTTGCGCAGGCTGGGACTCACCAGGCGGCGCACCTTCCAGATGTCCTCGCTCTCGGCCGGGGTGTTGGCGACGCGGGTCTCGACCACGCCCAGGGGCTCGACGATCTGCAGGATTTTTTGCGCCTGGCGCTCGAGCATCTCGCGCTCGCCGTCGACCTCGATGATCAGCACCGCCTGGGCGCTTTCGGGTAGTTGCATCCCGGTCGCCTTGCGCACGCAGTCGATGGTGGTGGCGTCCATGAATTCGAGGGTGGCTGGGATGATCTTGCCGCCGATGATGGCCGAGACCGCGCGCGCCGCGCCGTCGATGGAATCAAACAGCACCAGCATGGTCTTGCGCGCCTCGGGCAGGGGCAGCAGCTTGATGATGATCTTGGTGATGATGCCCAGCGTCCCTTCCGAGCCGCACATGAGCTTGGTCAGATCATAACCCACCACCCCCTTCATGGTCTCGCCGCCGGTGCGGATGATGTCGCCCTGGGGGGTGACCACTTCCAGGCCGAGGATGTAATCCTTGGTCACGCCGTACTTGACGCAGCGCGGCCCCCCGGCGCACTCGGCGACGTTGCCGCCCAGGGTCGAGAATTTCAGCGAAGCCGGATCGGGGGGATAGAACAAACCGACCTTTTCCACCGCCTGCTGGAACTTCTCGGTGACCACCCCCGGCTCGACCTCGGCGACGAGATTTTCGCTGTCGATGCGCAAAATCTTGTCCATGCGCGCCGTGACCAGCACGATGCCGCCGCGCGTCGGCAGGCTGCCGCCGGTGAAGCCGCTGCCCGCGCCGCGCGGGAACACGGGGATCTTCTCGGCGTTGGCCATCTTGAGGATCAGGCTGATTTCCTTGGCGTCGGCGGGAAACACCACCACCTCGGGCAGGTACTGCTGCTGAGTGGCGTCGTAGGAATAGCAGATGAGGTCGGCGCGCTCGGTGGTGACCTGATCCTTGCCGACGATCTCCTGGAGGATGCGGATGATGCGCTGGTCCATGATGAGGGCTGTCCTTTGTCCTTGGTCCTTGGTCATTGGCAAAAGGCGCGAGGCTGCGCCGTTCAATCCGGTCGAGGTTGAATCCGAGGCAGCACCGAGCCGCCGTCGGGGATGATCACGGTGCGCTGCGCGGGCGGCAGGTTTTGGTGGGCCAGGGCCAGGGCCGCGTCGAGATCGGCGGCTTTTTCCATGCCCATGGCGGCGGTTTGCTCGGTGCTCAGTTCGCTGACCAGAATCACCCGGAACTTTCGCGCCTTGCTCAGGGTGGCGTGGGCGGTCTGGCCGTTGATTTCGTAATTTTGGCGCAGGGCGGTCTCGAATTCCCCGAGATCCTGGTAGCGGAACCAGTCGAAGAAGGTCTTGTTGCCGAAGCCGTCCGGGCAGGCCGCGAGCAGGATCAGGGTGCCGCCCGGGCGCAGGGCCTTGACGCCGTAGTCCAGGGCCTTGTGCGCCTGGATGAAGTTGATGTCCTTGGGGCTGCCGCCGCAGGAGACCACCGCCAGATCCGCCGGCTCCTCCAGGGCCACCTCGTAGAGTTCGCGGCAGCGCGCGCAGCCGGCCAGGTGGGCCTGTTCCAGATCGCCGCAGAACACCTCGAGAATCTCCTTGGTCGGCGAAAGCAGGGTGTTGAGGAGAAAATCCGGCCGCGCCATGCTTGCCGCCTCAAGAATCGCCTCGTGCACCGGATTGCCGTCAAGCACCCCGGTGGTCGCGCGCGGATGCTTGCCGCCGATCTCGGGCGGATTGAACACGCCGAAGTGGGTGGCCATGCAGGTGGCGCGGCTCGCCACGCCCGGCACCAGGCCCTTGCGGCCACCGCCGAAGCCGGCGAAATAGTGAAAGCCCAGGGTGCCGGTGACGATCAGCCGCTCGGCCTCGGCCACACGGCGATTGAGGCTCACCGGGATGCCGCTTCGCGTCTCGCCGAGGGTCACCAGGTCCGCCGGGTTGTCGCAGTCGTGATCCACCACCCGGATGCGGCCGTGGAGCGGCCCGAGGATTTTGCGGTGCTCGGCCTCGCTCTGGGGACGATGGATGCCCAAGGCGACGACCACCGTCAGATCCGCGTCGCGGATGCCGCAGGCGTTGAGATGGTCGACCAGCACCGGCAGATAGTGCTCGCTGCCCGTGTAGCGGGTGATGTCCGAGGTGACGATGACCACCTGCTCGCCGGGCTTGACGCTCTGCGCCAGGGGCGGGCCGCCGATGGGCCGCGCCAGGGCCGCGCGCACCAGATCCGCCGGCGGCGCGGCGGGGGACGCGGCCCGCGGCCGCAGCACCCGGGCGCCGGGCAGTGCGAGGCGCAGGGACTGCGAACCGTATTTGAGTTCGACGGCGGACATAGGTCACCTCGGGGGTCAACTTTCCCATTCTAGGGAAAAGTCCCTGGGAACATCAAGACAAACTATCGTTTTTTCTAAGACGCCGCTCCCGCCGCCAAACCAGGGCGAAGGCCGCCAGGGCCGCGCCCAGGCCCCAGAACAGGGGCGGACCGGGCAGCATGTCGCCGAGGCCGACGAGAATCACCGTCGTCGGGCCGACCAGGACCGCCAGGGCGCCGCCGCTTGGCGAGGTGCGTGCGCCGAGAAACACCGCCGCCAGCAGCGGCAGGCACAGGGTGGCGCCGCGCAGGCCCATGGAGAGAAAGCTCCAGTCCATGATCGCCGAGCCCAGGTTGAGCAGCACCAGGCCCAGGGCGAGCAGCACCACGCCCAAGGTGAGGGCTTTCATGACGAGCAACTCCTGGGCGCCGAAGCGGCGTGCGGCCAACAGATCGCCGCGCAGCGTGGTGCCCACGCCGAGAGTCAGGCCGGCGGCCGTGGCGACGGCGGCGATCAGCAGGGCGGCGAAGGCCAGCCCGGCAAAGCCAGGATGCATGTGGTGCAGCAAAAATTCCGGCAGGGCGCGGGCGCTGTCCATGGTGGGCGCGCTTTGGCGCATGTAAAGCCCGACGCTGATGCCGAACAGGCCCAAGGGGGGAATCAGCGCCGCGCTGATCAGGGCACCCTTGCGCGCGGCTTGTTCATCGCGCGCGGAAAACACCGCCTGCAGATACGTCTGGGTGGAGACCACGCCTACCAGCATGGCGACCAGGTCGGAGAGCCCGGCCGCCGTTCCATGGCCGAACAGGCTGAACCAGGGAAAGGGTGCGAAACTCTCCCGCAGTCCGCTCCAGCCGCCGCTCAGGCGGTAGGCGAGCAGACCGGCGCCGATCATGGTGAGATAGAGGAAAAACAGTTTGGCCAGCCCCAGGGTGCCGGCGCCGGGCATGCCGCCGCGCCAGGTCACCAGCGCAACCAACAGGGCGGCGAGCAGCGCCCCCTCCTTGAGGGAGAAGCCGAACAGGGAGGACAAAATGGCCGCGGCGGCGAGCAATTGCGCCACCACGTGGATGAACATGCCCAGGGCCGAAAACAGCCCGGCCGCCTTGCGCACGCGCTCGCCGTGGTCGCGGGCGATGAACTCGGGGATGGTTTCCACGCCGCGGCGGCGCAGGGGGCGTGCGAGAAACAGACCAAGAAACAGGCAGGCCAGCCCCGCGCCCAGGGTGAACCACCAGGCCGAGAGGCCGAAGAGAAACGCCAACTGCACCGTGCCCACCGTGGACGCCCCGCCCACCAGGGTGCCCATGATGGCGCCCGACACCTTCCAGTGACCGGCGCGCCGCCCGGCCAGGGTAAAATCCGTATGGCCGCGCACGGAACCCGCGCCGGCGACGGCCAGCCCCAACATCAGGCACAAAGTGGCGAGAAAGGCGAAGAGAAACCAGGGCTCGCGGTGCATGGAGACATCCTTGGCGCGGGGAAGGCGCAAGAGCGTTGGGCAGTTATACGGCGGCAGGCCGGGGCGGGTCAACCATGCCCCTCGGATCAAGGTCCATCCCTGCGTTGACAGGCCAGGCCCCACCACTTAGAATGCCCCGACGGGAGATGCCGTGAAACCTGCTAAGATCAAAACTGTTTTCACCTGCCAGCAGTGCGGTTGCCAGAGCCCCAAGTGGCTGGGGCGCTGCACCGATTGCGGCGCCTGGAACAGCCTGGTGGAAGAAAAGCTCGCGCCGGCGCGCGGAAATGCCCGCGTCGCCGCGGGGACGCCCGGCGTGCCCCTGCGCCTGGCCGAGGTGGCCCTGGGTCAGGAGGACCGCCTGCGCTGCGGCATCGGCGAACTCGACCAGGTGCTCGGCGGCGGCGTGGTGGCGGGCTCCCTGATCCTCATCGGCGGCGATCCGGGGATCGGCAAATCAACCTTGCTCCTGCAGGCCATCAGCCGTCTCTCCGAACAGGGGACGGCCCTCTATGTGACCGCCGAGGAATCGGCGCGCCAGGTGCGCATGCGCGCCGAGCGTCTCGGGGTGAGCGGCGAAGGGCTCTACCTGCTCGCCGAAACGAACCTGGAGGCGGTGCTGGAGCAGGTGCGCGCTCTTAAGCCCGCCTTTCTCGTCATCGATTCCATTCAGACCATCTTCACCGCGGCCCTCGACTCGGCGCCGGGCAGCGTCAGCCAGGTGCGCGAGTGCGCCGCGCGGCTCATGCACGTCGCCAAGGGCGACGGCATTCCCACCTTCCTAGTCGGCCATGTCACCAAGGACGGCGCCATCGCCGGGCCGCGCATGCTCGAACACATGGTCGACACGGTGCTCTACTTCGAGGGCGAGCCCGGCCACCCCTACCGCATCCTGCGCGCGGTCAAGAACC